>JAYUWL010000135.1:0-14838 GCA_043753585.1 Burkholderiales bacterium
TTCGTGAAAAGCCACACAATTTGAAGACTCGCGAAAGTAGGCGTTCGCGATTCGCAACTGGCTCTGCGCAGATTGATTAAATCGGTGTTTCCCTAGGGATACCGCTGTCAGCGATTAAGGCGAACCTCAACGCCAACTGCGGAACGGATTTTCCGTACCGACGGCGTTCGGTCTGCGCCTTAACGATTAACTCTGCCCGTTAGCCCAGACTAGACAAGGGATAAACCGTCAAATCAACACAAGTCGATAACCACTAATAATTGCGTTCAGCCCAAGCGGAATAGGGGTTTTGTCCAAAAGCTATTAGCTAGTTTGGCTTCGGCATCGGCAGCGCGCGCGGCCTCGGAATCCACGGCCGATAGCCGTAATACGGATAGGGCCACCACATTGGTGGCGGCTCGATCACGTAAGAGACCGTCGGCCTGGGCTCGACGACCTCAAATGCGAGAAACTGATTGAGTTGGGAGCCACGAAAGTTGTCATCGCTGACGAACACGAGCGTGCGGTTGCCGTTCGCCAGACGAGGGCCGAACGTCATGCCTTCGGTGTTGTCGAGTTTCTTCAGTTTCAGGCTGTCAAAATTGATGATCAACCGCTTGGCAGCGGGCGTGTAATTGCCGTCACGCAACGCGGGCACCGCAAGCACGTCACTGCCGTCCCGCGTATCAATCAAATACAGCCGCAGCGAGTTGCCCGGCCCCGGCGAATAACTGCGCTCCAGCACCAGCATGCGAAATTGGTCGAGCATCAGAATCTCAGGAACGCCGTTGTCGGAGTCGCCCCTGGCGGTTGGCTTGAGCGGAATCGCATCGGGAATGTAGGCAATCTGGCGAATCGCATTGCCAGAACTGGCGTGATAAAGCGTAATGCGTAGCGGCCCTCCCGCCTTGTCCACGGTGGGCTCCAGCCCGTCCTCGAAGCGCGCCGACTCCATTGACACCCAGTACGCCTTGCTGTCAGGGGTCAGCGTCATGCCTTCGAACGTCAGGTTGTCGCGCGGCCCGCTATCGCCCTGCTGCATGCGAAACATCGGCAGCGTCGGCATTTCGCGAATAAAGGTTCCGTCGAGTTTGATCTCGCGCACCGATGGATCGATGCCGAGCTTCTTGTCGCCCTCGCTCGTCCAGAAGAGGGTGTCGGTGTCTGCACGATAACGTATGGATTCAGGGTCGGACACGTCCTTTGCAGCGGCCTTTTCGCTGCCATATGCCGTACCGTCGGGCCGCTTCAACGTCACCACCGAGGTGATCTGCGGGACCTTGATCTCTTTGTCTGTGATGGCGATTTTGGCGGTGTAGAAGCGGGCCGGATTTCGCTCCGAGCGATCATCCGAAATGAGGAAGTACTGATCGCGCGCCTCGTCGTAGTCAATGCCCGAAATGCCGCCGAACGTTGTTCCGCCGACGTCCATCCGATGCGGCACAACAGCCTCGCCAATAAAACGTAATGAAATGCCGGCGGCGTTGGCGACCTCTGTACTGGCAGTCGGAGCATTCGCACATCCCGCCAGCAACAGCGACGACAGGGCGCACAGCGCGGGAACGATGAATTGACGCATTACGACAGCGAAGCGTGTTTGATGGTTTCAATTGTGACACTTTGCCCTTCATTTCGGAGATTTGACGTCACGCAATCGCTCTTTCCACCACGTCAATGCCCGCCCACGATTGCCGCTTTTCCAGGCGATCACTACGTTGCCCGACGGCTTGGGAGCGGCCACTGCTTTCACGATCAGTGATTTGTCCTTCACGTTCGGTCGCGCAAACCAACTCGCCAGATAACCCGCGCCGAGGCCCTGAACCTGCGCCTCAACCTTGGCCTGCATCGACGGCACCACAAGAATGTCCTGTCCGGAGAGCAAACCGCTGGTGCGCAGCGGCAAGCGCCGAGCGCTGTCGCCGACCGCCACCGCGCGATGCAGTTTCAGCACCTCGTCCGGAATCGGTTCGGCCGCATTGGCGAGCACATGCTTTGGCGACACGCAGTAGTCGAAATCGAGCGCAAACAGCGGTTGCGTACTGATCCCCATGCCGTTTGGTGGGTCGCTGCTGGCCCCGATGACGAGGTCAGCCCGGCCATCAAGCAGCGCGTCCCAGGTGCCCGCCAACGTTTCTTCATTGATGCGCAGTTTTGCTGAACAAGCGTCGGCAAAATACGCTTCAACATGCGGTTGAAGCCAGCGCCACGGCAGGATACCGTCCAGCGCAATGCGCAGCTCAAGTTCCCAGCCTGTGGCGGTTTGCGCGATCTGCGATTGCAGCAAATCCGCCCGCGCCAGCAGTTCGCGCCCCTGCTCCAGCACCACTTTGCCGACCGCCGTCAATTCCGCCCGATAGCCTTTTCGATCAAAGATCAGCGTGTCGAGATCGTCTTCCAGTTTGCGCACGGCGTAGGTGATGGCTGACGGCACGCGTCCCAACTCTTCCGCCGCGCGCCCGAAGCTGCCGAGCCGGGCAATCGCATCAAGAATTTCGAGAGATTCCAGCGTCAATTTCAACATAGTCAATATTTTTGAACAAGTGCGTCAGGAAAGCAAGGTTATGTGCCCGGTGTCATGCACCGATAATTCGGTTCACAGTTCAGGAACCCACGCAGAAAGTCCCGCATCATGTTGACACTCAGAAAATCCGAAGATCGCGGTCAGGCCGATCACGGCTGGTTGCAAAGCCGGTTCAGCTTTTCGTTCGCTGAATATCAGGATCCCAAGCATGTGCATTTCGGACCACTGCGCGTGATCAACGACGACTACATCGCGCCGGGGCAAGGCTTTGGTACACATGGTCACCAAGACATGGAAATCGTCACCTATGTGCTCGAAGGTGCGGTGGCACACAAGGATTCGCTGGGGAACGCAGGCAACATCGTGCCCGGTGAGGTGCAGCGGATGAGCGCGGGCACCGGCATCCGTCACAGCGAGTTCAATCCGAATGCCGATCAACGCACGCATCTCCTGCAAATCTGGATCATTCCGGACCGTATCGGAAGCCCTGCTTCTTACGAGCAAAAGTTTTACGACGCAGCGGGCAAGCGAGGCAAATTACGCCTGGTTGCCTCGCCGGACGGTGCCAGCGGCTCGGTCACGATTCAGCAGAATGCGCGGATGTTTGCGGGCCTGTTCGATGGCGACGAGTCGGCGACACATGATCTCGCGGCGGGTCGCCAGGCCTACGTTCATGTGGCTCGCGGTTTGGTGACGGTCAATGGCGCGGCGTTGTCCGAAGGCGACGCCGTGATGATCGAGAATGAATCAAGCGTCACCATCGAGAACGGCGAAGAAGCCGAAGTGCTTGTCTTCGATCTCGGTCAACTTCAATAATTTTTCGCTCCTTCACTTCACCAGGGAATCATCATGACATCAGTTGCAATCGTCTATCACTCCGGCTACGGCCACACCAAAGCCGTTGCCGAGGCCGTCCAGAAAGGCGCTGCGAGCGTCGCGGGCACCACCGTGCATTTCATTAGCGTGACCGACGCGGACACGAACTGGGAGACGCTGGCGAAGGCCGACGCCATCATCTTCGGCGCGCCAACGTACATGGGCTCGGCCTCGGCGCCAATGAAAGGCTTCATGGACGCGAGCTCGAAAGTCTGGTTCACGATGGGCTGGAAGGACAAAATCGCGGCCGGGTTCACCTGCTCCGGCAGCCAGTCGGGCGACAAACTCTCGACGCTGCAACAGTTTGTGACGTTTGCCATGCAGCAAGGCATGATCTGGATTGGCACCGGCATGATGCCCGGCAATAACAACAGCAAGGGCTCGATTGACGACTTGAATCGTATCGGTTCGTCGACTGGCTTGATGGTGCAAGCCAACGTCGATCAGGGCGTTGAAGGCATCCCGGCCAGCGATTTCAAAACCGGCGAATTGCTTGGTGAGCGCGTCGCTGCGTTCGCAGCCAAAATCAGCGGCTAAACGCTGGAATCAGCCGAGAACTTGGGCTAGAAGCGCAAAACGCCAGAAGTCAACTTCTGGCGTTTTTTTATTCTAGCCCGCGTGCAATAGGGCGTGCAGCCAAAAGCTGCTACTGCTTCTTCGCTATTTCGACCAGTTTAATGATGCCGCAACTCACGCGCGGCCCGGCATTGCCGAGCGGTTGCGACACGTAATCATCCGGGTCGCGATGAGTGATGAGAGGAAGTCCGATGATGCTGTACTTGCCGGGCATCAGCATGATGGTGTCGACCTCTTGCCGCGCTGTGCCGACGCCTGCGCCGTCTGTTTTGATGTTGAACATCGCGCCCGCGTGACGCAGGATGTGCGACGGATCGCCATGCGGATTGCCATCCGGATTGAAGTGACCGCCAGTTTGCATACCGTCGCCGGAGCAGTCGGGCACCGCGTGAACATGAAAGCCATGCTCGGAATACGGCTTAAGCCCGCTGATCTCGGCCTTGATCAGCACCCGGTTAGTACCGATCTGAGTGAGCGTGACCGTGCCCGTGGGCTTCAGGTTGGCAGGAGCAGCGGCCGAAGTCGGCATCATCTCTGCCACTGCAACCACGGGCTTTTTTTCTTCCGACATGCCCAGAGCCTGGCAGGCGGTCAGCGCAAGAGCGGTCAGCGATGTGCTGGCTGCGAAAAACCTTGATATCACGGTTCCGTCTCCTCAAGAGTTTGTGTCGGACGCCTGCGCCGAAAACGTAACTTAGGCGAGGCAATGTTCATTTGTGACAATGACGGTAACACACTGGGTGAGCCCGTCACCGGCGGATCACAAACATTCGCATTGCTTGCCGTCACCTGAACTGCTACGCTCACTGCGCTAAAGGAGCATCAAAGCATGACATTCAAACTTACCAAAACCGCACTCGCCGCTGGCCTGCTACTGACCCTGGCCGCATGCGCAAATCAGGGCGGAATGCAAACCACGGCGGTGACCACGGTCGCGCCAACGGCCCCGATGAGAGTCACCGTCAGCACACCGAAGCTTGCTGCCGGCTACGAAAAAGTCGCAGCCATTGCCGGATCGAGGCTGTATTTTATCAACCTGAAAAACGGCGATAGCGTGAGTTCACCCGTGCTCGTTCATTTCGGTTTGAGCGGCATGGGCGTCGCCCCGGCGGGCATCGAAAAAGCGGGTACCGGACACCATCACCTGCTCATTGATGTGGACGCGATTGACGTGAACGACCCGATTCCCAATAGCGATCAGTTTCGCCATTACGGCATAGGGCAGACGGAAGTCACGCTGCCAATGGTGCCCGGCAAACATACGCTGCAATTGCTGCTGGCCGATCAAAATCACATTCCGCATCACCCGCCGGTAATGAGCGAGCGGATTACCATCACCGTCCAATAGAACCGGTAATTACGGTGAAGTAATTTTCGAAGTTGTCGGTGCGGCACGCCGCGCCCGCAACCGGGATCACCGTCGAATCTGGAACACCGCCGTCTCGCCGCGCACATTCGGCAAAAACGTAATTGCGCGGCCGCCCGCCAGCGCGGCGCGGCGCTCAACCGTGATGCCCTTGTCGGCGCAAAAAACGTCGAAGTCCGTGATGGTCGAAAAGTGTACGTTTGGTGTGTCGTACCACTGATACGGCAGGCGCTTTGAGACCGGCATCCGCCCGCCCACACCAAGCTGCCAGCGGACCGACCAGTGGCCAAAATTCGGCAGCGTCACAATTGCGCTTTTACCGACACGTAATACCTCACGCACCAGCGCCTCGGTGTGTCGCGTCGCCTGCAAAGTCTGCGACAAAATCACGACGTCGAATGCGCCATCGTCGAACAGGTTCAGGCCGCTTTCGATGTTGCCTTGCAACACGTTCAGACCACGCTTCAGGCAGGTGAGCACGGCACCGTCTTCAATCTCGACACCGTAGCCACGGCTGTCACGATCACGCTGCAGGCGCGCCAGCAGCTCGCCGTCGCCACAGCCTAAATCGAGCACCGACGCACCTTGCGGCACCCAGTTGGCGACGACATCAAAATCGGGGCGGACATAGGCGGCGCTCATATCTTGATCCCTTCGAAAGTTGCGCGCAGCAGCGCGTGATACTGCGCAATCGGCATCAGGAACGAATCGTGACCTTCGACCGATTCAATTTCGGCGAAACTTACGTCGTGTTTGTTGACCAGCAGTGCTCGCACAATTTCCTTCGAGCGCGCAGGGGAGAAGCGCCAGTCGCTGGTGAAGGCCGCGATGAAAAATCCGGCTTTACTTTTCGCAAAGGCAGCCGCAAGATCACCATCGAATGCGCGCGCCGGATCGAAGTAATCGAGCGCCCGCGTCATGAGCAAATAGGTGTTTGCATCAAAGTATCCGGCGAACTTGTCGCCCTGATAGCGAAGGTAGCTTTCGACCTCAAACTCGGCGTCGAAGCCGAACTGATAGTCCTCGCCTTTCAGCACACGGCCAAACTTTTCACCCATTAAATCGTCGGATAAATAAGTGAGATGCCCGAGCATGCGGGACAGCCGCAAACCTCGCTTCGGCACTACGCCATGCGCGTAAAAATTACCCTCGTGAAAATCGGGATCGGTGCGAATGGCTTGCCGTGCAACCTCATTAAAACCGATGTTCTCTGCCGAGAGTTTCGGAGCTGCCGCGATCGCGAGCACGTTGCGAACGCGCTCGGGGAAATCAATCGCCCACTGCATTGCCTGCATGCCGCCCAGCGATCCGCCGAGAATCGCGGCGAACGACTCGATACCGAAGTGGTCAGCGAGCCGAACCTGCGCGCGCACCCAGTCGGGTACGGTGACGATGGGGAACTCACTTCCATATTGCACGCCGGTTGCCGCATTAAGCGTACCAGGCCCGGTCGAGCCGTGACAGCCGCCCAGATTGTTGAGCCCGATGACGAAAAACTTGCGCGTGTCGAGCGGTCGACCCGGGCCGATGAGATTGTCCCACCAGCCTTCGGATTTCGAGGGATCCGGTGCGTCTTTGTAGAAACCGGCGACATGGTGATGCCCCGACAAGGCGTGGCAGACGAGCACGGCGTTGGAACGCGAGGCGTTCAGTTCGCCATACGTCTCCACCATCAGATCATATCGATCCAGTGTGGCGCCCGAGGCAAAAGTCAGCGGCGTGTCGAATGCAATTTTGTGCGGCGATACAAAGCCTACGGAGTCAGCAGCAATTACCATGAATGACGGTCAACAAAAACGCCCGGAAGCGAAAGTGCCATGAAGGCGGGGCTTGCGGGCTTGTCGTGAGACGAAGAGAGGAGTCTGCTCTGACGTCGCTTTAGCAATTTTGATTGCAATTGACACTGCAACCTCGCCCGCAAGCTGTATCTTCAAATCGGCGATTATCAAATGTTAACCAATCAGGCGCTTCCGGCCAAATATTCTTAAGGCACTTCTATAAATTCGGATTTTCGGGATGAAGTGCCAGGCGCGACGCGCGCAGCAACCTTCATTACCGCCCTGGTACATGAGGATTGCGAGCACGACGCAACAACGCGATTCGCCCGAAAAACGGATTTACAGGAATGCCCTTAAATGCACCCAATCCAGCGCCTTGCAATCATCGGCACGACCGGTTCGGGCAAATCCACGCTTGCGCGGACGCTATCGCAGCGCCTGCAAATTCGGCATACAGAGCTCGACGATTTGCACTGGCTACCGGGGTGGCGAGAGCGCGCTGATGAGGATTTTCGGCGGCTCGTTGATGCAGCCACGACCGAGCCTGCATGGATCATCGATGGCGGCTACAGCGTCGTCAGGGATTTGATCTGGGGTCGGGCTGACACGATTATCTGGCTCGACTACGGTTTTCTGACCACCGCGTGGCGTCTGCTGCGTCGCACTTTCCAACGTAATTTTCGCGGTGTGCCGTGTTGCAATGGAAACTACGAAACGGTAGCACTGAGCCTTGGCCGTCATTCCATTCTGCTGTGGTTGCTGAAGTCATACGGCCACAATCGCCGGGATTTTCCACAAGTACTTGCCACGTATTCCAGTGCCCGGACGGTCATTTTGCGATCCCCCGGAGAGACCGAAAAATGGCTCAATGAGCTGACCGAACAGAAAGACCTAGAGCGCGTTCAGTCGCACTAGCGCTGCTGCGATTTTGTCCGGATCGTCGGTGCGCAGAATTCGATTCGCCACCGCCTCACAATCGGCAATGCTCGAGGTCAGAACGCGCTGCTTGATCGTCAACAGCTGCGCCGGATGCATCGAAAAATTGCGCAATCCGAAACCTAACAACAGCCGGGTCAGGCGCAGCTCGCCCGCCATTTCGCCGCATACGGCAATGGGTGTGTTGGCCTTACTCGCTGTGCGGATCGCTTGCGCGATGAGCTTTAGTACCGCTGGATGCAAGGGATCGTACATATGCGCCACGGCGTCATCGGTGCGATCAATGGCCAGCGTGTACTGAATCAGGTCGTTGGTGCCAATCGACAAAAAGTCGAGTCGTTCGGCGAAGTACGACAGCGACAGCACCGCAGCCGGGATTTCAATCATGCCCCCGACCGGCACGTCGTTGTCAAACGGGACACCCAGCGTCATCAGCTCGGCTTTGGCGCGAGCGATGAACGCCAGCGTTTGCGTAATTTCATGCGCGTTGGCGATCATCGGGATCAGGATGCGCAGCCGCCCGTACGCGCTGGCGCGCAGGATGGCGCGCAGCTGTGTCATGAAAAGCTTGGGCTCGGCGAGGCACAGACGAATCGCGCGCAATCCCAGCGCGGGGTTGTCGCTGTGCCTGTCACCGAGTCCCGGCATCCGCTTGTCGGCACCCAGGTCAAACGTTCGGATCGTGACGGGCCGTCCCTGCAATCCCTCAACCACCGCACGATACGACTCGAATTGTTCGTCCTCAGTCGGTAAATCGTCACGATGCAAAAACAAAAATTCCGAGCGGAACAGCCCGACACCATCGGCACCATTTTCGATACAGCCGGGAATGTCGGAGGGCAGCTCAATGTTGGCATTGAGGTCAATGGCCGTGCCATCAAGCGTGATCGCGCGCGTGCTGACAAGGCGCTTCAACTTTTTGCGCTCAAGCAACTGGCTGCTTTGTTTGTGCTCGTATTCCGCAAGCACATGCTGATCGGGGTTGACGATGACCAGACCGTTGTCACCATCAACAATCAATAGCTCGGATTCGCGCAGCAATGATCGTGCGTTATGCAGGGCGACGACCGCAGGTATGCCCAGCGAACGCGCCACAATCGCGGTGTGCGACGTCGCGCCGCCAACGTCGGTCACGAACGCGGCAAACGCCGATTGCTTGAAATGAATCGCATCGGCGGGCGATAAGTCATGTGCAACCAGCGCAGTCGCATGATCGGGATTGATCAGCGGCAACTCGCTCGGCTTGCCGATCAGCGCTTTGACGATGCGCTCCACGACCTGCACGACATCGTGCGATCTCTCGCGCAGATACGGGTCTTCAAACTGCTCGAATTGCTCGACCAGCTCCTTCATTTTCTGGGTGACTGCCCACTCGGCATTGCAGCGCAGCTCGGCGATGGCAACTTTAGGGTCTTTCGCGATGTGGGTGTCGGTGAGGATCATCCAGTGCACATCGAGAAACGCGCCGAATTCAGCTGGTGCATCGTCTCCCTTCATGCGCTCGTGCAGCGCTTCGAATTGCGCTCGCACCGTCGCCAGCGCAGTGTCAAAGCGTGCGAGCTCGGCCCCTACCTGCTCCGGCGCGATGTCGTAATGCGCGACCTCAAGCGTCGCGTGCGAGACCAGCTGTGCGCGCGCAATGGCAATTCCGGGCGCAGCAGCAACGCCGTGCAACACGAAAGAAATTTTGCGTAGTGAGGGAGGGAGTTCAGCAACGGCGTTCACACACTAATGGTAACGCCTCGGCCTGCTCAGGGCTGTGCCGCCGATACTGCGGCACACGAGTGGTCTACTCGCCCTCGCCGAACTTGTCCTCGATGAGCGCGACGAGTGCCGCCATCGCATCGGTCTCGTCATCACCTTCGGTCTCGATCTGAATCGTCGTGCCCTTGCCCGCCGCTAGCATCATGACGCCCATAATGCTCTTGGCGTTAACGCGACGGCCATTGCGCTCAAGATTCACCTCACATTTGAAGCGGGTGGCGGTCTGGGTGAGTTTGGCCGAGGCCCGGGCGTGAAGGCCGAGCTTGTTGACGATTTCGATGTCGCGCTTTTGCATCCTGTTGTTATATCAGTGACGGCTAGTGGCGATTCAAGACCGGCGCGCCCTCATTGGCGGCAGAGTGCGCCACCTGCGGGCCAAGAATGGGATCTGCTTCGATGTGAAACACGCCTTCGCAACCTCCGGAAACTACGCGTTTTAGCAAAACTTCCATGCTGCGCTCGCGGTAGGTGATGGCGCGTACGAGCATCGGCACATTGGCACCAGCGACCGCTTCAACGTGGCCGGGAACGAGCAGCTTGCAGGCAAGGTTTGACGGACTGGAGCCGAAGATGTCGGTGATCACGAGAACACCGCTGCCGTCGTCGAGCGCATTGACCATGCGCTGCGCGGAGGGCATGAGTTCGCGCGGCGAGTCGGTTCCCGCAACCTGGATCGCAGCGATGCCTTCCGGCCTTTTGCCGAGCACGTGGGTCATACACTGAATCAGTGAATCGCCGAAATTGCCATGCGCAATGATGAGAATGCCGATCAAGATGTAATCCCTAACCCTCGTACTCTTAGGCCACCCACACGTTGTGCCCTTTACAGAGCTTCAGTGTGACATTTTCGTGACACTGATGGTAGCAGGGATTTTGCTGCGCCGCCGCAAAATGCCCGATTTAAGTGCCGACGACTGACTCTAATTTGCGCACAAACAAATCCGCAACGTCAAAACCGGTCTGTGCCTTGATTTCGACAAAACCGGTCGGGCTGGTGACATTGATCTCGGTCACTTTGTCGCCGATCACGTCGAGACCCACTAAAAACAGGCCTTCCGCCCACAGTCGCTTCGCCATCGTCTGGGCGATGCGTTTATCCGATTCGCTGAACGGACGCGCCTCCGGACGACCACCGGCTGCCATGTTGCCGCGCGTTTCGCCGATCATGGGAATCCGGGCCAGCGCATAGGGAACGACTTCACCGGCAATCAGAAGAATCCGCTTGTCGCCATCAACAATTTCCGGCAAATACCGCTGCGCCATGATGCTCTGCGTGCCGAGCAGGGTGAGCGTTTCGATGATGACGCTTAAATTTGCGTCCGCCTCGCGCACCCGGAAAATGCCGCTGCCTCCCATGCCGTCGAGCGGCTTGAAGATCGCGTCTTTATGCTCGTTGGCGAACTGCCGCAGCACTTCGGCAGAACGCGTAACCACGGTCGGTGCGATCATGTCGGGATGCTTGAGTATCGCCATCTTTTCGTTGTTGTCACGAATCGCGCCGGGGCGGTTGAACACGCGTGCGCCCTGCTCAGAGGCGCGCTCGAAGAGGTATGTGTGATAGACGTATTCCATGTCAAACGGCGGATCCTTGCGCTCGATCACGGCGTCGAATTCCGAGAGCGGCGTGGCAGGGATAGCGTTAGCGTCAAACCATGCGTTGTCGTCGTCATTGACGGTCAATTGCAGCGGGTAGGCCTGCACCACGCCGTTACGGCTGAACACGTTACCCGGCTCGATCGCAAAAATCGAATGGCCACGCGCCTGTGCCGCGCGCATCATGGCGACTGAGGTGTCTTTATATGCCTTGAGTTTGGCGAGCGGGTCCAGGTGAAATGCAATCTTCATGATGAAGAAGGATAGCGGCGTCGCCTGTGAATGATCAACTTGACCGTAAAACGACCGCTGTTCTTGGGCTAGCTGCGCAAATCATAAAAAGTCGATTTATGCTCTAAATTGATCTTAGCCCCAGTGGCACGGTCGTTTTAGAGAAAAGCTGCTATCAGATTTACTTGCGCACGGGCGCTGTCGGCGCGACCGCAGACTTCTGCTGTGCGGCGTTAATCAAGGCATCATTGGCTGCAATCAGACCCGCCAGGCGCAGGCGCTCCTTCGCATAAAGTGCGGTGATGTCCTCGCGATCACGCTTCTTGCGCGCCATCGCATCAACCAGTCGCGGCATCTCTGAGCGCGCTTCAATCTGCGTGATCACGTTCGGTTTGAGCGCCGCAGGTTTTGGCGGCGGCGGCTTGCCAGGCACGGGCGCAGGGGCGGGGGGCGGCGCAGCAGCGGGCGGACCGGCAATCACAAGCGGCGGCGCGCCCGCCGGCAGCGCGAGCACTTTCTTGAGCAGCGTTTCGCGCTCAATCATGGTTTTGAGATCGGCGTCCATCAACGCCAGCGCCCGATCCCGTACGCGGTCAAAATCGGCAAGATCGATGTACGTCGCAAGCAGCGCTTTGTCCTTGCGGTCGCGCTCATCCTGGACGGCCTTAAGCTTCGCGTCTTCAACCGCTTTCATCAGAGCGAGTCGCCGCTCTTCCGTTGTCGCGGCACGGTGCGTTTCCTGTTTGATGGTGCCATCCGTGCGCAGCTCCTTGCGCGCACGATCAACTGCGCCGGGAGGCACGGTGTCGCTGTATTGCACTTTGCCGTTTTCGTCGATCCATTTGTAGAGCTGCGCCTGACCGTGCCCTGTGACGCCCGCAGCAATTGCGAACGCGCAGGTCACAGCCAGCGACTTATGCCGTCGCTCACTCATACTTTGAATATTTCGCAAGCGGCTAATCGACCACCCCATACGTTTCCCGATACACCTCTATCTTTTGTTTGTACTCAGCCAGGCGAGCGGTGGCACTGACGAGCGCTAGCACATCCGGAAGCGAAGCAATGGCGATCACGGGGATTCCAAACTGCGCCTCCACATCCTGTACAGCAGAGAGCGTGCCAGCGCCCCTCTCCATTCGGTCAATCATGATGAGCACCCCCGCCGGTGTGGCCCCTGCCGCGCGGATTATCGCGACCGACTCGCGCACGCTCGTGCCTGCGGTGATGACGTCGTCGACGATCAGCACGCGGCCCGTAAGCGGCGCGCCGACGATCATCCCGCCTTCGCCGTGATCTTTCGCCTCCTTGCGGTTGAACGAATACGGCAGATTGTGACCTTTTTCGGCAAGTCCGATAGCAAGCGCTGACACCAGCGGGATGCCTTTGTACGCCGGGCCAAACGTCATGTCGAAGGCAACCCCCGACGCAATCGCCGCGTCAGCGTAGTAACGGCCCAGACGCAACAGCGATTGGCCGGTATTGAACAAACCGCTATTAAAAAAGTAAGGCGACAATCGTCCCGACTTGGTTTTGAATTCGCCAAAACGCAGCACATCGCATTCGAGTGCAAAACGCAGAAATTCCTGGCGAAAGGTATCGGGTGTTGACATAGGCTTGATAAGTTGGGGCGCTGGCACAGGATGGCGCGCATGATTTGCACCGTCCATGAAAAAATGAACTGAGTCGCGATTGTCTCGCGAATTTGAGATCAATTGAAGGACGCCCATGCGCATCGTCACGCTAAACGCCAACGGAATTCGCTCCGCTCACAACAAAGGCCTCGCCGACTGGATGCAACGGCTGCGCGGCTGGGACGTGTTCTGCCTGCAGGAGATGAAGGCCAATATCGACGACGTCCCTGCGGAAATGTTGCGGCCCAAGAAGAGTCACGGCCATTTTCATCCGGCCGACAAGAAGGGCTATGCTGGCACCGCGCTCTGGTCGAAGCAGAAACCCGTGCATGTCGTCAAGGAGTTTGGTGTCGGCGAATTTGACACCGAAGGGCGCTATCTCGAAGCTGATTTTGGTCGCGTTGCGGTAGTTTCGCTCTACCTTCCCTCAGGCGCGGCTGGCCGCGAACGGCAAGCCAGCAAAGACCGCTTCCTGACTGAATTTCCAAAGCATCTGAACGCACTACGAAAACGCGGCAAAGAGATCGTCATCTGCGGCGATTTCAACATCGCCCACAAAGAAATCGACCTTAAAAATTACAAAAGCAACAAGAAAAATTCCGGCTTTCTGCCGCATGAACGCGAATGGCTATCGCACGTCTTCGACGAGATTGGATTTGTCGATGTCTTCCGCCAGCTCGACCAGCGCCCCGAGCAATACACCTGGTGGAGCAATCGCGGCGACAGCTGGAACAAAAACGTAGGCTGGCGCCTCGATTACCAAATCGCCACGCCATGGATTGCAGCAACCGCAAAGAGCGCTTCGATCTACCTGGAAGAGCGGTTTTCGGATCATGCGCCGTTGATTATTGATTACGATTTTGCGATTTAGAACTTTAAAGCTGGTCACTGAGCAGGGTATGTGCATCAGCACCGCGGCCAAGAAATTGGCGTTGTCCGTCAAGAGCTATTCGCGTTGGGTGCGCGAGCCGCGTGCGAGGACGCTGATGTGCGTAGACGCCCACGGCGTGCAGCCGGTGACGGATTTTCAGGCCGAGATGGGCCGTTTGAAGTAGCGCTGGCAGTTGCCTGCGGGGAGCGTGACATCCAAAAAAACGTGTACTTCGCGAAGCAACCCTGGCTAAGCATGTCCCGAGCTTGTCGGTGGGCACGTTGATCAGCACCTCGCCCGCATCCAGCTGATCCACTGAAAAAACGACAAGTTCGGTCTTGGATGTCTTGCCTTCTTGCGACGTTAAATAGGCTTTGAATGTGGACACGGGGGGCGCTTCTCGGGTGCTGCGATTTGGTCGTCTCATTGATGCGCACGTCAATTACGGAGCTAGATACAAGCGAAACCTGCATCACCTACTCCAAGCGCTGCTCGTTCTCAACCGTTTTTATGTGTGCCCCTTGTGTCGGATGCAGCAATTGCCAAGGCGGTACACCTAATTGAGTAGCAAGACGCTCGATGTTCGCCAACGACACGTTCCACGCGCAGCGCTCCACGGCGCTCACGTACGTTCGGTCAAGATCACACAATAGTGCGAGTGCCTCCTGGCTGAGTCCTTTTTGAAAACGGAGTGATCGCAGGTTATAGGCGAGCAC
>JAYUWL010000136.1:0-4908 GCA_043753585.1 Burkholderiales bacterium
CAGGCGGGCATAACCGCCGAAACGTTATCGCGTTTTGAGCGTGGGCGAACTGCCGAATTCGGCGCTCGAAAGCTGCTCGCCGTGCTGGCCGTCTTGGGCATGGAGCTTGACCTTGTGACCGTTGGGCAATCGGGCACGCTTGACGAGCTACGTCGCGAGCGCAATCTCGCGGGCACCATTGACCGTACCGACAACGCATGAAACTCGCGGTCCACGTTCTCGGCCGCGAAGTAGCGATACTGGAGCAAGCGGGCGATTTCAAGAGTGTGATGACCTATCACGCGCACACCGCGCCGGACGACTTCGTATCGCTCACCATGCCTGTGCGAACCGAATCGTACGTGTGGGACGATCAACTGCCGCCCGTGTTGCAAATGAACTTGCCCGAGGGCTACTTGCTGCAAGTGCTGCAGGAGCAATTTGGGCCGCACGTTGGTGCAAGCCCCATCGCCCTGCTCTCTGTTATTGGCCGCAACATGGTGGGCCGCATTCAAGTCGCCGCGCCCGGTGCAACGCTGAACGAGCCGGCTAATGCCATCGAAGTAGCCACGCTGCTGCGCGGCGACAACTCCGAAGCTGCCTTCGCCGAATTGGTGCGCCAACATGCCGCGAGTGGCGTGTCCGGCGTCGTGCCTAAATTCCTTGATGCGCAGAATGAAACCGACCCCGTTCGCCCTGAGACAGTCGTTGGGTCTCACTATGCACAGTACAAAAAAATCAGTGTCGTCACCCGCCGCCACATCATCAAAGGCTCCAGCCACTCGCTGCCCTTCATCGCGCTCAACGAACACCTCTGCATGCAAGTCACCGCACGCGTCATGCCCGCAGCCAAAACGGAAGTATCCGACGACGGGCAAGCCTTGGTCGTGCACCGCTTCGACGTTAACGATCACGGCCTGCCATTGCGCGGCATGGACGATTTTTGCTCGTTGCTCGGCTTGCGCCCCGCTGCGAAATACGACACCACATGGGAGCGCATCGCCCGCGCCGTGCGAGATCACGTGCCTGGCGAGCGCCGCCTGGGCACTTATCGCCAGCTCGCCACCATGCTGCTGCTCACCTACGCGCTGCGCAACGCTGATTGTCACGCAAAAAATATCGCGCTGCTCTACACCTCACGCGCCGACGCTCACCTCTCGCCTGCGTACGACATGCTCACCACCAACGTCTACACGGGCTATCAACACAACCCGCCGGGCATCGAATTCATGGGCAAAAAAACATGGGCCCCTGGAAAGAATTTGCAGAGATTCATTGCCGCTATCTTCGGCATTCCGCTGCGGGAACAAACACAAATGGTCGAGGCGATTAGCGACGCGGTCGTAGACATAGCACCGCAACTGCGCCAAGCCATACAGCAACACCCCGGCTTTGCAGACATCGGAAAACGCATGCTCATGGCGTGGGCCGATGGCGTTCAAGGCCTGCGCGATCAGCGCGTATATGCCGTGGGCGAATGGACAGCGGGCGAAGCCTTTGAAAACTTTTCGCCGCCACCGAAACAGCAATCCGTATCCACATCCATTGGTCGCTCGCCTTTGTTGGGCAAGCGCTAGTTCCGCAACTGAAAAGAATCAATAGAGCCCAAATGACCACATACCTTGCGGACCTGCTCAAAGACAGCGCCTGCCGCCTCACGCAATTCAAAGCCGAGTTCATCGAAGCGCTGGAGCAATCCATCACACTCAAAGCCTCGGCAAAGCTTTCCACGCCTTAGGTGACGTGTCTCGTGCGCGGCAAACCGATCAAGCTCACGCCCGAAGAAGCCGTGCGCCAGCTCTACGTTATGGTGTTGACTAAAAGAGCTTGGCTATTCAATCAGTCGCATTCAGATGGAATACGAAGTTACCTTCGGACGCGAGAATAAACGCGCTGACATTTGCGTGTTTGACGCCGCAAACACCACCTCGCCGTACATCCTTGTTGAAGTCAAAAAGCCAAAACTCAAAGACGGCAAAGAGCAACTAAAGAGCTACTGCAGCGCCACAGGCGCACCGATGGGCGTGTGGAGCAATGGCGGGCAAATTTCCTTCTACCACCGCAAAGACCCGAACTACTTCGAATGCTTCGAATCAGAAGTGTCCGCGCATGCGCAGATGCGGCAAATTGAAAACCATCTGACGGCACGCTTGAATTTGAAAGGCTGGCAGCTACACGAACCGCTCGCCTATGTCCAATCCAGCGCCACAGTTCGACTTGCCCGGCGATTTGATGCTGAGTATTTCTGCCCTGCGAAACAGACAGCCCAATCGATTCTGGCGAACGCATCCGAGCAAACCGTCAGCGACCAATTCAAATCGGTTCGCGAACTATGGCTGCCCGACGGCGACGAATCCGAGGATGAGGCAAGAAATTACGATCTTAACGATGCGTTGGCACCGTTTCTGGAAGGCAAGAAGCCCTCAAGCAATCGTGGGTTGATTGCCAGCACAAAAAAGCGGATTCGAGAGGGCGATTTGGTTGTTTCGCGTCTTCGCTCCTACTTGAAAGAAATCGCAATCGTTGAATCGGGCGGTGAGTTACCGATGGTTGCGTCGACGGAATTCATTGTTCTCCGCCCCAAGCTACAAGATTCGCTGCCAGTCGACGCGCTCATGGTCTATCTGCGTTCGCCGCTGCCGCAATTGATTTTCAAGTGGTCGCAAGATGGCTCAAATCACCCGCGCTTTGATGAACGTGAATTACTTCGATTGCCCATTCCACGTGCTTTGACTGGCAGACGCTGATCAATACGTCAAATCTGTCCGCGGAATTCAGACGGCACGCAAGCGCGCGGTAGAGCTTCTCGAAGCCGCTAAACGCGCAGTAGAAACCGCTATTGAACACAACGAGGCCGCAGCGCTCACCAATTTGGCGAAACTAGTGTCGCCCGCGCACTGAGCTCAACGATTTTTGTCGCTTGGCGGTCGAGCGAAACTGTGCCCCCAAGAAAATACAACTTTTTTCCTAAGCTCACATTGAACGTGAGCTCACTGCGATTTTTACAGTTTATCGACTATTTGATAAGATCAGTTTTATTTCCACATGTAACGGTGTTTGTAGCAAAAGATGTATGTCATGAACGCTCAAATTGGAGCCACCCATTTTGTAGCCCGCCCTGAGTGGGAAGCGCCGACCGGGCTTCCTACTCCGCTTCAAACCCACGTCCTGCGCGATGCCGACATGGGCGAGCGAGGATAGGGCCGCAAGCAATCGGCGCGCTTATGGGGTCTTTTGCGCGACGCGGGTGATGGCGGCGGCGTATACGGTGGAGCGCGCGTAGGGCTCGCGCAGTGCGCCTGTGTGTTTCACGTCTGTCGTGTACAAAATTAATTGCGGAGGCCATTGGCACAAAGTCGCGCATCAGCCCATACGGCTTGTTCGAAATCAGTGTTTCGTTGACGGTTTGCGCGTTCTAATTTACTTCGACTGCAACGCCTGCGTCAGCACTCTACCTTCGCTCGCGCTCGGCACCCGGACGTTGAGAATTTGCGCGAGGGTTGGCGCGATATCCACCGTCTCCGCATACTCACCGTAGCGCCCTGGTTTGATCCATTTTGAACCTTGAATCATGAGCGGCACGTTGGTGTCGTAGCTGTAGGGCGTACCGTGCGAGCACACTGCCTGCGGCGAATTCGACTTGGTTTGAAAGTAGTAAAACGGTTTTTGCACTACAACCAAATCGATTGCAAATTGTCGATGCCAGGAGCGCTGCACAAGTGTCGCTACGCGGTTCGACGGTACGTTGCCACGCTCAAGCTGGCTTCGAGTGAAGGCAAACGCCATACCGGGTTGCTCAAGCACCGCGCGCGCCATAAAGTTCTCAACCTCCTCGCGGTTGACCCCCTTTGCGTCCATCGCGGCGTAGTCCAGCGTCCAGCCGCCGGTCATGTGTTGCGGCGCGAGATTCGCGATACCAAATTTTTTCTCGGCCAGCATGTTCACTACAGCACGCATCTCCTTTGGATCAACGCGACCCGCGTCGAAGCCGCGTGCGATGCTGTATTCCGGCGTGTTCATAAATCCGTGATCGGCGGTCAGCAGCGTGAGCACGTTGTCGCGGCCCACCTGCGCATCAATGGCGGTGAAAAATTTTGCCAGCGTGCGATCAAGGCGAATCAAGTGATCCATCGACTGAATGCTCTCGGGACCAAAGTTGTGATTGATGTAATCGTGGCTTGAAAAGCTCACAGTCAGAATGTCAGTCGCGCCCTTTGGGTTTTTGCCAATGGACTCGCCTTTGAGCAACGAGGTTGAAAATTCGGCCGTGGCCTCATCACCAAACGGCCCGGCGATCAGCATGCTGTAATAAATCGGGCCCGGCTTGATCTCTCCGAGGCCATACATATAGCCCATCTTCGAGGTCATGTTGTTGTAGACCGCCGCCCACGGCTGGCCGTCGGGCAGCACGCGTCGATACGCCTTGGGGTCGTTAAGCAGCAGGTTCCAGCGCTTGTGAAACCATTGATCTTGCGGCTTCTTCTCGTAGTAGCTTTCCCACCACGACGGATGCTTGTCCATGTAATAACTGGTGCTGGTGAAGCGGCCGGTTTTTTTGGACAGCATGTAGGCCGTGCCCGTCTTGCCCGCCATCAAGATCGCACCACGATCCTTGCCGGAGACCGAGAAAATTCGGCCTGCGTTGTTGGTGGCGTAACGCAACTCGTCGCCCAGCAAACTCACCTGCAAATTCTTCGGACTGACGCCGTCGTCTTCGGTCGTCGGCGTGCCGTCGAGATACTTGTGTGCGGCGTCGGCGGTGTTGTAGATGAATTTGCCGTCGCGGCTCTTCCAGTCGTTGGCAATGATCCCGCTTTGATAGGGATACGCGCCGGAAAGAATCGCCGCGTGGCCGACGGCGGTCACGGTGAAGGCATGCGCCTGATGCGCATCAGAAAACCACGCGCCCTTATCCATCAAGCGGCGGAA
>JAYUWL010000137.1:0-14740 GCA_043753585.1 Burkholderiales bacterium
GCGGTCGGCTCCTCGATGGCCGCAATGAGTTTCAGTTGCCCACCACAGTACGGGCAGTGCTCGATGTCGATATCGAACACCCGGTTCAACAATTGCGCCCACCGCATGCGCCCCTGCGCGCGCCCGGTCGGCGTGTGGTCGCAATCGCCCGCGTGTGCCGGTGCGCGCGCCGTCGGCAGCCGTCTTGAGCTTCAGCACCACCTACCCGGCGCGGTCCACACTCAAGCGCTCGTCGGCAATCGCCGGGCGGGTAATGTAGCAGCACAGTTAATCCAGACCCTGCTTGTCCTCGGTCGCGCAACGCACGCCTGCATGCAGACTAAAACCGTGGGCATTGGCGCACAGCGCCCTGGATTCACCACTTCGCGCCAGATGGCGCGGTGCCAGCTGCAGGCTCAGCACCTTCTGCCCGGCGCGCGGGCCCTGCGCGATACTGTAGTGGGCGGCGCCCGCTTCGGCGCGCGTCAAGCGGGCCATCACGTCATCCGGATCGGTGACGCCACCAGTCAGATAGGTCTGGCCATCCTCTTCGACAAGATGACGGGGCGTCGACACACCGGCTCGATTGATGTCTACGCAAAGGGCCGCAAGTTCGTTCACGTGGATATCGAACCCACGCAAATCGGGCGCGTGTTCTCGCCGGATTTCGGCATTGCCTCCGATGCGAAACTTGCGCTGGAACAATTTGTTGAGGTTGCCAGAGAATTGAAGGCTAGCGGTGAGCTTAAACACCGCAGCGCCTGGGTCAGCGAATGCTTTGAGCGCAAGCGCACCATGCTTCGGAAGACCGATTTTGAAGCTGTTCCAATGAAGCCGCAGCGCGTGCATCAGTGCATGAACAACGCCTTTGGTCAGGATTTCTGCTATGTGAGCACGATTGGTTTGTCGCAGATCGCTGGGGCGCTGTTCCTGCACGTTTACAAGGCACGGCACTGGATCAATTGCGGACAGGCAGGGCCGCTGGGCTGGACGGTACCCGCTGCGCTCGGTGTTCGCACCGCAGATCCCACCAGAAAGATCGTCGCGCTCTCAGGCGACTACGACTTCCAGTTCATGATCGAAGAGCTTGCCGTTGGCGCGCAATTCAAGCTTCCCTACATTTACATCGTGGTGAACAACTCGTATCTGGGGCTGATTCGCCAGAATCAGCGCGGCTTTGAAATGGACTACTGCGTTCAACTCGCGTTCGAAAACATCAACACTCCAGAGACTGAAACGCTGTAAAACGCTTACGGCGTAGATCACGTAAAAGTAGTGGCAGGCGTGGGCTGCAAGGCGATCCGCGTGCACAAACAGGAAGAAATCGCACCCGCAATCAAACAGGCCGAAGCGTGGATAGCGCAGTACCGAGTCCCTGTCGTGATTGAGATCATGCTGGAGTGCGTAACCAACATCGCCATGGGAACAGAGATTGATAACGTGATTGAATTGGAAGAACTTGCAGGTAGTCGGTCGGATGCACCGACTGCGGTTGCAACTATGGTCGACTAGGGTTTTCGTCCCCTCTTCCCTCGTGGGAAAGGGTTAGGGTGAGGGGGTTGGTGGATTCAGTAAAGAAACGAGCGCTCCGCACCACCTCACCAGCCTCTCCAAAATATTGATCATGCTGAAATTTGCCGCCAATCTAACCTTCCTGTTCACCGAACTGCCGTTCATGGATCGCTTCGAAGCCTCAGCTAAAGCGGGTTTTAAGGCAGTCGAATACATGGCACCCTATCCCTATGTGGCTACCGAAATCAAGGCAGCGCTAAAAGCGAACGGACTGACGCAGGCACTGTTCAATCTGCCAGCAGGTGACTGGGATAACGGTGAGCGTGGATTAGCGTGCCTGCCTGGGCGTGAGGCCGAATTTAAGGCGGGGGTGGCGAGCGCAATCAACTACGCTCACATGCTGGACTGCAAGAAAATCAATTGCCTCTCCGGGAAATTGCCTGCGGGCGTGACGCCCGAACTGGCTCAGGCAACGTTAATTGCCAATTTGACCTACGCCGCGTCCGAACTCAAAAGGGCAGGCATTCTCTGCGTGATGGAACCGATCAATTTGTTTGACATTCCCGGCTACTTCGTCAATCGCACGATGGAAGCGCTGGCGATTTTTGATCAGATCGACAGCGACAATTTGAAGGTTCAGTATGACATCTATCACGCGCAGCGGATGGAAGGCGAACTGGGTAACACGCTAAAGAACTATCTCCCGCGCATCGGTCACATTCAACTTGCCGACAACCCCGGACGCAACGAACCCGGCACTGGAGAAATCAACTATCCGTGGCTGTTCAAACACATTGACGCGCTCGGTTACGATGGCTGGATCGGTTGCGAATACAAGCCTAAAACAACCACCGTGGATGGTTTCGGCTGGATGTCAGCACTCACCAAATAGACAGCGTTGACAGTCATGACTACATTAAATCTCGGGCTCATCGGTCTTGGCATCATGGGCACGCCCATGGCTGCACATTTGCGTGCGGCCGGCCATACGCTTTACGTGCATTCACGCTCGGCACCGTCGCAGCCTCGCTGGATGCAGGCGCGGTCGCCTGCGGCTCGGCCACAGAAGTCGCACAGAAGGCCGAGACCAGTTTCACCATGGTGCCCAACACACTGATGTCAAGAAAGTGCTGTTTGGCAAGGATGGCATCGCTGCCGGTCTGAGCAAGGGCAAGGTCGTCGTTGACATGCGCGCGATTGATCCGATGGCGACCAAGGAGTTGGCGAAACAGACCAATGCGCGGGGCTGCGACTACCTTGATGCGCCAGTTGCTGGCGGGGAAGTCGGCGCAAAGGCCGCAACGCTCACCATCATGGCTGGGGGCCCGCAAGCGGCATCTGATCGCGTCAAACCACTGTTTGAGTTGATGGGCAAGAACATCACGCTGATTGGCGGCAATGGCGATGGCCAGACCTGCAAAGTTACCAATCAAATTATCGTAGCATTCAACATCGCCGCCGTTAGCGAAGCGCTCGTCTTTGCATCGAAATCGGATGCTGATCCGGCGAAAGTGCGGCAGGCGCTGATGGGGAGGTTGCCTCCAACCGCATTTCGGAAGTTCACGGCGAACGCATGATCAAGCGGACCTTCATCCCGGCATTCCGAATCACGCTGCAGCAAAAGGCTTTGAACCTGGGGCTGCAGAGCGCGCGAACGGTGGGCGTGGTGCAGCTCATGAATGCGTGCGCTGCGCTGGGGCATGGCCAGTCAGATCACTCCGCGCTGGTGCAGGCGCTAGAGGCGCAGGCGAACCACAAAGTTGCCTCGGCGTAGTTACCCGTCGTCGCTGCACCGCACAAGTGCGCCGCAATCAACGCATCGCTGGAAATGCGCGTCCTCGTTGATTAACCCTCATTGACTTTTTGATATGGCATAGCGCTTGCTGGTTGCCTACACTGCGGCAGGTTTCATCGACATCGATGAAGCACCTGCTAAGCCAAAGAAGTCAACAAGCGGGGAGTTTGTCATGTCGATTGCGAACGCCGTTCACCCAGTGGACGAGAAATTGCCGCTGCCGCGCCTGGGCGCGCTTGGGTTGCAGCATGTTCTGGTGATGTACGCCGGGGGCGTCGCTGTTCCCCGCATCATTGGCCGGGCGCTGAAACTGTCGCCAGATCAGCTAGCGCTCCTGATTTCTGACGACTTGTTTTGTTGCGGCGTCGTGACTCTGATTCAGGCTTTAGGCGCGACGCAATGGTTTGGCATTAGGCTGGCTGTGATGATGGGTGTCACCTTAGCATCAGTCGCGCCGATGATCGCGATCGCGAACCCTGGGAGCGTTGGCGCGCAATTGATTTTCGGATCAATCATAGGCGCGGGCATCATCTCGATATTAATCGCGCCGATTGTGAGCCGCATGCTTCGCTTCTTTCCACAAGTGGTCACAGGAACCATCATCGCGGTGATCGGCATCAGCCCATGCGCGTGCGCACAAACTGGGTTTTCGGTAACCCGTTTGGCTCGACCGCGCCCTCGGTGGTGAATCCGGAGCACGCCAGGCGGCTAGCCGACGCGACGGCCGCTGCAACGGCGCCTGGCTCCGCACCGAACTCTAAGTATGCGGAGTTAACTGGCGTTGGTATTGCAGTGCCGGTGTTAGTGTCGATTCTCGTGATCGCTCGTTACGCGAAGGGTTTCATCGCCAACATTTCTGTGCTTCTGCGGATCATCATTGGCGGCGTCGTAGCGACCGCGCCTGGCATCATAAATTTCGACAAGGTTGGCAAAGTGGCCTGGTTTGATTTTGTGATGCCGTTTTCATTTGGCATGCCCCAGTTTGATCCGGTGATGATTCTCACCCTGACGCTTGTCATTATTGTGGTCATGATTGAATCGACCAGAATGTTTCTCGCGCTCGAAGAAATGACTGACAAGAAAGTGGATCAGCAGGCACTCGTGCGCGGCCTGCGTACCGACGGATTGGGGACTTTGATTGGCGGTATTTTCAACACGTTTCCTCACACCATTTTTTCTCAGAACGTGGGAATTGTTGCCGTCACCGGCGCAAAAAGCCGCTGCGTTTGTGTTGCTGGTGGCGTGATCATGATTGTGCTCGGGTTGCTGCTTAAGTTGGCGGCGCTGGTGGAGTCGTTACCCACCGTTGTCCCCGGTGGCGCGGGACTCGCGATGTTCGGTATGGTGGCGGCGACGGGGATTCGAGTACTCTCTAACGTCGACTACAAAAACAATCGCTTCAATTCGATCACCGTCGCCGTATCCATTGGTATCGGCATGATTCCGCTCATCGCGCCGAACTTCAAGCAGTGGATGCCGCACGGCATTCATCCGTTGATTGAGTCGGGTATTCTGCTGACCTCGATCGCGGCACTGGCGTTGAACCTGTTTTTTAATGGCGCGAGTGGCGGTGCGAGCGACGCAATCAACGCCGCCATGCAAGCGGATGCACATTAAGCTTTCAGGACATCTATGCCTACTCTAAATGAAATCAACCACCTTTCGCCCGCTGAGTTCTCGTCTGCGTTCGGCGCGGTCTATGAGCATTCGCCATGGATCGCTGAGCGTGCCTTTGCACTGAAGCCTGCGACTGGATTTACGTCGGGTGCGACCGTGCTGGCGGCATTGGTCGCCACGGTGCAGTCGGCGAACGAGACAGAAAAACTCAAGCTGCTGAACTCGCACCCGGAGCTTGCCGGAAAAGAGGCCGCAGCGGGCAGTTTGACTGATGAGTCAACCCGCGAACAAGCGGCCGCGGGGCTCTCGGCGATGACCGCGGCTGATATCGCGCAACTGCGCGAACTCAATGCGGCCTATCGCGCAAAGTTTGATTTTCCGTTCATCATCGTTGCTCGCAACAACACGCAGGGCGCGATTTACGGAGCGATGAGATCGCGGCTTTTGAACACGCGCGCCATGGAGTTCAACAACAATCTGATGCAGGTCGGCGAGATTGCCCGTCTGCGTGTGCTTGATTTGATCATGGAGTAGAGCATGGGAAAACTCTCCACACACATTCTCGACACCGTGCACGGTGGGCCCGCATCGAACGTATTAATCGAGCTTTACTCGATGGACCCGGTGCCGAAATTGCTGGTCACGGCGCGCTCCAACGCCGATGGTCGCACCGATGCGCCGCTGCTCAAGGATGCCGAGGTCAAGCGCGGTCGCTATCGCCTGATTTTTCACATCGGCGAGCACTTTAGAAATAAAGGCATGACGTTGCCCGAACCGCTGTTTGTTGACGTCGTGCCGATTGACTTTGGCATCGCGGAAGAAGGTGGCAGCTACCACGTGCCGCTGGTGTGCTCACCGTGGACGTATTCAACTTATCGCGGTAGTTAAGTACTTATGGAATCCTACATCGGAGACTGGCTGAATTTGTTGCTGCGCTGGCTGCATGTGATCGTCGGCATCGCATGGATCGGCTCGTCGTTCTATTTCGTCTTTCTCGACAGCTCACTCGTGAAGCCGAAGTCGCAAGAACTGATCAACAAGGGCGTTGACGGCGAGCTGTGGGCGGTACACGGTGGCGGGTTCTACAACCCGCAAAAGTACATGATGGCACCGAAGCAATTGCCCGATCATCTGCACTGGTTTTACTGGGAGAGCTACTGGACGTGGATGAGTGGTTTTGCGCTGTTCGTGGTGCTTTATCTGTTCAATGCGCAGACGTTTTTGATTGACAAGAATGTGTTTGCGTGGGGTTCGTCGGCTGCTGCGATTGCGGCGTCGCTCGTGTATCTGGT
The DNA here is from genome assembly GCA_043753585.1 of Burkholderiales bacterium. Taxonomy (GTDB): domain Bacteria; phylum Pseudomonadota; class Gammaproteobacteria; order Burkholderiales; family Casimicrobiaceae; genus Casimicrobium. The sequence goes on from JAYUWL010000137.1 coordinate 6,196, forward strand.
CATGGGCTGGGTAGTTTACGACGCCATCTGCCGCCTGTTCGGACAGAAAAAAAACGGTGATGCAATTGTCGGCGCACTGGTTTTTGTTTACGTGCTCGTTGCGACCTATGTGGCCTGCCATCTGTTCGCTGGGCGCGCAGCGTTTTTGCTGACAGGCGCGAGTCTTGCGACAGCGATGAGCGCGAACGTGCTCATGGTGATCATTCCCGGTCAACGTAAAACGGTGGCCGCCATGAAGGTCGGTGAAAAGCCGGATCCGATTCATCCGATCCGCGCCAAACAGCGGAGCGTTCACAACACCTACTTCACGCTGCCGGTTCTATTTGCGATGCTGTCGAATCATTACAGCATGACCTACGGCGCCGAAAATAACTGGCTGGTGCTGGTGCTCATCATGCTGGCGGGCGCGCTGATTCGTCAGTTTTTCGTGTTGCGGCACAAAGGCCCGCCCCAATATGGATGGTTTGCAGCGGGAGCCGCGATTTTGGTCGGTGTGATTGTATGGCTGGCCCCAGCACCGCAACCCCCGGCGCCACCCATTTCGGTTGCTCCAAAGCTTGCCGAAATTCAGTCCATCGTCGAGCAGCGATGCGCGATGTGTCACAACGCGCAGGTCATCTCGAAAAACGTCCAGTTGCATACCCCGGAACTTATCGTGAAGAACGCGCAGGCGATGTATCAGCAAGCAGTCGTGACCCGCATCATGCCGATGAGTAACGCCACGCAAATCACCGAAGAAGAGCGCGCGAAAATCGGAGCGTGGGTCAAGGCTGGCGCGAAGACGGACTAGGCCGCAGCTGGTGGACTAACGTCTCACCGCAGGTGCTTCGATCGGCAACCCTTGCGCCCGCCACGCAAGATAGAGTTCAAGATCGACGAGGATCGGGTCGCTAACTGCGGGCACCACAGTTTCCATCCCGAAAAAGCAGGCGCGCAACCGGCGATTGAGCGAGCCGAGCGTTTGCCATTCCACCCGATAGGCTGGGTAGCCAACGCCGTGGCCCTGACTGATCGCCTGATTGCGTACGCGTTTGCCGTAAAGGTGGTCATGGCAACTGCGACAGTTGAAATCGAGCTTACCCTGCACGCGCGTAAATTCGTTTTGTGCGCGTTGCCAGGCTGCGCTTTGGGTGACACTCGGGGCGACTGTTTGTGACATTCCACGCGAAGAGAACGCGAGGTACGTCGCAAGGCCCAATAGCGGCTGACTTTCCGTGACGTAAACGGGCTGCTTCACGCGTTCCGACTGGCAACGATTAATCTGGCGCTCGAGTGTCACCACGCTGCCGTCGCTCGCGAGTTTCGGCAAGCGAGCTGCCAGCCCTTCAGGCTTTGTGTGACAGGCTGAACAATTGCGCGTGAAAATTCCACGACCCTGATCAACCCAGAGCATGCCGGGATTCAGATCATCATCTTTTTGCTGTGCTCGTAGCGTAGCGCTGGTGAAAGTGCTGCCGGAGCGAATGGCATCTTTCGCAATCAGCGGCGTTGGCGCGGATGTGGCCGCGGTCTGCGCGAACAACGGCGCGTTGGCCACCCATAGGCCGATGATCAGCGCAACACACCAACGCGAAAAAAAGCTACGCAGCAACAACGCGCACGCTCGCGCTGATCGAGCCGACGTTGCCCTTCATGTCACGCCAGCGCGCGTTGAATTTGCCGCTTTGCTTCACCGTGACCACGAACGTGAGAAACGGATTCGCGGTTAGAGCGTTCATGGTCAGTGCGTTGAAGACGGGTTGTCCGTCAAAATCGAGTGATAGCAATTCCAGCAAATTGGCTTCCAGAATATTGCCATCCACGTCTCGCCGAAAGCCCGTTTCCATCGGGTGCTGAATCAACAGGCGAACCTGAAATTCTTCACCAGCGCGCACCAGAGGAGGCGCGATCAGGCGGGCGTTACGACCAGGGATCGGTTCACTCATGTTAGCTACGTACCATCAAAACAGGCGCTTCCGGTGAGGAGTACTTCAATGGTGTGCTGCCATAGCGTGCCGTCCGAGAGCTGCGCAACACCGATCACCGCTTGTGTCGCACCGAGCCGAATCGCGGTGGTCAGACGTGGCTGCGCAAGAACCTGGCCCATTTCAATCTCTAGCGCCACTGGGCGCGGATTCAGCGGCGCGATGATGCCAAGTCTTGCGACCGTCCGCCCGGAGAGTCTGGCGGGGTCAACGAAGAGCACGACGGGCACCGATGTACCGGTCTCGGCGAGCGTTGGGATGTCGAGCGACAGGCCGCCGCGTTCAATCTTTGCAGCGCGCAGCCGCTCGTAAAGCGGCTTTTGCGGCGAATGCTGGGCGAAAGCGTCGACGGCTGGAAGCCACCACGGTGCCGCTGCGAGCGCTTGTATTGCGAGCCGTCTCTGCCCGAAGCGGCCTAAATGAGTTTGCGTAGAGATGGCCATGTTCCGCCAAAGTTTAGAGCTTGACTATACGCCCGGCGACCCGTGGATCGCGCTCGAAGGCCCAGAAATCGTCGTTGCATTGAAGCAGATTTTAGATATGACTTTCCGGTGAAAAGACCACTGCATAAAGGCTGAGTTCGCGAAATGTGAAAAAGTCGACTAGCGTCACTACTATCGCCCATCTCTGCTGCACGCGCCGTTACAGCAAAAAGCTGTTAACTGAACACCACCGTCTTGCTGCCGTTCAAAAGCACCCGATGTTCGGCATGCCATTTGACCGCGCGAACCAGCGCCGTGCATTCAAGATCGCTACCCGCCACCGTCAGCGCCTCGGCACTCATCGAGTGATTCACGCGTGCGACGTCCTGTTCAATGATTGGGCCTTCGTCAAGATCGGTTGTCACGTAGTGCGCGGTGGCACCGATCAGCTTGACACCGCGATCATGCGCCTGAAAGTACGGACGGGCACCCTTGAAGCTAGGCAAAAACGAGTGGTGAATATTGATCGCGCGACCGTTCAGATATTCGCACAGCGAGGGCGACAACACCTGCATGTAGCGCGCAAGTACGACGAGATCAACGTTCTGCTCGGCGACGATGTCGCGCAGCTTCGCTTCCTGGGCAAGCTTGGTCGTCGCCGTCACGGGCAGGTGCACAAACGGGATGTCGTAGCTTGCAGCTAGCTGGTAGTAGTCCATGTGATTGCTCACGATCGTGGTGATGTCAATCGGCAGGTGCCCGCTCTTGTGGCGGAACAGTAAATCGTTTAAGCAATGTCCCTGCTTTGACACCATGATCAAAGCGCGTACGCGTGTGGCCATCGCGTAGAAATTGGCCTGCATCACAAGCTCGGTGGCAACTGTCGCAAAACGGTTTGCCAGCTCGGTAGTCGTTAGCGCTGCATCATTAACTTCAAACTGCACACGCATGAAGAAGCGGCCGGTACCAACATCGTCAAACTGTGCAGCTTCGAGAATATTTGCGCCGTGCTCAACCAGAAAGCCGGACACACGGTGCACGATGCCGGGACGGTCGGGACAGGCAAGGGAGAGTACGAATTGCGGTTTCATGAGGCGTTTTTGCCGGTGGATCGATGCAAATCTGGTTAGCAAACATTTGACCACGTCACGGCTCGCCCAACAAAACAATGCCGTTTGACGGAGCACCCACACAACGAACAACGAACAACGAACAACGAACAGTGAACTGCGAGCGCACCGACCACTCGCGGTCAAGGCGCCGTCCTACATATGCGCCCGGAGCCTGTTTCTATAATGGTTTAACTGTAATTCGCCGTAGGCCTGTCTCCTCGATAGCGTTCTAGCGGAAGTTCAACCAATCAGTCAGTGTGAGAAAAATTGTGTCAACTTCAAACTACCTACGCCGCCTACTCGTACTCGCATGTGCGTTGAGCGCGAGTACCGTTTTTGCTCAAGCGGTCACAGCCGTCGAGTTCTACAACAAGACGCTGGACGCCTATTTCATTACCGGTCGAGTGACCGAACAGCTGCTGCTGGACGGACGGACGGATTTCCAGCGTACAGGCATGACGTTTGAGGCAGTCTCAGCTCCTGATTTGACAACCAACACACAACGGATTTGCCGGTTCTACATAAGTCTCGATTCCCCACCCACTAACAGTCACTTTTACGGTCGTGAGGGTGTAGATTGCGAACAGCTCAGTGCACAGAATCTCGCTGGTTTTCGATATGAGGGCTTCGACTTCGCTGTTGCGCGACCGCAGGGTGGTCTCTGCCCCGCGGGATTGAAAGCCGTGTACCGTGCTTTTCGTCCTGCTTTGGGCGGAAAAACGCCTAACCATCGATACATGACCAGTCTGGATACGTACTACGCGGCACAAGGCCAAGGCTACGTTGGAGAAAACGCCGCGTTTTGTGTCACGGGCTCTACAGATGTAGCGCGTATACAGGACTATTGCGGCACTTTCTACTATCCTGGGCGCCAGATCAGTTATCAGACCTTCAACAGCGAAGGGTTGAATGACACCTTCTTTACCCTCCTTAATCCCGTCACCACGACGTTCAACGGCTACGTCGATGTGAAGGCGCTGATTGAAAGGTTCCAGAACGCACCCACGAAGATGCAGATGATCATTGACTCCGCGAACTTTTGGTCTGAAATTGGCTCGAGCACGATCGAAGATACAGGACTAAGCGAGATCTATTACTCGACTCCGACCGTTTTCCCGCGCAACATGTCAGTGGGTGATTTCGTAAACATTGATCGGCAACTTCGATATTCGCGCCCCAACACGCTGGGTTCCGTAACACAGGTCGGCAAGGTCACCTACATCGGTAGGGAAAATGTCGCGGCTCCCTTGGGAACTTTTCCCAGCGCTTGCAAGTTTTCAACTGTACTTGTCACCACGTATTCAGGCAGCGGGCAAACTGTGACAAGACTATCCACGGATTGGGTGGTCAACGCTATCGGTATCGTGCGCAACGTGTCTGCCGTCAAAACGGAATCGCCTAACAGCCCAACGTTTCAAATTACGTCAACGACCGGAGCGGACTACGTACAACCCTTTTAGAAAAAGAGCTGCACGAGACGGGCTCTCACCTAAGTGATCCGAGGTCGGCGCAGCATTTGCCATCTGTAAAAAGCCACTATCGTTTTGCCATCGGTGATGCGATTGTCGGCGATCATCGCAGTGATCTCCTCCGGGGTCGCTGCGAACAGTTCCAAAAACTCATCCTGATCGAGTTTGGCGTCGCCCTGGACGAGACCATTTGCGTGAAAAATGTGAATGACCTCGTCTGCATACGCGATCAGCGGATGCATGTGGCCCAACGTATGCCACGAGCGCGCCCAGTAGCCCGTTTCTTCCTTCAGCTCGCGCTGCGCCGCGACAAGCGGGTTTTCGCCGCGATCGAGCTTCCCGGCGGGAAACTCGATCATCACCTTGCCCATCGGATAACGATACTGCCGTTCAAGTAATAGTTTGCCGTCTTCGAATTCAGCAACGATGCAGGCGGCGCCGGGATGCTTGATGTATTCGCGCGATCCGGTGCGACCATTCGGCAAGGTGATCGTGTCGCGCACGACATGAAGCAGTTTTCCTTTAAAAACATCTTCACCCGAGACAAAAACTTCTGCGAGATGTGCGTCGTCCTGCTTTATCAAATCAGCATTGGCGTCACGCGAGTTCATACCCAGTCTTTCGCAATCAGAAAATCGGCGTACAACGCTGCCTCCGGGGTGCCCGGTTCCGGCTTGTAGTCGTAGCGCCACGCCACCAGCGGCGGCATGCTCATGAGGAATGCTTCGGTGCGCCCGTTCGATTGCAAACCGAAGTGGGTGCCACGATCCCACACCAGATTAAATTCAACATAACGGCCCCGACGATAGAGCTGCCAGTCACGCTCACGCTGGCTGCACGGCATGTCGATGCGACGCCGTAAAATCGGTACGTATCCGGGTACGAAATGCTCACCGACGGAGCGCATCAGCGAAAAACTCTGGTCGAACGAGAGGGCGCTGAAATCATCAAAAAAAGTACCACCTATACCGCGCGGCTCTTGTCGATGCTTTAGAAAAAAGTAATCGTCACACTGCCGTTTGAGGCGCGGGAAGAGATCGGCACCGAAAGGATCACAGGCGTCTTTGGCGACTTGATGCCAATGCACTGCATCCTCAGCGAAACCGTAGTACGGCGTCAGGTCCATGCCACCGCCGAACCACCACACCGGATCGCCCTCAGGCGGCGTTGCAATCAGGAACCGCACATTCATGTGCGTCGTCGGTGCGTACGGATTCAACGGATGAATAACGAGTGACACGCCCATCGCTTCAAACTTTGCGCCCGCGAGTTCGGGACGCACGGCCGTCGCTGACGGCGGCAATTTACTACCCAGCACATGCGAAAAATTCACACCGCCGCGTTCGATCACGCGACCACCTTCGATCAACCTGGAGAGCCCGCCGCCACCTTCGGGGCGCTGCCATTCATCACGAATGAAAGCGCCACCATCGACTGCTTCCAGCGAAGACACGATGTGCTGCTGCAAGCCGAGCAGAAATTCGCGCACTCGGGCAACGTCGCCTCGCGTCACCGTTGCTGCCGTGGAAGTTCCTTTTTCGGTCATCGCTTGATTGCCCTCCAGCCAATATCCCTGCGCATTTGCATGCCGTCGAAGCTGATGCTGTCGGCTACTTCCAGCGCTCGCTTTTGCGCCAGTTTGACCGTATCTGCCAATGCGGTAATACACAGTACGCGACCACCGGACGTGACGATGTGCCCATCGACTTTTGCTGTGCCCGCATGAAACACATGCGCGTCATCGCTGGGCGCGCGCAATCCGTAAATCGCGTCGCCTTTTCGTGGATTGTTGGGGTAATTGTGCGCAGCCATGACCACGCCAAGCGCCACGCGGCGATCCCATTCAACATCCACCCTATCAAGCGTGCCGTTGATGCCGTGTTCAATCAGATCAACCAGATCGCTCTTCAGGCGCATCATGATCGGCTGCGTTTCCGGGTCACCGAACCGGCAGTTGAATTCGAGCGTTAGCGGACGCCCGTCGCCATCAATCATGACACCGGCATACAAGAAACCGGTGTACTGAATACCATCCTCTGCCATCCCGTGAACGGTGGGCAATATGATTTCCCGCATGATGCGTGCGTGCATTTCTGGCGTCACAATTGGCGCGGGCGAATAGGCGCCCATACCGCCAGTGTTCGGGCCATGATCACCGTCGCGGAGGCACTTGTGGTCCTGACTGGATGCCATCGCGAGAACGTTGCGACCATCCACCATTACGATGAAACTTGCCTCTTCGCCTTTGAGAAACTCCTCGATCACGACGCGCGCGCCTGCTGCGCCGAACACGCCTTCGCCATCAGGGGCGAGCATCATGTCAACAGCTGCGTGTGCCTCGTCGAGGGTCATCGCGACAACGACGCCTTTTCCCGCTGCAAGTCCGTCCGCCTTCACAACAATGGGCACGCCTTTGGCATTGACGTAGTCGTGCGCGGCTCGGGTGTCGGTGAAGCTTTCGTACTCAGCCGTCGGAATGCCATGGCGTTTCATGAACGCTTTGGAAAAATCTTTCGAGGATTCGAGCTGTGCCGCAGCTTGCGTAGGTCCGAAAATTTTCAAGCCGTCAGCCCGAAATGCATCGACTACACCCGCAGCCAAAGGTGCTTCCGGGCCGACCACGGTCATGCCTACTTTTTCGTTCTTGGCCAAAGCGAGCCACTGATCAATATTGTGGGCAAGCGCGTTTTCGCAATTGAATTCGGTTGCAGTACCTGCATTGCCGGGCGCAACGATTACGTTTTGCACGCGTGGGCTTTGCGCCAGCTTCCACGCAAGCGCATGCTCGCGACCACCACCACCGATGACTAAAATTTTCATGCGTGGTTAGTGCCGGAAATGGCGAACGCCGGTGGTCACCATCGCGACACCGCGTTCGTTCGCCGCATTGATGACCTCATCGTCACGCATGCTGCCACCGGGCTGAATGACGGCGACAGCGCCGACGTCAATTACGACGTCAAGGCCGTCACGAAACGGAAAGAATGCATCACTTGCGACTACGGAGCCAACAAGCGTCAGACCCGCCAATTCTGATTTGATTTTGGCAATGCGCGCCGAATCCACACGGCTCATCTGACCGGCGCCGATGCCCAGTGTCCGCCCGTCTTTTGCAAACACAATCGCATTTGATTTCACAAATTGCGCAACCTGCCATACGAATTGCATGTCTTTTAGTTGCTGTGCATCGGGCGCTTTAGTCGTCACTATTTTCAGCGTGTTTGCATCGAGCTTGTGGGTGTCCGGGCTCTGCACCAGGAGCCCTCCGCCGACGCGCTTCATCTCAAGCGTATTGGCGCTGTCGAACAAAGATCTTATCGGTACAGTCAACACACGGACGTTCGTTTTCTTCGACAGCAATGCCAGCGCTTCCGGTGTGTATTCGGGCGCTATCAGTACTTCGAGAAATTGCTTGCTCACGGCCTCGGCGCAGGCCGCATCGACGGTGCGGTTGAACGCAATGATGCCGCCGAACGCGGAAGTGGGATCGGTCGCCAGCGCGAGGTTGTAGGCGCTGAGCGGCGAAACGCCCAACGCTACGCCGCACGGGTTGGCGTGTTTCACAATCACGCAGCAGG
>JAYUWL010000138.1:0-14685 GCA_043753585.1 Burkholderiales bacterium
CGCTGAATCTTCAAGACCGGCACGTCGACACGCGACGAGCTCCGTCCGTCGAACAACATCAATTTGCGCGCGGCTGCCGCCCAGACGAATGAACTGGTCGTGTAGCGCCTGCAACACCTCAGCGGCACGCAGCCAGTCTTCACGTGCAAACGCGTCCATCGCGCGGGCAACCCCGGCGACCACCGCGCGGACGGCGTGATCGGGTGCATCGGACACCCACTGCGCTAACCCATGCTGCAGTTCCCCGGCTGCATCATCGCGACCAGCCCGGGCATGTGTCATCGCAACGTGAAAATCCGCGTAGGGCAACCCACTCTTTGCAAAGCGTTGTATGCAGAAATCCGACAAAGCGAGCCAATCCGAGTTGCGTATTTCCTCACCCGACAACTCTGCACGCCATAAAAATGAGGCCGCATCGGTCAACACATTCAGCGGTGGAGTAGGCGTACCGATGCCGCGAAGCATTGGCGCGAGGTCGCGGTCGTAGCTTGCCCACGCAGACTTCGCATCTCCCCGACCGAGCTCGACCAACGCCAGATGCCACGCAAGATGCCCGCGCAGCAGCATCGGTTTTTGGTGCACGACAAGCCACTCCCGCAAGAAGGCCGCGCCGGCCGCGTGCTGCTCCAGTTCATAGTAAACGTGCGCCCGCGAGTGGGCCGCGTTGGCATTGTGTGGCAACTGTTGCAAAGATTTTTCGACGCGAAATTCAGCGCTTGCGATACGACCGAGACCGCGATCACAATCCACCTCGGCAAAGGCATACACGGAGTTAAACCACCAGTCGTCGCCGTACTGCGGCGCCACGCCGTCCATCAACGCCAGCAGCTCGAGCTCACGCTCCAATCGACCGGAAAATCCGATCAAGCCAAATGCGCCCAGTGCTGGCTGCAACACCAACGCGTCTCGCGCGAATTCGCCTGTGTGTTGCCTGATTGCCGCAAGCGCTTCGCCCGATTTTCCGGCCAGCACCAACGAGAGCACATGTATGTGTTGCAGCTCGCGCCTTGACGCTCCCGCTACTTTGACCCGCGCGCGCTCAGCTGCTGCCTTCGCAGCGTCGCCTCGTCCGTAAATTGCATGGCAGCGTGCTAGCGCTATCTCCGCCAGCGCAAATCCGGGATCGAGCGCAACGGCGTTGTCAAAACCGGCACACAAGTCGGCTCCCGCGCAAAGCATGTTGTCGACAGCCGCAATGTAGGCATCAGCAGCGGCTGTGGAGGACGTTGAGAGGTCGAGTCCGTATCGATCTTTCATCACTTGACAGCCGCAAGCCTAGTTTTTAAGCTGCAATTTTTCGACCAAACCCTTGAACACGTCGCTGTCACGCGCCATTTGCACCTTGAAAGTCGCATCATCAGCGTAGGCTGCATTGAGATTCATCTTTTCCATGGCCTCGATTAAAACCGGCTCCGCCATTGCCTTGACGGTCGCGGCCTTGAGCGTCTCAATCACTTTCGCTGGCGTGCCTTTGGGCGCGCCAAGACCTGCCCATGAGCCAGCCGATAAATCGATATTGCGCTCTTTAAGCGTTGGCACCGAATCGAAGCCCTTCACTCGCCGGTCGGCCATTACAGCAAGCGTCTTAAGCCTCCTCGTGGCCACGTAGGAGAGCACCTCAGCGGTGCTCACCGACACCGCGTCTACATGCCCTCCAAGCAACGCCAGCACAGCGGGATTGCCGCCTTGAAACGGGATGTGGTTGAACTGCGCCGAAGCTTTGTCGCCAAGCGCGGCGGCGGCCAAGTGCCATATCGAGCCCACGCCCGAGTTGCCCACTTTGATCGTGCCAGGCTCCCGCTTGGCTTGCGCTAAAAATTCTTCGACCGTATTCCAGGGCGCATCCGCGCGCACGGTAATCGCCGAAGGCAGCGCATTGAAACGCGCAATCGGGATGAAGTCGTCGTGCGTTACCCGGCCGATGCCCATGTGAGGGATGATGAGTATTTCAGCGGTCAACACCGAAACCTTGTAGCCATCCGGCGCGGCTTTAGCTACGTCAGTGAATCCAATTGATCCGGTCGCGCCCGGCTTGTTGGTAATCACTATAGATTGGTTGAGGTGCTTTCTCGCGGCCTCAGCAAAGGCGCGAGCCATTGAATCGGTGCCGCCACCGGCCGCCCACGGCACCACAAGCTCGATCGCACGCTCCGGGTAGTCGGCAGAAAGCGCTGCGCCCGCAAAAAAAGTGCATGTCGCAAGCACCGCAGCTCTGCACACTGTGCGAATTTGTGGCGTCATGTCGTCTCCTTAGGGTGTTGTGCTGATGTGGCAACGCGCCAGAAAATTCAGCAGCTACGATTTTACGCCTATAAAATACAATTCCATGTATGAAATCAAAGCACACTGGACTTGTTAGCGAAAATCCACAGCGCTATCCTGTTCCGGCGCTCGACAAGGGCCTGGACGTGCTGGAGCTGCTTGCAAGTCACCCGCACGGTTTGAATCTCAGCGATCTCGCGCACGCAACTTCCCGCAAGGTCGGCGAGATTTTTCGCATGGTCGACGGGTTGAAGCGTCGTGGCTACATTGCGCTCGATCCGCGCTCTGATCGCCTGCAACTCACGATGCGCTTATTTGAGCTTGCCCATCGGTATCCGCCAACCGGGCGACTTATCAGCGCCAGTTTGCCCCAGATGCAAGCTCTCGCGCGCGAGGTCGGCCAGTCTTGCCACGTCGCCATCCACAGCGCGGGCGAAATGCTGGTGATTGCGCAAGTTGACAGCCCTCGGCGTATGGGATTTGCCGTGCACGTCGGAGCGCGAGTCGGTTTGACAAGCTCGGCGTCGGGGCGTGCTTTTTTAGCGTTTCAACCCGAGCGTGAAGCGACGCGCTTGCTGGTGCTCGCGGATAACGGCGCAACGAACACACCGTGCAAGGCGCCGGCCACGGCAGCGATCAGGAAAAAGGGGTTTGTGTCGCAGAAAAGCGATTTCATTCGCGGCGTGACCAACATGAGCTACCCCATTCTTGATTTCGCGGGGCACGCCGTGGCCGCTATCACGGTGCCGTACTTGCATTGGGACGGCGAACACGGCTACGGCGGACTCGACGTCACGCGCATGCGCCTTGGCGCTGCGGCACGCAGCATTTCCAGCGCAATTGGTGGGCTTATTGCGGGGGATAGGCCCATTGCGCCACTGAATAACGCGGCGGCTCACAAAGCGGATTGAGGGTGGCTGGGCAGTTGGCGGCAGGCAGCTGAGTCATCTCTGATACGCGTCCGATGTGCCTCATCGCCGCTTTAGTGTCGGCGAGAATTCAAATGCGCGCTCATTGCGGTGGCAAATCAAATAACTTTCCTTAAGGGGCGCGGAATTACGACCAGCGTAGCAAACGCGAACGTGAACGCGAACGCTGCGCACAGCATTGAGTTTCCATTTCGGTTTTGGTGTGAGCGCGCCACACTCCACAGCGCTCGCCATGCCGGCCTGAACATACTCCGGATGCAGCATTCGCCCCGCACCGATGGTGCCACTTTTGACCACTGCGCGACCCGGACGCACCATCGGGTAGCCCGTGTGATTGTGCGCCAGGCAAAACGCAGCGTTGCCGCTTTTAACGAGCTGCACTAGCGTCCGTGCCCGGTCGCGGCTTATGTTGAGTGGCTTGTCACGAGTAACGTTCAGACCCGCTTCAAGCGCGCGCGGACAATCATCAAAACGCGGGCGTCGGTGGCAATCATCAAGGCAGTATCAACGCAGGTACGAACCGCAGCAATCTCAACGGCGGTAACTTACCCTGCGCACCTCGACGGATCTGACGAAAGCACCCCCGCGATCACTCGAACGCGCCCATCGAGCTCAGCCGCGCTGCGATGAATTACGCCAATGAATGAGTATGGCCCACCCCAATAACACCCCGCCGGAACGGGCGACCCAGCGCTGTCACCACCGGATTGATTTCTCCAATCGTCGTCACCCGACTACTCCCGCTCTGCTGCGCTGTATGCCAACTGTCTCTGGATGAGCCAACTGCATGCGCACTGGTGGCAGGCCGCGCAGTATCAGTTCAAGGTCATCCACCGCCATCTCGCCTATGGTCTTCAGCGCGCTGTCGATACCACCGGCGCGATGCGACGAAAGAATCGCCGATTCGCAGCGACGCAGCGGAGCCTCGGCTGCAACCGGCTCGTTTGGAAATACATCGATTGCTGCTTCAATATGGCCAGCCGCAAGCGCGTTGTAAAGGGCCGCAAAATCCACTACATCGGCTCTGGACAGCAGGATGAGACCTGCTCCTGGCCGCATCTGGGCGAGCTCTGGCGCACCAATGAGATGGCGGTTGTCAGCGGTCGATGCCGCCAACACAAACACAATACGCGAGCGTGCCAGCAGGTCGGTCAACGACGCGGGCTGCACCGCATGCTCAGCGATGACCGATGCCGGGAGCCACGGGTCGAACGCACTGATGTTGCAACCAAAGGGGCGCAACAGCGGCAATAACGCGCGTGCAATATTGCCAAAGCCAATCAGGCCGAGCTCGGCACCGAACAGGGATTCAACACCCTCATTGCCCCGCCAGCCATAGCGATCCTCACCACGTCGAAACGCACGATCAGAACGCGTCACGCCGCGCATGAGATCCAGCGCAAGCGCGAGGGCGAATTCAGCGACGGGCCGCGCAAATACAGGCGACGCGACGGCAACCCGGATGCCGCGCGCGAAGCACGCAACGTAATCGACGTTGGGGAAAAAATTGCCCTCCACGTTTAGCACAGCGCGAAGCTTTTTGGCGCGATCAATGCGCTCTCCAGGCAGCGCTGTTTGACCCAGGATTGCAACGACGCGAGGCAGACATTCATCGATGATCGCGTCAGGAACCGCGCCTGCATCAACAGAAACGACGTCGGCAAGCGCGTTGAGGCGAGCGCGATCAACCGGCCGAAAAATCATCGCGCTGGTGCGCGGATGCGGATCGAGCAACACAAGCGGACGATCAGCGCTCATGGTTTTGCTTGTGGCGGAATAATCAGCGGTGCATCAAGCGTCACATTCTGAGCACGAAAGTACAGCCGAACGATCTGTCGATCTGAACGGCCCAATCCTGCCTTCTCAGCAACGAGCTGGATATTGTGTGAGCGATTATTAGTGAACTCAAACCGCCCGTCGGCACCACTGATGGTGCTGCCGCGATCCGCGTTGGTTGTGAAATTCTGCTCCATCATCCGCACGGTTGCGTCGGCCACAGGCGTGCCGTCAGGCGCCACCACGCGACCGCGCACTACGCCATCGTCGTGGCCGACCACGTACAGGTTCCAGCCGCCTGCCAATACTGCCAGCAGCAACGGGATCCAGAAAAATCGATTGGTGACAACACTGCGCAAACGGGCACTCATCGTCAGCCCTTGGTCGCGCCCGAGGTGAGCCCACGAATGAACTCTTTTTGCGCGAGCAGAAAAATCGCTATGCCGGGCGCGAGCACCATCATGCAAAACGCATAGAGCGCGCCAGTCGTATTCTCGTGATACGTCATGAATCGCGACAAGCCCAGCGGCAGCGTTTGCATCATCGGGTCACGCACTACGATCAAAGGCCACAAAAAGTTGTTCCACGACCAGATGAACGACAGGATCACGTTGGTGGCTACCGCCGCGCTCGACAGCGGCAGCATGATCTTTAAAATCACTTGAAGCTCTGATAAGCCGTCGATGCGAGCCGCATCAATCAATGAACGTGGCACTGCGTCAAAGCTCGCCTTGTAGACAAAAATGCACACGATGGTTGAGAACGTGGGCAGGGCCAGGCCCAGATAACTGTCGAGCAGGCCCAACTTCCCGGTGATCAGGTAGGCCGGCACAATGGTAGTCTGAAAGGGAATCATCATGCACGACAGCAAAAGCGTCATGATTAATCCGCGTCCCTTGAAGTGCTTGGTCAGCGCGTACGCGGCCATCGCATTGAACACCACGTTTGCGCCAATGGCGAGCGCAGAGACGATCACGCTATTGGCAAGATACCGCGCAAACGGTATGTAATACCAAACGTCGACGTAATAAAACGGATGCGGCTTGACTGGCAGTACGCTCGGCGGATAGACGAAAATATTTTCGCCAGTGAGACTGGTTTTAAGCACCCAGTAAAACGGCACGAGCATCGCGAAGCTTACGGTCAATAACGCGATGTGCAGCGGCCAATGCGGTGCACGACGCACGCCGGGCCGCTTCTGATGAATGTCCCGCGCCATCAACCCGTCTCCCTTGCGCCAGCATCACCGCCAGACAGTCGATTGCCGACCCAGGTCAGCACCACCAACAGCGCGAATTGCACCACCGTCAGGGCAGCGGCGTAATCAATTTTCGACAGCTCGAAGGCGACCTTGTAGATGTAGGTCACCAATAGTTCTGAGCTGTGGCTTGGCCCGCCCTGTGTCATCACATAAACCAGATCAAAACTGGTAAAGGAGGTCATGATGCCAATGACAAAAGCCAGAAAAATCGACGGGCGTAGTAACGGCAAAGTGATACGAAAAAACTGCTGGCGTTTACTCGCTCCGTCAATGGCGGCCGCCTCGTACAAGTTTTGTGGAATCGATTGCAATCCGGCCAACAAAATGATCATGTAGAAGCCGAGAATCTGCCACACATTAGCCAATAGCACCGACGGTAAGGCCCACTCAAACGATTGCAAAAACGGTAATGGCTTGTCAATAATGCCAAGCGAGCGCAGCACGAAGTTAAACAAACCCACCTTTTCGTCGTACATCCAGCGCCAGATGATGCCCACCGCAACGGTCATGAGCGGATAGGACAGAAACACCACCGTGCGATACAGATTTCTACCGCGCACCTCCGTGTTGACCATCAGCGATACAACCAACGCGAGCACGATTCCGAGCGGTGCGCTGGCAATGTAGATGAGTGTGTTCCACAATGCAGTCCAGAACACCTCGTCTTCGATCATGTCCCGGTAGTGTTCGATGCCGTTCCACTTTGATGTGCCGAACAACGAGAACTTTTCGAACGACAACACGAAATTCCACAGCAGCGGCAGGATGCGATAGAGAAAGAAAACCGCAAGTGACGGCAGCAAAAAAACCCACACCAAAATGAGTTCGCGGCGTCGCTTTGAGCCCACGCCGGGGCGCTTCTGCGCGCCCGGCCTGGAACCCACTTGCGCTGGTGTGCTGAAAGTCATGAGTGCAACGACGCTGGCGGTGAGTCAGTCTTAGCGTGATAACGCCCGGTTAACTTTAGGCTCTGCATCTTTTAGTGCTTCTGCTGCGGTTTTTCGCCCTAGTACCGCATTTTGAATTTCCGGATAGAACGCTTCTTTAACCCTAGAGTCATTGGCGAGCGGCCAGTTGCCGGTCAGCTTGTCGGTTTGCTCGATTTGGGTGCGCAACACCGACGCGGCAAGCGGATCGTCTTTGCTCATTTTGTCGAGCGTGGCTTTGTCGGACGCAATGTTGCCGGTGAGCACCCGACGACGCTCAGAGAAGCGCGCTGTGTTTCGGTCGTTGGTAATCATCTTCAAGAATTCCCAGGCCGCATCAGGATGTTTCGAACCCTTTGAAATGCCCCAGCCATGCGAGTTCGGCGTTGACCATCCGCCTGGCATATGCGCCGCACCAAAGGTGTCGGCATTGAGCCACGGTGCTTGGCCGCGAATGAAGAAAAAAGCGGGTGAGTGCGCATGCAACATGCCCACGTTGCCCGCTGCGAACGCACCATTCGGCTCGACCCAGCGCCCGGTCCATGAAATTTTGTTAACGCTCCCCGCAGCGGTCGCCTTCGCGAGTGCATCCAGCACCTGAACCGCTTTGGGTGTGTTGAATGCCGCTTTTTTAAGGTCCGGAGATAGCAAATCCACGCCATTCATTTTGAACATCGGCCAGTACAGCCAGTCAAAATTGAGTGTCATCAAACCAGTTTTGTCACCCTTCGACATCTTGGCGGCAAACTCCATCATCTGCTCAAAGCTCTGCGGCGGGCCCGACAATCCGGCCTCCTTAAACATCGTCTTGTTGTAGAAAAGCAGTGTTTTGCTGATGTAGAACGGCAGCATGAAGTTCTTGTTCTCATACGTCCAGTTGGCCAGATAGTCAGCGTTGAAGCGCTTCTTTACGTCCGCATCTCTAGCCATCAAAGGCGTCATGTCGATCAACCCGCCCGCAGCCGCGTATTCAAGCCACAAACCGCCCTGCGTGTTGATGATGTCCGGTGGTGTGCCAGCGATAACTTGCGTTTGATAATAGGTCGGAAACTCCGGGCCTTTTTTGTCCAGCCATTCAACGTCAACATCAGGCCGAATTTTTTTGAACTCAGCAATCCATTCTTTGAATAACTCCTCCTGATCGGCGATGTTCCACGTCAGGAAACTAATCTTCTTTTGCTGCGCGACCACCGGGGTTGCAACGGCTAACCCAAGTGCCGCAACCGCCAATACGAAAAGCCGCTTCGAGCGCCAAAAATACTTCACGTCGAACTTCATTTTGAACATGCTTGATCTCCTCATTTTTTTGAACGTTGGAACAGTTAGAACACGAGCGCCATGGTACGCCCCAATTCGAGCGAGTGCTGGGCTTTCAGGCAAACGTGTACAGACTTCATCGCCTCTGCGCCAGATACCAGAGGTTTTTTGAATTGGAACGCTTCCCGGATGCGGCGATACGTCTCAGCGAGCTCAAAAAGCTCTCCGGACGCGCCGATTGACAGCGTCTCCACCCCGACGCTCGTCAACCGTTTTCGTTTCAGTTCGAAGGTGGGCGTGCGCGTACGATCAGAGCTGCCCGACCACCACGCGCGAATTGCCCCCTTTGTGCCAATCACCTCGGTCACCAGATGGTTCTCGAAGCCGTTGAGCGATTGGTTCACGTGAGCGAAACTGCCGTTGGCCCAACGCAAAGTGCAGGCGCAATTGTCGACAAGCCCCGGCTGCGCGTTGCTTGCATTTCCGGTGGCGGCTACTGTGACCGGATCGCCGTGATCCTGGAAATACCACATCACAGCGTCGAAAAAATGGATGGCTTCTTCCAATATCCACGAGCCCACTTTCTCCGCGTCATAGCGCCACTCTCCTGCACCGGGTCTAAACGGTTGCCGGAACAGGTTCACGTTGGCGAATCGGGGCTCCCCGATATCTCCGTTTGTGATCATGGTTTTAACCGCTCCCCACTGCGTCGATAGCCGGAATTGGTGAACCAGCGACACCGTACGGCTGGCCGCCAAAGCCGCCGCGTTAATGTGCGCGCAATCGGCGAGATTTAGTGCCATCGGCTTTTCCAGAACCACGTTTTTGCCCGCCTGCAGTGCGGCTACCGTCATCTCTGCGTGCAGGAAGTTAGGCGTCGCGATGGCTACTGCGTCGACCGTGGGCAGAGCCAACAGCGCGCGATAGCGGTTGGTGACGGCGACGCCAGGGTAGTCGGCCCGCGCGACGGATGCCGTCCCAGGTGTCGCACAGGCAATCGCCGTCAACACGAGACCGGGCGTTGAGGTGATGGCTGCCGCATGATGCCGCCCCCATTTGCCATAACCAATCAGCCCGAAGCGAAGCACGGTCAAATCGCTCGTTCGCTGACGGGATCGAACAGATGCAAATGCGCAGGATCGATGGTGAGTGCCAATTCACCGCCCAAAGCGATTTGCGTCGTCGGCGGCACGCGGGCCACCATTTCAGCCGAGCCCAGCGGAAAAAACACCAGCGTGTCGGAGCCGAGCGGCTCGATCACATCAACCTGGGCCAGAATCGCACGGGCACCGTGCGGCGCTTGACTGATGTTTTCAGGCCGAATGCCGACCTTTACAGCGGCTTGTGCGCGACCCGCAACGCGCGCCGCAAGCGCAGGCGTGAGCGTGAGAGCATGACCGCTGCCACCATCCGCCAAAACCACGGTTTTTCCGTCCGCGCTGATCGTGCCATCAACAAAGTTCATGGCCGGTGAACCGATGAAACCAGCGACAAACATTGTGGCGGGCTGGTTGTAAATTGTGTCTGGAGTGCCCGCCTGCTCAATATTGCCGCCGCGCATGACCACGATTTTGTCGGCTAGCGTCATTGCTTCCACCTGGTCGTGGGTGACGTAGATCACGGTCGTTGCCACCCGGCGATGCAGTTTTTTCATTTCGGTGCGCATCTGAACGCGAAGTTTCGCGTCAAGATTGGACAAGGGCTCGTCGAAAAGGAACACCTTGGGACGGCGCACGATCGCGCGACCCATGGCCACGCGCTGACGCTGTCCCCCTGACAATTGCTTTGGCTTTCGCAGCAGCAGGTCTCCGATATTGAGAATGGCCGCTGCCTCATCGACACGCTGCTTTATTTCTGCAAGCGGCACTTTTTGCACGGACAGCCCAAACGACATGTTCTCAAAGACGTTCATGTGCGGATAAAGCGCGTAGTCCTGAAACACCATCGCAATGTCGCGATCCTTTGGCTCCAGCTCGTTGACCACTTCGCCGTCGATGCGAACCTCGCCGTCACTGATGTCCTCCAGGCCCGCGATCATTCGCAGCGTTGTGCTTTTGCCGCACCCGGACGGGCCTATCAGCGCGACGAATTCGTTGTGCTCGATTTCCAGATTGATGCTGCGCACCACGTGGGTGTCGCCATAGTATTTAACGAGATTATTGAGACTGACGCGGGCCATGAGATGCGGTTTTCAAGAGGTGGCGTAGCACCATTAACTCAATGCTATTGTATTTTGGCAGCGCTTGCAAAAAAGCTTTTTTATTGATATTAGCTATACTAAACATAGGGATACAGATTTTCTACGCATGCAATCGCTACCAAAATATGCAAAAAATGAAACTGCGGACGGACGCGTAGCTGTCCCGCGTCGCGCCACGGGCCGCCCACAAATGTCAGACGTTGCTGCGCTGGCAGGCGTATCGGCTTCGACCGTGTCGCGGGCGCTGCGCGTGCCGGATGCGGTGTCGAATGGGTTGCGCGCGCGAATCGACGTAGCCATTGATCGCCTGGGCTATGTGCCCAACGTCATGGCGGGCGGCCTCGCTGCATCACGCACCCGAGTGATTGGCGTGATCGTGCCGTCGCTCAGTAACTCATTTTTTGCCGCAACCATTGAGGCGATGGACGACGAATTTGCGCCCCAGGGTTACCAAATCATGCTCGGAAACAGCGGCTATTCGACCGAGCGTGAAGCCGCCCTGCTCGATTCCTTCCTCTCCTGGTCGCCGTCGGCCATTGTCCTGACCGGTCGTCATCATGCAAGAACCACATTCAAGCGACTAGCGAGCTGTGATGTGCCGGTGGTGGAGATGTGGGAGCTTGGGGATCACTCGCTTGATACGGCCGTGGGCTTTTCGCACCGCGCGGTGGGACAGATGGCCGCACACCATTTGTACGCCAGAAGTAAAACGTGCATCGCGTTCATCGGTGCAGCCTTGGCGCACGATCACCGCGCAAAAGAGCGCGGAGCCGGGTTTCTCGATGCGGTGGCCGCTAAAGGCCGACACCCGGCAATCAGTCACTCTGTCAACGAGCGTGCAAGCGTTGAGGTCGGTGGCCCTGCACTTGCTGCGCTTCTCAAGGCCCACCCAAAAGTCGACGCTGTCTTTTTTTCTAATGATGCGTTGATGTTGGGTGCGCTCTTTGAGTGTCAACGACACAACATCAAAGTACCAGATCAGCTTGCGCTTATCGGATTCGGCGACCTGGATTTCACCGCATGGAGTGCGCCGACGCTGTCGACCATTCGACCACCACGCCATGAAATTGGGGTCGAAGTTGCAAGGTATTTGCTGCGTCGCTTCGCCGACCCAACAACCGGCAGCGCCACTATCGACCTCGGATGCAAACTCTTGCAGAGGCAAAGCACATGACGCGTAATTTACAGATTTGCGCTGGCAAAGCCCGACCGTTTTTTGCGAGGAACAACTTCATTTTTGCCCGGATTAGCGCTGCTTGTTGCCGCCGACCGAAAACGCATTCACTCACGCAAGTGTCGCCACGACAGAACGATACCGGCGCGCGCAGATGGGTGTCTCCGCTGAGGCGCTCGACCGAAAAATTGCCGGTCAAAAGTGATCATCCAATTGTGGCAAACGCGCAGTTGTTTCCGTGCCATCTGGGGGCCGCAATTTCTGCTTAAAAATTGGGCATTAAAAATACTTTGTCTAACGCGTTAGACAAAGAAGTCGGCTTTTTAGACGAAAACACGAATTGACGTACATTGCCGTACAAAAGAAAAAGGGCCAGCCTAAGCTAACCCTTTGATTTTTATTGCTTTTCTGTACTTAATTCTGGTAGGACGTGGCGGGCTCGAACCGCCGACCAACGGATTAAAAGTCTTCGACTCAAGTCAGCGCAAGACATCTATTTTTTCCTCGTTTCTTCCTAAGCAATTGATTAGATGAGGGTTTTTGGAGGCCATTGACAAATAGAAGTTCTACCCATTTCTCGCACTTAGCGCATTTTTCTACGCACAATTACACAGGAATTACACTGGTTTTGCGCTGCCGATAGCGCACGTCTCGACTCGGAGCGCGAAGTCGACGCGGACGATGAACCGTTCGCGTTTTACTGACACGCTGGGAAATTGCGTGCCCGCCGATACACCGCGCACTGACCCACTTCCTCACGAACTTTGATGCGGGCATCATCGGCTGTTTGCCACTGCATATTGGACGGCGCGTCCGTGTGCCCTGCACGCAGTGGAATTACTTGATCCACACCCCATCCAGGCCAGCGTTCAGCGTGCTTACCGTTCGCGTCGTCGCCCGCCCCGCAGACGTCCGTCCGCGCGCTATGCGCGATCGTAATTATCGCGATACTTCACGCTTTATGTCTAAAACCTCACCGTCGCGCAGCGTGATTGTGGTGATGGTTTGAGCGTCGTCGGGATGGGGAAGATATATCCACTTTTTGACAACTGTTTTTGACGCTGCGCCACTTACTATACTTTCGCTGTCTGGCTTACCTACTTTTGCGAGGACGCTGCCCTCCGTGTTTCCTTCGCGAACGAACTTACGTTCGGAAGCATTTTGAGCGGAGGCAAGCGAACATATAAATGCGCACCCCAAGGCCAGAAATCTAATTTTTATCATTGCATTTCACATGTAGATAATCGATCCAGAGCGTATCACTAACGATGAGTGTTTGTCCCAAATCTGTGGCGTGCAAATTAATTTAGGGAAACGCCGAACAAGTACCGCAGCCAAACACACTCGTGTGAACCGCTGGGTAGTCCGCGGTAATTCGATGCGACTCGGTTCTTTTGCGGGTTTTATCACCCGCTTCCCGCGCTTGCATGCCTCGCATGGCAGTTTTCAACGGGCGGACAGAGACTGCTTTGTGATCTTTTCCTGCAGCTCCTGAAACGTCGCCCCCGCCTCTAGCGCCTCTGTCAGGGCTTGAATCCAGCGGTCACGCGTCTCTATCTCGAAACGCACCGCTGCGGCGTGTGCGGCCTGATTACCGGCTTTACGGTGAGCCGTTGCAAGTGTTTTCATTGCGATAATCCTTTGCGCGCGCGAAGGCAGACACGCGCGATGTGTTTTTGTCCGTTTTGTCCCTTAGCGATAAAACGAAGCTAAGCACTCGGTTTCCAGTTTCGGCGTTGTAGGGATGCAGCTGCCCCCGGTCGTCATTTCGCGGTTGCGCAGACGTCGATATGCAAACGGTTTCCAATATCAGCGCTCTAACGATTCAATGCCCCTCCCGCCTCACACAAATTGGCTGGGCGTTGACTTTGATCCATAGCTTCGACTAGCGCTTTCCCGCGATCGTTTCGCCCCGTGTGCCCACATGCTGGGAAGGACCCGTGACGTGGGGGCTCGACAGGCAACCCGCTTCAAGCTCACGCAGCGCCCGCCCCAGTTCCCGCAATTGGGGCCTGATAGCGCCCACGTAAGCGTTTCGGGAAGCCTTCGCTTACCTTCTTCGCTTCGCGGTCCTGTCGCCCGCTTCCACGGCTGCCACGCGTGGATTGCTTCGGCCTGCCTTGCGCTTCGCTCTGGTGTCCACGGTTTTGCCATGCGCTGCCTCGTGTCGGTCAAAAGTTCGTTTTGCGGGATTTCGTTTTCCTCGCGCGCGCGCACGACGAGTTTGTTCGCCTCACGGCTGCCATTGTTGACTTGCTGCAGCCCATTGGAAAGGTTGGCCTGCTTGACGAAAGCAACGGGACGCGGGTTCTTGATAGTGGCCAACGTTTCGAGAGTCGCGCGGCATTGCCCTTGCGCCGTCAATGCCAACCGTAGGTAGGTGTCAGTGGCCGCAAGATATTTGCTCGCATTCGCTGCGGCTCTCCCCGATAGCGCCTTGAACGTGGCTTGCAACGTCAGCGCTTGCGCGAACAGCATCGATTCGATGCCCTTCATATCGCCGGTGTGCATCGCGTTGGTTTGGTCGCGTATTTTGCGAGCCCGCGCGGTGAAGTCAAGTTCAACGTTTCGCGCAATGGGTGCAATAGTTCGCTCGGAACTTTGCGGTAGATGTTGTCTTCGTCCATTGATTTCTTTTGAACTGTGGACATGAAAGGGCTATCCATTTAGCTCCACAGTTTTGGGGTGGTCGGGTGTAACCGTCACTGCTGCGCTCCCTTCAGGTGCAGGCAACAGGCGTTATGCGAAGCACCAGGTTGACGTCCTGCCCATTGACCAGCACCTTGCCAATTTGCCGCCCGTATCGGTCGCGTCACTCAATCGCGATATTCACGATCTTGTCGAACACCATGTCTGCCAGCGACTCTTTGGGACGGTTGCCAAACGCCTGATTTTTTTCT
>JAYUWL010000139.1:0-4845 GCA_043753585.1 Burkholderiales bacterium
CAATTGCCGTCAGTGTGACGACATCGCCCACGTTAAACAGGTAGCTCGTGGCGGGCGAGGTGATCGCCGCTGTCGGTGGCGCGTTGCCAGGACGCACGAGCGTAGTCGTCACTGTGGAGAAGGCGAAATTGCTGTCTCGCGCGCGAACCGAGGCGGTATAAACCCCCGCCGTGCTGTAAGTCTTGCCCACGGTCGCGGTCGTAGTAGTCGCGCTGGTTCCGTCGCCGAAGTCCCAGAAACAGGTCAACGCGTCGCCATTGGCATCGCTGGCGACTGCGTTGAAGGCGACATTGAGCGGCAACACACCTGCCGACGGGTTCGCGGTGAGCGAGGCAACGGTTGGGGCCGCATTTCCGGTCGCCGAATAGCTGATCTTGCGAATCTGGCCACCGGACGCATAGCTCGTGTAGTAGAGCGCCTGACTCGTGCCGTCCGGCCCGAACCGCAACGAAGTCGCGCTGCTGGCACCCAGCCCGGTGACGAACGCAAACGCGGCTGGCAGTGGTCCGGTGGGAGTACCGGTCGTGGGGATTCGCAGCATGACGCCGCACACGTAGTCGGCCAGCAAATAGGTGCCGTCGTACTGCGCAGGCCAAACTCCGTTCGGTACAAACGCTCCGCCGGTGATCGACGCACAGCCGCTGACCGTGGTGCCAGCAATCGTGCCGCGCGGATATTCGTAAACCGGATCAATCAGGCCCAGCGAGCCCGGTGAGGTGCAGAAGCCAATGCTGCTGTTGGCATGCCGTCCTTCGCGACAATTCCAGCCGAAATCGGCTCCCGCCTGACCTTCGTCAACCTCTTCGTACTGACCCTGCCCGACGTCATTGATGTAGAAGCGCGTGCCAACGGCATTCGGATCCATCGCGAAGCGAAACGGGTTGCGTAAGCCCCAGGAGAAAGTCTCTTCGCAATGATTGCCCGCTGTGGTCGCGCCGGTGACGTTGCAGCGACGCGTTCCGCCCGTCACGAACGGATTAGTCGGCGGCACGTCGCCGTCACGCGTCACGCGCAAAATCTTTCCGGTCAGCACGTGTTTGTCACGCGAGGCATCGTTACTACCCCCCGAGCCGGGACTGGTGCCGTTGTAATCGGTGCCGCCGTCGCCGACACTGATGTAGAGGTATCCGTCCTTGCCGAAATGCACGTCGCCCGCATTGTGATTGCCGCCTCGCGCTGGCATCCGGTCCACCAGAATGACCTCGGTCGCGGGATCAATCACATCCGGGTTAGCGACGGTACCGAGCACAAATCGCGACACCCGATTCGCCCGGCGATTGAGCGCAGAATACGTACCATCCGGCGTGCCGTCACTCGCGTTGCCAGCGGTGTAATTCGGTGCGCCACAATCGGAGCCGTTGCGCGCCGTGTAGTAGAGATAGACGTACCTGTTACTGACAAACGCAGGATCAACCGCTATCCCGAGCAGACCCGCTTCACTGACAACGCAGATTTTTGGATTGGCGCTGCCGGTTCCCGTGTTAAAGCTGAGCGCGGGCGTTGGCACCAGTGCGCTGTTCTTGATCACACGCAGGGCACCGGATTGACTGGCGATGAGTGTCCGGCCGTCGGGCGTGAATGCGATCGCTGTGGGCGCGCTCACGGCCGTCACCAGACTGTCGGAGAAGCCGACAGGCAATGCCTGCCCGCGCGCAGCTGGCACAAACGCAGTGAGCGCCGTAAGCGTTGCCACGACAAGTGGCGTCACGAGATTTTTCATTGTTGTAATTTATGCCGACGGCATGAAAACAGCAAGGAAAATTCCTGCGTAAACACATCAATTGATTTAACAGCTTTTCGGATAATCCCGCCGCAACGACTACTTTTATGGGGCTAAATGAAAAATATCTTCAAAGTCGACTTTAGGCCAAATACGCCCTGACCCTATAACAAGCGGTCATTTGCCGAGAAAGCTGGTAACCCTTCTGTAGCGAAAACCCAACGAATCGTGCCATCCCGCGCCTCTTGTCACCGACCAACGTTGTCCCGCCATGCACTTTCGCTACATTAGCGGTCAGGCACCACCCGAATGCAATTGGTAATTTTTCTCCTCCGCAGCGATCCGCTGCGCCCGTCCCCGACGCTCCCCACCCCGCGAGCGCCTTCGTGAACGCGCTTTCCCGACGATTGCAGGTTGCCGCTCCTCCCTCCGCTACTCCTCGCCCATAAGGAAATTCATGACGCAATCCAAGTCGCGTGTCGTGTCAATTAACTCGCGTTCGACCAAATCAAAGTCAGCGCTCACCAAACTGTTTGTGCTCGATACCAATGTGATGATGCACGATCCGACATCGCTCTACCGATTTGAAGAACACGACATCTTTCTGCCGATCTGTACGCTCGAAGAGCTGGACAACAATAAAAAAGGCACGCTCGAAGTCAACCGCAACGCGCGCCAGGCTTCGCGTTTTCTCGATGAACTGGTCAAGGGATTTGACAACGGCATCGCGGAAGGGATCCCGTTGACCAAAGCCTCGGGCGGCGCCGCGACAGGGCGGCTGTTCCTGCAAACTGAGCCGCTGTCGGTGCAGTTGCCCGCCTCCTTCGCGGCGGGCAAAGCGGACAACGAAATCATTGCGGTTTGCCTGCATCTGCGCAAGAAGGAGCCCAAGCGCCACATCACTCTGGTGTCGAAAGACATCAATATGCGCATCAAGGCACGGGCGCTCAACGTTGACGCCGAGGATTACTACAACGACAAGGTGCTGGAGGACTCCGACCTCCTCTACACGGGCATGACCGAGCTGCCCGCCGACTTCTGGGAGAAACACAGCAAGGGCATCGAGAGCTGGCAACAGGGCGGCGCGATGTTCTACAAAATCATTGGCCCGATTGTGTCGAAATTGCTGGTTAACGAGTTCGTTTTCACCGAAGTCGATACCCCGTTTTATGCTCGCGTCACTGCGATTGAAGGCAAGGTTGCCACACTGCAAACGTTGCGTGATTTTGGCCATCACAAAAATGCGATCTGGGGCATCACCGCGCGCAATCGGGAGCAGAATTTCGCGCTCAATCTGCTGATGAATCCCGACATCGATTTCGTCACGCTGCTCGGTCAGGCGGGCACCGGAAAGACCCTGCTAACGCTTGCCGCTGGCCTGCAGCTCACGCTCGATCAAAAAATTTACAACGAAATCATCATGACCCGCGTCACCGTGCCTGTCGGCGAAGACATCGGCTTTTTGCCCGGCACCGAAGAGGAAAAAATGAACCCCTGGATGGGCGCGCTGGAAGACAACCTCGACGTGCTGATGGGCGCCGACAATGACGCTGGCGAATGGGGCCGCGCAGCAAGCAACGAACTCATCCGTTCACGGGTGAAAGTGAAGAGCCTTAACTTCATGCGCGGTCGTACCTTCCTGAACAAACTCCTGATCATCGACGAGGCGCAAAACTTGACGCCGAAGCAGATGAAAACGCTGATCACCCGCGCCGGCCCTGGTACCAAGGTGGTGTGCCTGGGCAACATCGCACAGATTGATACGCCCTACCTGAGTGAAGGCTCGTCAGGGCTGACCTACGTCGTGGATCGTTTCAAAGGCTGGGAGCATGGCGGGCACGTGACACTGCAACGTGGTGAACGATCGCGATTGGCGGATTACGCGGCCGAAATTCTTTGATACTTCGCGGGGAGGGCAGAAGCGCTCCCGGCATACACTCAGTAGGCGCAAGCGAGTTTATTCGCGAGGCGATTCACAAGGAGCTCCATCGTGTCCCGATCATTCTTCACCGCTGCGGCGACAGCAGCCGCTTCGGCACTCGTGTGCAGTGCTGCACTCGCTCAATTTCCCGAGCGGGCCGTCAACTACATCATCCCGTTCGTCCCGGGAGGCGAGAGCGACATCACTGCGCGCTTGCAGGGCAAAGTGTTAGCCCGACTCAATGGCAAGGACTTCATCGTGCAAAACAAGGCCGGTGCAGGCGGCGCGCTGGCCTGGGGCCAGCTCAACAGCATGCCGGGTGATGGCTACACCATCATGGGTAGCAATCTTCCGCACCTGATCCTGCAACCCCTTGAAGGTCAGGTGCCCTACAAAACCGACGACATCGTCAACGTGTTTTTCTTCCAGTACACGGCAGATGCATTGGTGGTGTCGGCGGACTCACCGTACAAGACGTTCGCCGATCTGATTGCTGCGGCAAAGGCCAACCCAGACAAGTTAACTGTGGCAGGAAGTGGCACCAATTCGGCTAATCATCTGGCGTTTCAACGCCTCGGCTTGCAGGGCAAGGTGAGGATGACCTACATCCCGTTCAAAGGAACCGGCGATCTGACCACCGCCCTGCTCGGCAAACACGTCGACGCGGCGATGAGTTACCCGACGTTTGCCGTCGCCAACCGGGAAAAAATTCGCATGCTCGCGGTTGCGACGCCCAACCGACTGCCGCAGTTTCCTAACGTGCCTACATTCAAGGAGTTGGGATTTGAATGGGTCGACGGCGCCTATCGCGGCGTCGCTGTGCCAAAGTCAACGCCGGACGCTGTGCGCAAACAAATCTCGGACTTGTTTTTGAAAATCAACAGCGATCCGGAGTTCCGCAAACAGATGCTCGACGGCGGCTTTGAACCTATCGACATAACCTACGACAAAATGCCGGAGTTCATCAAGCAGCGGACCATGGAGACCCTGCCGCTGGCGAAGCAGATGGGGCTGGTGAAATAGGCGGGATCACAATTCCGGTGTTCATTTGATCCCCGGTGCGAGCCGGGAGTCACGCGGCACAACGCCGCAGTACGCGTCGCCCTGAACTACTGCGGGCTGAACGGCAAGTTCGACGGGCGCTTCACCGACATCCAGATCACGAACTCGATTGAGTTGACCCTTGATCCAGTCAACCAGCGGC
>JAYUWL010000140.1:0-14514 GCA_043753585.1 Burkholderiales bacterium
AGCCGCGGGCGGCCCCCTGCTGCTGCTCACCAAAGCGGGTGATCACCGTTGAGTCCAGATCAAGGGTGACACGCCCGATGTGCAGTTGTTCAAACAACCCGCGGTAGAGCGAGCCAAACACCCGATTATTCACCGCTTGCGTGCATTTGCCAAACATCCGCGTGATGGCTTTGAAGTTAGCCATGCGATCAATGCCAAAGATCGAACCCAGCACCCGATCAAAGCGGGTGACCTCGGCGTGTTCAAATCGGTTGCCGCCACACCATACCGAGAGCATCATCTGCACGATCAGCTGCTCGGGCCGATAACCGCGATTACTACCCGGCTGCGGCAGGTCCGCCTGCGACAGCGCACGATCAAATCCCAAGTGATCAAGCATGCGTTTGATCAGCGCCATGCCACCCCAGGGGGTAATCAGTTTGTCGCTGAATTGAAGCTCAAA
Source organism: Burkholderiales bacterium (assembly GCA_043753585.1). Lineage (GTDB taxonomy): Bacteria > Pseudomonadota > Gammaproteobacteria > Burkholderiales > Casimicrobiaceae > Casimicrobium. Next base: position 443 of record JAYUWL010000140.1, read on the forward strand.
GTCTCGCATCCAACACCTCCGAATTTCAGGATCGAACCCGCACTGAAACTCTACCGCGATTCCAATCCGATTTCCACCCCTGAAGCTCAATTAAATCAGCGACTTGCGCTAATGGCGGCCATTAGAAAATCTTCCTAATGGAAAATCTGGGTTTATCTCAATTTGGGAAGAAACGGGTTTGATTAATGACGTCGGTCGCTGGGCGCTGCGAAAAGCAGTTAGCGACTACCTGAAATGGCGTGCAGCTGGCCTGGCTGCTGTTCCAGTTTCCGTCAATGTGTCGCCATTACAACTGCGTCATCGCCATTTCATCGAAGAGATTGAGCAAGCAATTGGCGGTGATCCGCAGGCGGTCGGGGGGTAGAACTGGAGATCACCGAGAGCGTGATCATGGCAGATGTAAAACGCAGCATTGCAACGTTACAAGCGATCCGCGCGATGAACGTCCGCGTCGTGATTGACGACTTCGGCACCGGCTTTTCGTCGCTCAGTTATTTGGCCAAGCTGCCAGTGGACACGTTAAAAATCGATCGCTCCTGCATAGTCGACTGACCACTGACCCGGAAGGGCTGGCGCTGGTTTCGACGGTCATCAATCTCGCACATTCATTACGGCTGAAAGTGGTCGCGGAAGGCGTGAAAACAGAGGAGCAACATCGCCTGATACGCGTATTAAACTGCGACGGGTTTCAGGGATTTCTGTTCAGCAGACCTTTACCGGTAGATACGTTTGCAGAGAAGTTTTTGATGCCATTGGTGTTAGTGGCGCCATTGACGGCGCGATGACAGCAACTGTGCCGTACTGAGCCGCAGCGCTGCTGGCCACCATAGTCTCGCTGTTTCGCGCGTGTTGCATAGAGAACTGCGCCTGCAATCAGTCCAATGTCCTTATTCCTTATGATTCGCTGTCTCGCCTCCCAGCCAGACAGGCGTCGTCGGAAGTAGCGACACCGCTATTAACCGCGTCCAACGAATTCTGTGGTCAGGCCGCGTTCTCTTCGCTTACTGGTTCAACGAGTCAGAAAAATGGGTCAGATACGGGCTTCCTAAGGACTGAAGCGTTGCCGAAACCCGTCCCGATCACGGCCAGCCCGTTACCATGAAGCCACCGAGCGCTACGCAGGCTGGCGAATCAAGTAATCAAACGCGCTCAATGCCGCCTTCGATCCGTCGCCCGCCGCGATGACGATTTGCTTGTAGGGCACGGTGGTGCAGTCGCCTGCGGCGAACACGCCGCTGACGTTGGTGTGCCCTTTGGCGTCGACCAGGATCTCGCCGTAGCGGCTTAGCTCGACTATTCCTTTGATGAACTCGGTGTTGGGTACGAGGCCGATCTGGACGAATACACCTGCTACGTCGACGTGATGCTCAATGCCCGTGGCGCGATCCTTGTATTTCAGGCCGTTGACCTTGCTGCCGTCACCGGTGATTTCAGTCGTTTGCGCATTCAGATGAATGGTGATGTTCGGGAGGCTCTTCAGCTTGTTGACCAGCACCGCATCCGCCTTTAGCTGATCCATAAATTCAACGACCGTGACATGTTCGACGAGACCCGCCAGGTCAATCGCCGCCTCAACACCGGAGTTGCCGCCACCGATCACGGCTGTGCGTTTGCCTTTGAACAACGGGCCATCACAGTGCGGGCAATACGCCACGCCTTTATTCTTGTATTCCTGCTCGCCCGGCACATTGACATTTCGCCAGCGCGCGCCAGTCGAGAGAATCACGCTGCGCGCCGCAAGCGCGCCGCCGTTGGCCATCTGCACAGTGATCAATCCACCGGCTTCGGCGGCAGGAATAATTTTTTCTGCACGCTGCAAATTCATGATGTCCACGTCGTAGCGGCGCACTTGCGCTTCCAGCGCGGCACCGAATTTCGGGCCGTCAGTCTCCAACACCGAGATGTAATTTGCAATCGCCATCGTGTCGTTGACTTGCCCGCCGAAGCGCTCAGCGGCCACCCCTACGCGAATGCCCTTGCGCGCAGCGTAAACTGCGGCCGCTGCACCGGCTGGACCGCCGCCTACGATCAACACGTCAAACGGTGCTTTGGCGTCAAGTTTCGCCGCTTCGCGCTCATCAGATTTCGTATCGAGCTTGGCTACGATTTCTTCCACGCTCATGCGACCAGAACCGAACACTTTGCCGTTGAGAAACACCATCGGCACAGCCATGATTTCGCGCGCGGTCACTTCGTCCTGGAACGCGCCGCCCTCAATCACAACGGTCTTGATTTTCGGATTGAAGATCGCCATGAGCGACAGCGCCTGCACCACGTCCGGGCAGTTGTGACAGGCGAGCGACATGTAGACCTCGAAGTTGAAGTCTCCGTCGAGCGAACGAATGGCGTCGATGACGTCGGCCTCCACTTTGGGCGGATGGCCACCGGTCCACAATAGTGCCAACACCAGTGATGTGAACTCGTGCCCGAGTGGCATCCCTGCAAACCGCACGCCGCCGGTTTCGCCATCGCGCGCAACCACAAACGATGGCTTGCGCGCATCGTCGCCCGTGGTGTCGAGTGAGACTTTGTCGGACAAGCTCACGATATCGTCCAGCAGTCCGCGCATTTCGATCGCGGTGTCGCTCTGGTCAAGCGAGGCGATCAACCGGATCGGCGCGCGGATCATGCGAAGGTAGGTTTGCAGCTGGGATTTGAGGGAGGCGTCAAGCATGGCGAAATTCCGGAAAACGGTTATTCACAACCCCCTGCGTCGGCGCAGGGATGGATCAAGAGATGGGCAGGGTACAGGCAGGTGTGCTGCAAAAACTGTCAGGGCCAGCGGTCAATGCCGCACGCCCGTTCCGTCAACGCTGTGACGGAAGTGCGCGCCGCCTGGAACAAGCGGCGCGGTGAGGGCTGATTTAGATCTTTCCGACCAGTTCCAGCGATGGTGCGATTGTCTTCGCACCGGTGTTCCACTTGGCTGGGCAGACCTGGCCCGGATTGGCAGCCGTGTATTGCGCAGCCTTCAACTTGCGGAGCGTTTCCTTCACGTCGCGGGCGATTTCGTTGGAGTGAACCTCCATCGTTTTAATGACGCCATCGGGGTTGATGACGAACGTGCCACGCAGTGCCAGACCTTCTTCAGGAATGTGCACACCAAACGCGTTGGTCAGCGTGTGCGTCGGGTCACCCACGAGCGGAAATTTGGCTTTGCCGACTGCGGGAGATGTCTCGTGCCACACTTTGTGCGAGAAGTGAGTATCGGTGGTCACGATGTAGACCTCAGCGCCCGCGTTCTGGAACTCGGCGTAATTGTCGGCAGCGTCTTCAACTTCCGTTGGGCAGTTAAAAGTGAACGCGGCCGGCATAAAAATCAGAACCGACCACTTGCCCTTAAGCGTAGCGTCGGAGACTTCAATGAATTTGCCGTTGTGGAAGGCTTGGGTCTTGAATGGCTGAACGTGCGTGTTGATGAGAGACATTTTTTTCCTTGGTTGACGTAGAGAAAAACAAAAAGTCTGGCGCCGCAACAAATAGGTTGGCGATCCGAACTTCTGTTTGAAATAGTCACACCGCATCGGGTGGATGCTGCGTCAGTTAGGAATATGCACCTTTTTTTGAGTGGATATAACGAATAATTTCGATGTAAGCAATCGGTTAAAACGATTACAGCTGCCTCAAACTTTTCCGCGTTCGCCGTTGCCGCACTTCAATCTGCGCCCCGCCTTGATCCACTCTGAGCGGTGTTATCTGCGGTGAAGGGGTTGCAACTTACCTCTGAAACGGCCATTGCATGAAGCCTAAAGGACGTTTTATTGCCAAGTCGACTAACGGCATAAAGGCACCAGCCCCTATAAAAAAAGGGCTTTAGCGATTAGCTGTTGCGAGGCTGCAGGGTGGGAAGCCGGCGTCCACCGACGCGTTGCTTTATGGCTTGAGTCCGCAGTCTGCGCTTGTTCTGCACAGGGTGGTCAACCGTCCCGCTTAATAACTGCTAATCGTCCCCACATAGCAGAGCGGCATGAATTGGCCGCTGCCAATGTATTGCAGCTCGATGGCGGACCGCTGTGGGCCGGTCAGGTAGCCGGTAACGCCCACGGTTGTGCTGCTGGCAAAGGTGTTCACGGCTGGCACAGAGGTGTACAGCAGGCCGCCGCCGCCAGGGCCGACCATTCCTTGCTCGGCGGCAACCACCCGGATACTGTCGGCTGATGATGCGACCGCCGTCCATCGACGGCTCGTCTCGCTCGCTGTCCAGCCCACGCCAAAATCGGACGACATATAAATCTGCGCGTTGTCGGCAACAGCCGCCAACCGGCTGCGGTCGGTCGAGGAGGCCACGGAAGCCCAGGTTCTGCTGCTCACACGCGGCGTCCAGCTCGCGCCCGAGTTGGTCGAGGTGAACAGCTGCCCACCGGCACCCTCCGCCGCTGCGACCAGTTTGTTGCCGTCGGCGGAGGACGTCACCGCTTTCCAGTAGATGACGCTTTCGCGCGCCGTCCAGGTGACGCCGGAGTCCGACGAGGTGGAGAGGTTGTCGTTGTAGGCCACCGCGACCAGCTTGCTGCCATCGGCCGAGGAGGCGACCGATTGCCACAGCCTGCCGCCACTGCTGGGGCGCTGCGTCCAGCTCACGCCGGAATCGGTCGACGTGTAGATGAAACCGTTGCCGCCTTCTGCAGCGACCAGCTTGCTGCCATCGGAGGACGAGGCAACCGCTCTCCACTGCCTGACGCTATCGTGCTGCGTCCAGGTGATGCTCAAGTCGGTCGAGATGTGGAGCTGCCCGAAGTAGACCGCCGCCACCAGCTTGCTGCCGTCGCTTGACGAGGCCACCGACTGCCAGTTCCTGGCGCTCTCGCGCGGCGTCCAGCTCGCGCCGAAGTCAGCCGAGGTGTAAATCTGGCCCGATCCGGCGCCTCCGACGGTTGCCACGAGCTTGCTGCCGTCGGCGGACTAAGCAAGGGCACCTCACCCTCTAACGCTATCTTGGGGCAGCCAATTGTCGACGAAGGTCAACCCAAAGAACGACCCGGTGACCGACTGCAACGCATTCTGCGCAACTCTCCCGCCACCACCGCCACCGCCTGACACGCGCACCGTGTCGCCCGCGTTCGGCGCTGTCGGCAGGGTGACGGTCATCTGTGCCACATTGGTGGCGACATAGCCAGTGTTCGACTGCGCCTGCTGCGTCGTCCCGGCCACCACCTCCCATTGAAAAGTGCCCGGCACAGCGCCGCCGGCAGCCGTTGTCTGCACCGAACCGTCGGGAAATTTGACGCCGCCGCTGGTGGTCTCGATACGCCCGGCTACGGTCAACTTTGAAGTGGGGGTTGTGAAGGTGCCTACGCCGACATTGCCGCCTTGCGGTTGCAGCAAAAGGTTGCCGCCGTCGGCGGTGTTCCATTCGGTCGTTTGCAGCACGATGCCGCGGCAAGCAAGCGCGGGCGCGCCGACAACTTTTACGTCGACCGCGAAGGGGCCGTCGTTTCGTTGCTGGTGACGGAGAGCCCACGGATGCCCAAGGTTGCGGTCGTTTTTGCCGTCGGAGTAACTACCTGCAATCGCGAGGGGAAAGGCTGCGTTGTCGTCGCCCCGATCACGACGCTGCCGCCGGTCGCGAGTGCATCGGCGCTCTCGACCGTTGCCGCGCGCACGGCGTAAGGGCTCGCCGCGAGTGGCTGGCGCGGCGACATTTCGGGATCTGCACCGGGCGTGACGCCGAGGTAATACTGCGCGTCAAACGGCAGCGTGAGCGCCGCGCCGGTGCCGAGCAGGACATTGAAAATGCCGTCGCTCACAGTGACAGTTTGCGTCTCGGTGTGCAGCGGCGCGCCAAGTGTGGCGACGTTGTGTATGTTGAACACCATCTGCAAGCCAGCGCTGTTCACCGGCGCGCCGCTCGGGCTGGTGAGAAAGCCCTGATAGTTGAGCTTGCGGTGGATTTGCGCGTCTGCGAGACTGCAACAAAAAAAGGCCACGATTGCCGGCTAAATCGTGGCCGCCACGATGCGTCCGAGCGCTATCGCGAAACAGCGCTCACGGGCGTTGGTCGGCTGCGATTCCACTTCGCTGTTTTGAGGTTGCGAGTGGCGAACGCTACGGCGGTCGGAAGGGTACAGCTTTTTCGCCCTAGCCCTTGTTCAATAACGGCTGCCTGCGCGTTTTGTTAACGGTCGCCATCAGCAATAAATTGTCCTGTAGCCCCGATGCAATGGCGCTTTGAGCATAGAGTTGTAACGGTTTGGTGGGTGTTTTGCATGGTGGGCAGCCCTATCCACCGACCCGTTACCCGGAGATTTTGGTTGGCAGGCGACCGCTCGCTGGGCGCGGGGTGTCCGCCCTACCCGGGCGCCGGCTGCATCCGTTAACCGAAATGGTATCTTAAAGCAGGAGGGACTGGATATACGTCTCGATCTGCTCTGGTGTGCGACCGGGGTTCGCGCCGATGCCCCCTGTGGTCAGCGCCGTTCCACGCAGGCCCAACAGGTAGCGGACTACCAGCAAGCCGTCGGTCAGCAGATTGACCTGGCCGTTGTCGTCCACGTCAAGCAGCGGATTGAGCCTCACCGTATTGGTCAAAGCGAAGTTCGTCGGAGGAAGCCCTGCTGCATTGGCCGCAACGGTGTAGGTGCCCGCAGTGCCGTTTGCAATTGCGCCGAAATAGGCGATTCCGCCCAAACTGCTCAACGCGTTGCCGCCGCCCATCAGGCGAGCCCCGCTGGGCGGGCCAGAGAAGGCGACCAGTGTTCCGTTGAGGGGGTTGTTGAATGCATCGAGCACTTTCGCCTGAAGCACGGTTCTGAACGGCGTGTTGATGGTGGCGTTTTGAACTGAACCCGCCGTGGCGACCAGGCTTACCGGCTGTGACTCATAGGCACCGACGTCGCAGGTACCAATGCGACGCGTGCGGCCGAGCTGGTCGACGCCGCCGGCACCGAAATTCGGCGAACCCTGCGCGGCGGCGCAAATGCCGGTCAGGCCCGTGTTGATCGCCGGGCTGTTGGTGCCGAGTTGAAAATACGGCACGGCCAGGGTGGGCGCAACGAGCAGCGGATTGGCGTTCAGGCCGGGGCAGGTCGCGTCGCCGAGCACCAGATTGCCGCCGCCGTCGGTGACGCCCGAAGCACTGCTGCAATTGGTGGGGGTGTTGCTCGCGACGATGCTGTTGCCCACTGTCCCTAAATACATCGCGATGCCGCCGGCGGAGGAGACTGCGGAATTGCCGGAGAACGTGCTGTTGGTCACGTGCGAATCGGTAAACACGTCGCTGTGGAGTCCGCCGCCGGCGCGCAGCGCAGAATTATTAAAGAACGAGCTATTGGCTACAACGATGGTGGCTGGCACACTAAAACTGCCGTAAGTTTTTACGGCACCGCCGTCGACATCGGCGCTATTTCCAGCGAAGTGTGAGCCCGACACAGTCAGCCCACCGACGCCGGAGACGGCACCACCATATCCGCCTTTACTACTGCCGCCGGCAGAAACGACTTTCTGGCTCACGTTGTTGAAAAACGTGCTGTTGATAATGCGGGCCCCGGCAGCCTGAAAGTAGATTGCGCCGCCCGCGCCGCCACTAGTGCTGTTTCCGGAAAAAGTGCTGTTAATGACAGTCAATCCATTGCCCGCAAACAAGGCACCGCCGCGGACCGTCGCCGACCCAAGCGCCGCTATGCTCACCGCATTTCCGGAGAAACTGCAGTTAATGACCCAAATACTGCCGAGGTTGCGCACCGCGCCGCCGCTATCGCAATCTTGAGTAGTGCAGTTGGATACCGAGCCTACGCCGTTAATGAATGTCAGATTCTTGACTGTTAGGTTTCGTCCGCCCGGAAAATCCAGAATCCGCCCTGAAGCTGCACTCAAGGTGATGAGCCCGGGCGTGCCTCCGTCGACGGTTATCATCGGATAGTTCCGCACCATGCTTTCGGTCGGGGCGTTCACGCTGATCGTCAGCGGGTTGGTGCCGCAGTCGAAAGTAATCAGCAAGTCCTGTGCGACATCGCCTGGGACATTCCACGCCGCCTGCCATGACGCGTTGGTGCAACTGGCCGCTGTGCCAGTGCCGATAACCGTGTTCTGGACGGCGTCCGACGGTGTTGCGACTACTACCAAAGCAATCAGCGTCAACGCTCGGAACCATCGCGCCGCGCGCGTAGAGGGCCATTCGGCGGAATGCATAGAGACTCCTTTTTTCCAGATCAACGGCGGTATTTATCTGCGCCGCGCCGAAACGGCGCTTCGAGTTTGCGCTATTCAACCCGGTCAGCACCACTGGTCGAATGGACTTTTCGTGTTTAAGAGCACTTCTGCTGAACGTTACAACAACGTCACCGGCAATCGCTAGTTCAGGCGTGCGCTTCGCCAGTGTCCGCGAGTACCTGCCCGACGGTGCCGCCGGTCGCGAGCGCATCGGCACTTGCCGCTGTGGCAGCGCGGATGGCGAGACACCATTTCAGAATCCAGCCCTACGCTGATGCCGAGGTAATACTGAGTGCTGAAACTTGGATTGAGCGGGACTATCGGGGTAGCGGCGCCACGGCGACCGCAACAGGACAGCTTTTTCGCATTAGCCCCTACTTGATAAGGCTTGCCTGCGAATTCGTCAATTATCGATATAAGGGATAAATTGACGTTAAGCCCATATGCAGTGGTGCTTACAGCATAAAGTTGTAGTGGGTTTATAGGGGTCGCTCCTGCCGCTGCCCATGCAAGCGCGATTGAGCCAGCTAAAACGCTTCACCACGTACTGCGGCGTCGTCAAATTGAAGGCAACTGCCTGCTCCCGAAAAATGCCACAGTCTCAAATACAGAAGCTGAAAAGCGTTGGCCACCTGCGCCGATGTGTCGTTTCAAAACAAAGTCGAATAGCAATGGATCGTACTCGCGAATCTCTCGTAGGACTTTTCCGACTTCATCGGGAATGAACTTGTAGTGCACGAGACGATTGATCGAAACTTCCGGCACGTAGCCGGGTAATGGATAGTCCGAACCGTTCAGTAGACGACTGTGCCAATCCGAACGCTCGAGGACATTCCGAAGCAGCGGTCCGACCCGGCTTGTTTCAGTTAACGCCGAGAGGTCGCCGTACAACAGACCGAAGAACTGCGGCTCGTCCATCATGCGTGAAAACAAGGAGAAGCACTCGACCTCGGGGCCGTTCGTGCCCCGGTCGGTATCGATGGCAGTTCCAGTGCTCGCACAGTGCGCGACAACCACCCGAACACCGCGTTCAAGTGGGTGACGCAACGCAAGCGGATTATTTAGCGGTTGAAGCGCTCCAGACCCGAGCAGTGGATGCTCGTAGCCACCATGGCTAATTAACGGCAGGTTCAATCGTTTCAATGCGTCGTAAAACGGATGGCATTGCTTCGAGGCTGGATCAATATTCATCGCGGAAGGAATCCACTTGACAGCCTGCGCTCCGTGGTTCTTTGCCCACTCAACGGCTTCCAGACAGTCTGCCCGATACGGATGCACCGATGCGATCCATTCGAATCGCTCGGGGTGCTGCCCCGCTACTTCCGAGGCATAGTCATTTGGCACGAAAAAAACTGATTTCTCTGGAACGCGATTGCCGACGTCGTCGTGAAAATGATCCATCGCCAGCAACATGAGCTTTGCACCTACGGGGCGTTGTTGCTGCAAGGCAAAGAGCCTGTCGGCATAGGTGTCTGTCACATCCGCGTTTTGATGCTTTGCACACGCGGCATTTTCGTAGAACTTGGCGTGGACGAATTCAAACGGATGAAAGACGCTCTGCATCAGCGGGTTGACCCAGACGCGACTCCTGCCACCTCCCAAACCAGCCAGATGGACGTGAACATCCCAAACCCTGGCCGCATCCAGTCCAGCCCACGCTGCCTGAACAATTGCATGCTTAGCCAGACGATCTGGCATCGGTAGCCCAAGACACGGGTTCCACAGGCCCTCGCGGGGCAAGATCGCCCATCCAGCCGCTCCTGCAGCCAGTCCCAAACCGGAGAAGATTGCTGATCGTCGTTTCACTTGAAGTGATGGGTGCCGCGCACAACGACCTCGCTTTTAAATTCCTGAAACCGATGGCAACGCTTGCCCGTAGCTATAGCGATCCAAAACGCTGCCGGGTCGATATTAAAGGAGGTGAACTCTGCAATCGCGAACGACGGGCTATGCTCAGTCGAGCTCCACATGTGGACTACGCGGTGTCGGTACTCGCGTTCGACATGAGTGTCGCTGTTTATCGCACCGTCAACCATTTAACAAAGGTAAGCAGACCGAACGCGCCCAGGGCAGCCGTGAGTAATGCGTGTTCGTTTACGAAGTTGGGTTCAATCACTTCGGCCGCGATGAGCGAACAAAGAAGGTAGCCGCCAAGGATGGCACCGGCGATATCCACCATGTTCTGCTGAAGTGTTCGCCACACGCTGGCGCCCATGGAGAACACGGTGAGCCACACCACAACTCCGCTGAGCGCAAGCCAGATGATGACGTTCATGGATTGGTGGATTTCATTTGTGTAGGTCGGAGAGCTAAAGTCTGGTTTTATGGCTCACTTCACCAGCACGTTTTCTGCACGCGTGGCGAAAACAATTTCCACCCGACGATTCAGCTGCCGACCTGTCGGTGTCCCGTTGCTTGCTGCCGGCATTTCTTCACCAAATGCTTGCGCAGTCATCCGGCTCGCGGGAACACCTAACTCGATCAGCGCACCCATGACGGCATTGGCCCGGAGAGCTGACAAGTCGAGATTTGCCATGGCAGATCCCACGCTGTCGGTAAAGCCCTCAATCGATGCGGTGCGCTCCGGGTTGCGTTTGAAGAAGTCTGCCAGTTTGACCATGTTGCGGTTGCCATCCGCCAGGAGTCGTGCCTGTCCACTGTCGAACAGCACGTCGCCCACAGTGACCACCATGCCGCGATCCGTCTTCTTTGCGTTCAGGTCTCTCAACTGAAGTTCAAGGTCGTTCAACTGGGCGTCTTTACTGTCAAGGCTGGCCTGACCGCGTTCCGTAGCGGCATTGGCAGCGGCGAGATCGATACTTTTTTGTGTATTGCTAAGCTGGGATTGTGCAAGCTGCTGCTTTGCCGCGTCAGCCTCGGCGATTCGCTGGGCATCAAGTCGTGAGTTTTCTCTTTGTGATTCCGCAAGCTGCCGCTGAGCAAGTTCATTTTCGGCGGTTTTCTGCGCGTTGCTTTGCTGCGAAAGCGCCAGTTGTTGGTTGGCGACATTAGCCTCGTTGGTGCGCACTGCGAGCCTTAGCTGGTCGCGCTCTGCTGATGCGCCCGCCGTAATGGCTTGCGATGCGCGGCTTGACGCGACCTCCTGCGCAATGGCTGCGCGCTGACCACTCATGTACGCGAGGTGATCTACCGTCACGCTCGCACCACCTTCGCTCCATGCGCGCTCGGCGACCCGAAGCGAATCCGTGGCACGACCTAACTCTTGGGGAGCAAGACGGACAATTTGGGCGTCGCTCTGTGCTGCGGTCACGCGCACACGCGCCTGTTCCAGTGCGAGGTTTTGGACGGGAGCTGAACTGCACGCCGCAAGCACAGCGAGCACCGAGCTGATTGGAATAAGCGGCGCAAGACGCGCAATGGGTGCAATGGATGCAATAAGTGAAGGGTGGGGAAAACGAATTTTCATCGGGGGCTCCTGATCGGCGGGATACAACGTAAGTTAGCGAATGGATTTGCGATTGATTTCTTCGAGCAACACGCGTGCAGCATCTCGCGAATCCTGCGCTGCTCTACGCGAGATGGTCGATTGCGCGTGCAACTCAGCAACCTGAGCATCAACATCGACCTGTTCGGCCAACTGCCTGGCGCGGTCATAGTCTTTATTCACCATGGCCTGCCGCGCTGTAGTGAGCTTGTTGGTTGCGACTCGCAGTTCACTGGCCGCAAATTCCGTAGTGGCGCGAGTATTTGCTCGCTGAACCGCTGCTTCGGCGACTGCCATCTGTTCGGTCGGCGGCGGCACGCTGGCACACCCAGTTGAAAGCACAGCGATGATTGGTGCAAGAAATAACGTTCCGTTAGTGCGGTGTGGCGGTGTCGGCGCGCAGGTGCAGGTTGATGGGATGGGGCTCATAGAAGTTCCTGGGGAGGTAGGTGTTACAGTCGCACTGACCGGTCGGCGTAACCATGACATCAGGCAATTGCTGTGACAATTTAAGAATGTTGACCTTTCCTGCTGATCCCGTCTGTGTGGCAACGCACGCTACATACCCGGATTCAAAAATGGTGGGTGAAGGATGGGTGGAGGCTTCGGTTCTTGGCCAAGCCGCCCCCGGCAAATGACCGCTGCAATTAGGCCAAACGGAGCACGGTGCGCTGGCTCACAGGCAGGCTGCTTAAGAGCGTCTATAGTTCATTATTCGAAGAGCGTGTATTTGATGTAGGCCCATCTAGGCCGACAAAGGGAAGTTATTAACAAGTCAACCAATTAAGACCTATGACGTTAATAGGGGATGGCATCGAACAGCATGAGACACATACCAGCGGAAGCGCAAGACGAGATACGTCGTCGCGCCATTGAAGCGTTAAACAACGGGTTCAAACAAGTCGAAGTGTCGCGGCTAATGTCGTTGCCCGAGCGCACCATTCGCCGCTGGGTAGCACAGATGAGGAGCGCGGGGGTGAAGAGCCTTGAGCCGAAGCGTCGCGGTCGTCGAGCGGGCGAGGCCTCAGCGCTGGGCGTGCCTCAGATGAAGCGCATCGAGACGATGGTGCTGGGCAAGATGCCCGATCAGCTGCGCTTGCCGTTTTATTTGTGGACGCGGGAAGCCGTAGGTGACTTGATTGCTCGCGAGTCCATCGCCCCGCCGGACAACCTGCTGGCGCGCGCCCCAGGGGTGGCCCGGGCGGCCACTTCGATCGTCAAGATCAGGGGCGTGGCCAGATCGTGCAACCGTGGTCAGGAAGGCAGCGGCTGGGTCGTGGCACCTGAGCGGGTCGTCACCAACGCCCATGTTGTTGCCGGGACGAGGTCCGAACAGGTGCAGATCCAGGGCACCGGGCGCTCGTATGACGCCCGGGTGGTCGTCTTCGACGCCCAGCGCGACCTTGCCGTGCTGTCCGTGCCCGGCCTCTCGGCGCCCGCGTTGAGCCTGGGCGCGGAGCTCAAACCTTCCAACAGCGCGGTCGTGGCCGGCTTCCCGCTGGACGGGCCCTACCGTCTTAACCCCGCCCGGGTCCGTGACGTGTTCAAGGCCACCGGCGCCGACATCTATGGCAGTCCGGGTGTGGTCCGCGAGGTCTACTCGCTCTTTGCCAGGGTCGAGCCGGGAAACTCCGGCGGGCCTTTGCTCTCGCCTGCCGGTCAGGTTGTCGGGATCGTGTTCGCCAAGTCGCTCGACGACGACAAGACGGCATACGCCCTCACGCTGGACGAGGCGCGTCCCGTCCTGCAGGCCGCAAAGGGGGCCTTCTCCCAGGTCAGCACCGGAGGATGTGCAGCTGCCTGAGCTGGCGTCCGCTGGCAGCCCCCACCGACCCCGTTGGCGGGGGCTGCAGGCAGATTGGTCAGATGACGCTCTTCAGCCAGCGCAGGAGATGTTCGTTCACCTCGCTGGTTGCTTCCTCCGGCAGGAAGTGTCCGGCGCCGACGATGAAGTGCTGCTCGAAAGGTCCCTCGACGAAGGCCCTCGACGCCGGGGCCAGGGCTGGCACCACCGCGCCATCCTGTTCGCCCTGGAGCTGGAGCACCGGCACGGTGACGGGGCCCCGCACCCGGCGGGCGAACCGTCGGCCGTCGAGTCGCCACTGGCTGCGGACAACCCAGCGGTAGTACTCCGCGGCAGAGTGGGCCACGAAAGGGAGGGTCATCGCCTCGGCATAGCGCCGGGCGACGTCGCGCGGCGGCCACGGCCCACCCGGGGCCGACCAGGCACCCAGGAGGCGTTCGACATACGCGAAGCCCTTGCTCATCTGATGCTCCGGCACGAAGGGGCGTTGCAGCCCGGCCAGGTAGGTGTTGGCCCTGATCTGGGCGGGGTTGCGCAGTGACGCGCGGCGCAGGACCAGCGGATGCGGCATGCCGAGGGCCGCGACCGCTGTGGTGACCGCGGGCTGCATCGTCGGCATCGACCAGGCGATCCAGCCACCCCAGCCATGCCCGACGATCACCGCGTTGCTCTCGC
>JAYUWL010000141.1:0-40406 GCA_043753585.1 Burkholderiales bacterium
GGTAGCGGCTCCGCGCTTTGGATTCGTCTGCCCGACGGCCTTTCCGCCGCCAAACTTGTGGCCGCCGCACGCGATGCGGACATCGTTATCGAACCTGGCGTTGGCTTTTTTGGCCTGACACCCCCCGGGGAATTTATCCGAATAGGCGTATCAGCGATTCCCACGCACCTCATCGGGGAAGGCGTTGCCGCACTCGCGCAGGTGGCTGAAGCCAGCCACGCATAGCCAAACAGCTACATCCATCGCAGTACTTCAGCATGCTTGCGCCCAAAAAATTCAGCAGCTTTTTGGCGCAGGCGACGCATTAATTGGCAGAGAGGTATTTTTTGACCCAAACCGAGTTTCTTTGATTATGGCTGCCAGCCCATATTGAATAAACGTTAGCGATAAACGCTGTTGCTGCCAATTGCGCGCATTTCGATTGCCGGTGGCGCAGGACCGGCGCACAATTCGTTTGCTACGTGCACAACGCTGTAAGTTATCAATTTGACCAACGGGGGACTACTCATGCGTGTATTTCAACTGGCGCAAATGGCGCTAGCGGCCTTGGCGGCCACCAGCCTTCACGCCACCGCGCCCGACCCGGCGGCGCTTAAAAAGATGGCCGCACTTTCGGTGCCTTTTGTGGCGAATGCTGGTCAGTGGGACGCGCAGGCCGCGTTTGCCGCGCAAACATTCGCCGGAACGCTGTTTGTGACCAACCTTGGCGAACTGGTCTACAGCCTGCCGGGCAAGCCGATTGCAGCCGTACCCACCAGCGCAGGCGGCGAAGAAATCGCCGCCCTTCCGGTGAGCCAAAGGGTTGGCGTGAAAGCACCAGAGCAACGCGGCCCCGGCTGGTCGCTCACCGAAACCTTGATTGACCCTACCGGAAAGCCACGCAGCATGGCAGCCGGCACGCTGCAAGCCCCGGCCGGTTACCGCCCGATGCAAGCGAGCGTGAGCTACCTGATTGGTAACGACGAAACAAAGCACGCCAAAGCGCTCAACACCTATGAGCGGGTGAACCTGGGGGACATGTATCCCGGCATCAACGTGCAACTGCGCGCTACAGGCAACAATATCGAGAAGATTTTTACCGTTGCGCCGCAGCAGGATGCCACGCAAATCCACATTCAACTGGCCGGTGCCGCCAGGCTCGAAATCGGCGACCAGGGTGAACTGATCGCCCATACCGGCAATGGCCCGGTCACCTTCACCGCCCCGATCGCGTTTCAGGAAAACAGCAGCGGCGAGCGCACCCCAGTTGCCGTGGCCTACACGCTTAATCCTGCCACGAAGGCCACACATGCCACCGATGCCGCGCCCGCAAGCTATAGCTTCCGGCTGGGCGACTATGACCATTCGCAGCCGCTGGTCATCGATCCGCTGCTGCGATCCACCTACCTCGGCGCAGCGGGGAATGACTACGCCAACGCGCTAGTGACTCATCCAGCTACCGGGAGTGTCTATGTAGCGGGCTACACCAACTCCGCGACCACCACCTTCCCCGGCGTCAGCGGCGGCGCGCAGGGCAGCTTCGGCGGCAGCAATGACGCCTTCGTGTCGCGCTTCAGCGCCGACTTGACCACGCTCATCAAATCCACTTACCTTGGCGCAGCGGGAGCTGACTACGCCACCGCGCTGGCCATTCATCCGGCCACCGGGGAGGTCTATGTAGCGGGCACCACCAACTCTGCGACCACGACCTTTCCCGGCGTCAGCGGCGGCGCGCAGGGCAGCTCCGGCGGCGGCAGCTTTGACGCCTTCGTGTCGCGGTTCAGCGCCGACTTGACCACGCTCATCAAATCCACCTACCTCGGCGCAGCGGGTGATGACTTCGCCAACGCGCTGGCCATTCATCCGGCCACTGGGGAGGTCTATGTAGCGGGCCAAACCAACTCTGCGACCACCACCTTCCCCGGCGTCGGCGGTGGCGCGCAGGGCAGCTCCGGCGGCATCTATGACGCCTTCGTGTCGCGCTTCAGCGCCGACTTGACCGCCACCGACACCACATCCGACGCGTTTGCGTTTGCGATACAAACCAACGTGCCGCTGGCCAGCACCCGCACCTCGAACCCGGCACTCATCACCGGCATCGTCGGTTCGTCCAACATTTATGTCGACGGCGCATTTGGCAGCAGTTATTGCGTCTCATCAGCCAGCAACTGCCTGTGTGATCTCAGCACGAAATTCGTAACCACGCCGGGCACCATTACCAACAATAGCTACGTCTGTGCGCGCCACATGAGCGCGTCGATTGCCAATGAGGTCGTGCGCTCGAAGCTGCACGTCGGCGGCGCAGCAGCGTCGTTTATCTCAACGACAGGCACGCTATTCACCAGTTGCAACCTCGACATCGATGGCAGCGGCGGCGCGCCGAATGCGGTCAGCGATGGTCTGATGCTGGTGCGGGCGATGCTTGGCTTTACAGGTACAGCCGTGACCAATGGCGCAATCATAGGCACGCCACTACGCAATACCTGGCCACTGATTCGCGACTACCTGAACCAGAACTGCGGCACGAATTTCGGGCCGTAGACGGAGCAGACTACTTCCGCCCGCCTCGCCCAATCGCCTGCACCCGGACGATGCCGTGGCCCTCGGCCGTCTTCTTCGGCGCGACTTTCCAGGCGTGGCCGTAGATCACTTCGACGCCGATGCGGATTGGACCGCCGTTGATTCGTCCGGCATCAAGCGCGGCCTCAATCACACGCAGCTTTCGCGGTGTGAGCAGTCCACGCGGACGACTTTGCATGGTGCTGGTCGCGCCCTGCGCCTTGAGATCGCGCCAGAGCGCTGCGGCGCTTGCGTATTCCAGCGTGATGACTTCCATGTCCATCACGGGATCAGCGAACCCTGCATGTACGAGCATGTCGCCGATGTCGTGCAGATCGGTGAAGCGATGAACATACCGGTTAGCCACCGCTTCATCGCGCGAAATCGCTCGTCGCAATTCAATCAAAGTGTCCGGCCCGGGTGCGGTGAACATCATCGCGCCACCGACCTTGAGCACGCGATTCCATTCGGCAAACAGCGCGGGCAGATCGTTTGCCCACTGCAGCGCGAAATTGCTCCAGAGGACATCCACATATTCGCGTGGTAGCGGTAATACGCTCATATCCGCCACGAGCCCACGCGTTTCGCCCTTTCTGGCGTTCCCGGCTTTGCTACTGCCGCTCGTGAGCCGCGAGAGCCAGCCCTGCTTCAGAACCGGCGGCGCGGCGCGCGCAACCATCGCCGACGATTGATCGATCGCGATGACCGTCGCATCCGGGAAGCGCGCTGCGAGCGCCGACGTATGCGTCCCCGGCCCGCAGCCAACGTCGAGCACGACTGACGGCGCGATTCGCATAATGTCAAAGCGCTCAAGCAATCGATTGCCCACTTCACGCTGAACGACCGCAGCATCGGCATAGGTGGCAGCGGCGCGGTCAAATCGCTTGCGCAGCAGCGCGAGATCGATGGGCTCCGGCGCGCTCACAGCAAACGCTCGATCACACTACGTGGGAAAATTGGCACAGCATTCGATCAAAGACAGGTTCCTCAATTTTATTGCGTACGCTCTACGATGATGCGCTCGCCACGCTCGCTCGTGTGGGTGAGCGCGCACTGCCGCAGTCGTGCTTCTTTTGTGGCGACAATGCGCGGGAGACAGTTTGCGAGCCGTGCGCGAGTTCGCTGCTTCGATTAGCGCGTGAGGTCTGCCCGCGCTGCCAGCTTCCTGCGGCGAACGGTGACGTCTGCGGGCGATGCCTCAAGAAACCACCGGTTTGGCGACATTTAGTGGCTGAGTGGCAATACGAATTTCCGCTTAAAGCCGCCATCGTCTCCGCGAAATATCACCATGCGTTCCCGATTTTTCGATGGGTTGCCGCGCAGCGCCGCGATTGGCCGTTCGCGGCTTCTGCTACCTTGATTCCGGTACCGCTCGCGGAGCTTCGTTTGCAGCAGCGCGGCTACAACCAGGCAGAGCTGGTTGCCGCTGAAATGGCGAAGCGGTTTGCGTTGCGCGTCGACGCGGACGGCGTGATCCGTATTCGCGAGACCGACATTCAGCAGCGACGCAACTGGATCGAGCGTCGGCGCAACGTTCGCCACGCCTTCGCAGCGACGCGCTCGTTTGCGGGCGAATCAGTGGTGCTCGTTGACGATGTGCTTACCACGGGCGCAACGTTAAATGAGCTGGCGCGCGCCGTGTACGACGCAGGCGCGGTGCGTGTCGACGCGTACGTGCTGGCACGTGTTCAACCCATCCATCGGCGTGATCGCGTGGTGAAATTTGGGCGGTCCGTCGCGTGATCCATGTCGTCCTTGTCGAACCGGAAATTCCGCCGAATACCGGCAACATCATCCGCCTGTGTGCCAACACCGGCGCGATGTTGCATCTGGTGAAGCCGCTCGGTTTTCCGCTCGACGATGCACGCATGCGCCGCGCCGGGCTCGACTATCACGAGTACGCGACGATGCAGGTGCATGAAAATTGGGCCGCGTGCAAGCTGGCTTTGGCGGGGCACAGAATGTTCGCGATCGAGACGTGCGGCACGCGGTCCCCGCACGAAACTGCGCTGCAATCAGGCGATGTTTTCGTGTTTGGATCGGAGACAAAAGGACTGGCGGCGGCGGTGCTCGCGGATTTCCCCACTGAATTTCAACTCCGCCTTCCGATGCGCCCCGCGATTCGAAGTTTGAATCTTTCAAACTCGGTCGCGGTGACGGTGTATGAGGCCTGGCGGCAGTCAGGCTTTACCGGAGCTGGTCAATAGCTTTTCGCTGAAACGTCTATTAAATATGGGCTAAAGCCCGATTCAGCTACTTATCGACTTTTGTCGAAAATAGCCTCCAGCCCAGATAAATAGGGGATACTTACAGAAAGCTGGAGACTTGCGCTTCGCTAGAGCCCAGCCGCAGCGCGCAGCGTAGCCGCCTTGTCCGTTGATTCCCAGGTGAACTCGGGCTCATCACGACCAAAGTGACCATACGCAGCGGTCTTTTGATAGATCGGGCGCAGCAGATTGAGCATGTTGATGATGCCCTTCGGCCGCAGGTCAAAGTGCTCGTTGACGAGGTGCGCGATTTTTTCGTCGCTGATCACGCCGGTGCCTTCGGTGTAGATCGTCACGTTCATCGGCTTCGCGACACCGATGGCATAGGCCACCTGAATCTGGCACTGCTTGGCGATGCCCGCCGCAACGATGTTTTTCGCGACGTATCGAGCAGCGTACGCCGCTGAGCGATCCACTTTGGAGGGGTCTTTGCCGGAAAACGCACCGCCACCATGAGGACATGCGCCGCCGTAGGTGTCAACAATGATTTTGCGCCCGGTCAGGCCACAGTCGCCTTGCGGACCGCCGACCACAAATCGACCGGTCGGATTGACGAGGTAGCGCGTGTTCACGAGCATCTCGTGTGGCAACACCGGTTTGATGATTTCCTCGATGATGGCGTCGATAAACGACTGCTTCATCCTGGTGGCCGTCTCGCTCTGATCAGGGCTGTGCTGAGTGGAGAGCACGACGGTATCAATTGACACCGGTTTGCCGTCGACGTAGCGCATCGTCACTTGCGACTTTGCATCCGGGCGCAGGAACGGCAGACGACCGTCTTTGCGCAGCATGGCCTGACGCTCAACCAGGCGGTGCGCGTAATAAATTGGCGCTGGCATCAGGGTTGGCGTTTCGTCGCAGGCGTAGCCGAACATGAGGCCCTGATCGCCGGCGCCGGTGTTCATGTGGTCGTCTGACGCGTGGTCGACGCCCTGCGCGATGTCGTTGCTTTGCTTGTCATAGCAAACCATGACCGCGCAACCTTTGTAGTCGATGCCGTATTCGGTGTTGTCATAGCCAATGCGCTGGATGGTGTCGCGCGCGACCTGGATGTAGTCAACGTGGGCGTTGGTGGTGATTTCTCCAGCGAGCACGACGAGGCCGGTGTTGGTCAACGTTTCGGCAGCGACGCGGGACTTGGGATCCTGCTTGAAAATGGCGTCGAGAATGGCGTCCGAGATTTGGTCGGCGACCTTGTCGGGGTGCCCTTCGGAGACTGATTCGGAGGTGAAGAGAAAGTCGCTCATGCGTAAATCCTTATGTGCGTAAAAGTTTGAATGGACTCCAGCGAGCCACTCGAAATCAACGGATTCACCAGCGGCGACGCTTTAGCGGAAAAAAGCCCAACTTTCTGAAAAGGAAAGTTGCCAGCGCCCGCCCCGCAAGTAGTCGAATAACTCAGCGAACACCACTTAAAATTGTAGAGCAAACCCTATTTCCTCGCCATTTCCCCGTCGTTCTTGTCGTTTTTACTTGCCTCCATCGCTTCTGCCCTCGCCAATTGGCTGAGTGGGCGCTCGCTTGCGACTCAAGCGCATTTGGGTGATATGTTGGGGCGATTGATGTTGCTGTCCGGTGGGATGCGAAGTCGCCTTCGCGAGAACCTCGGGCAGGCGGGATACGCCGATCAAGTGTCGCTTCGACAGGCAGCGATGGGCATTGGCCGGATGGCGGTTGAAACCGCAGGGCTGTGGCGAACCCCGGACGCCGTTGTTCTCGACCGCGTGAAAATAGTTGACCGTTGGGATGCCGTTCTCGCCGCGAAGGATCAAGGTCGCGGAATCATTTTTCTCACACCGCACCTGGGCACTTTCGAGATTGCATCGCTCGTCATCGGCTCGCAAATGCCGCTGACCGCGATGTTCCGCGCGCCGCGTGTGGCGTGGGCTGCGCCTATGATGCGGGCAGGTCGTGACCGTATGCAAATTCGCTCGCAGCCCGCTGAGATGAGCGGCATTCGCGCCATGCTGAAAGCGCTGCGTCGCGGTGAAGCGATTGGCCTGCTACCCGATCAGGTACCCGATCCGGGCCGGGGAGGCGAGGGCGCGTGGGCCGTTTTTTTTGGAAGATTTGCCTACACCATCACCCTGGTGCAGAAGTTCGCCAAAACGACGCAGGCACTGGTGGTGATGGTCGCTTGTGTGCGCTTGCCGGAGGCGCAAGGGTACCGTTTGGCGTTTACGCCGCTGCAACCTTTTTCCACCGATCCCGAAGCCGCTGCGCGTGAGTTGAATGCGGCTGTTGAGGCGGCGATTGCGCTCGCGCCCGATCAATATTTGTGGAGCTACAACCGCTACAAAGTACCGCCGGGTTCGACGCCCTCTCCCGCAGCGCGCGAGAGGGCGGGGATTGGGCCGTCAACATGACCTTCGCAGGCATCGCCGCCCACATTGGCAGCAAACTCCTCGCGCTCGTCCCCATGCCCGTAATCGCAGCGGTGAGCGGCCCGCTGTCCAGACTAGGCTGGTGGCTGGCAAAATCGCGCCGCCGCGTCGCGCTCACCAACCTGCGCCTGTGCTTTCCGCAACTTTCCGAACCGGAACGCGAAACCATCGCCCGCGCGCATTTCCGCGCCTACATGCAGGCCGCGCTCGAGCACGGGTTTCTCTGGAATGCCTCCGGCAGCAAAATTCGCGGCTACGTCACTCTGCATGATGAGCACGAATGGAGGCGATTCCAGCGAGGCCCACAAAGCGAGGGCCGAACGCCCGTGATCTGGCTGTGCCCTCATTTCATTGGGCTTGACGCTTGCGCGATCCGCATTTCGGTGGACGCCTCTGGCTGCTCACTTTACAGCGAACAAAGCAATCCCGATCTTGACCAGATGATGCTTTCAGGACGAACCCGCTTTAGTGAATCAAGGATCATTGCCCGCACCGAGGGCGTCAAGCCGATCATCCGGGCCATGAAATCCGGCTTGCCGTTCTACTATCTGCCAGATATGGATTTTGGTGCTCGCGATTCTGTGTTCGTTCCGTTCTTTGGCGTAAAGGCTGCGACCATCACGGGCGTTTCGCGGTTGGCGAAGCTCACGGGTGCCGTGGTTGTGCCGGTAATCGCGACACAGCGACCCAAGGGGCGCGGCTACGACGTGCGCTTTTACCCTGCGTGGGATAAATTTCCGTCCGGTGATGACGAAGCTGACGCGCGCCGCGTTAACGCGTTCATCGAAGAGCGAGTGCTTGAAAACACGGAGCAATATTTGTGGACACACAAGCGTTTCAAAACGCGTCCGCCCAATGAACCGAAGGTGTATTGATGAAGCGACCCGATGTAGCCAAAAGCGTTCCGTGGATCGAGCCACCGATGGAGGAAAACATAGCCCGGGCGGTGGCACGGCTTCGTGCGGGCGAGCTCATCGGACTGCCGACTGAAACCGTGTACGGGCTTGCTGCCGATGCCAGCAACGCCGGCGCGGTAGCGAAAATTTACGCCGCAAAAGGGCGACCGGTAGATCATCCGCTGATCGTTCACGTCGCATCGGCCGACGCTGCAAAAACCTGGGCTGCGACCTGGCCCGAAGCCGCTGAAAAACTTGCCGCCGCCTTTTGGCCCGGCCCCATGACCCTGGTCGTCAAGCGCGCCAGCCATGTGCTCGATGCGATTACGGGCGGCCAGGACACGGTTGGCCTGCGCGTGCCGTCGCATCCGGTGACGCAGGCGGTCATGCGCGAGTACGCAGCTGGTGCGCCCGCGGCGTCTGGCCTGGCCGCCCCGTCTGCCAATCAATTCGGCCAGGTCAGCGCCACCACTGCTGCGCACGTCGCCGCTGAATTTCCTGATCTCCCCCTACTCATCCTGGACGGCGGCGCCTGCGACGTCGGCGTCGAGTCCACCATCGTCGACGTCAGTGGTGCCACTGTGCGGATTTTGCGGCCCGGTCGCGTTCGCGCCAACGAGATCGAGCAGGTGCTCGGACTCACGCTTGGCCGTATCACCGGGGAAGCAAGCGACGCACCACGCGTATCCGGCAGCCTCGCGTCGCACTATGCGCCGCGCACACCCACCATCATGCTCGAAGAGCGCCGCCTGCGCACGCAACTGCGTGCCTTCCGCCAGGCGCAGGATCGCGGGCCGACGCGCTGCGTCATTACGCATTCGTTCGATGTCGAACCGTCCGAGAAACTGCGCGCCGTTCGCCTTGCGGGCGACGCCCAAACCTGGGAATACGAGCTGTACGCCTTGCTGCGTTCGCTTGATAGTGAACGCTATGGCCAGCTCATCATCGAAGCCCCGCCGCAAGGCCCTGAATGGGACGCCGTGAATGATCGCGTGCAACGAGCTACACAGCGCGACACAGCGGAAAATCCGGCGGAATGAAAATCGTCCTCGCGCCCGACTCGTTCAAAGGCTCGCTGTCGGCGCAGGGCGTATGCGCCGCACTTGAAGTCGGGCTGCATCGGGTGTTACCCGATGCCGAAATCGTCAAGCGCCCCATGGCCGACGGTGGTGAAGGCACGCTGGACGCCTTGAGCAACCCCCTCTCAAGCACAGGTGCACGGCGCAAGCAGGCGCTCGTGAGGAACGCCACAGGGCGATCAGCCGAAGCAGGTTACGCGCTCATCAAACACGGCATCTACGAAGCCGCGATGATCGAGGTCGCGCAAATCGTCGGCATAGAGGACGCGCAGAACATGGCCGTCCCGGTCGGTGATCGTTCCAGCTACGGCGTCGGCGAATTGATGCGACTCCTGGTTGGCGAGGGCATCCGCCACTTCTTCATCGGCCTTGGCGGCACCAGCACCAACGACGGCGGCGCTGGCTTGCTCGCCGCGCTCGGCGTCAAATTCACCGGCACCTTCCGCCGCGAAATCGCACCCACGCCGAACGGGCTGGCAAAACTCATTTCAGTCGATGTCACGGGACTCGATGCACGTCTCGCCGACTGCGAAATCACGCTTTTGTCGGATGTTAATAACGTCCTCACCGGTGAGCGCGGCGCAACGGCGATGTTCGGCCCCCAAAAAGGCGTCGCAACGAGTGACGTCGCGCGCGTCGATGGCGTCATCGCCGCCTACGCCGAACGTCTGGAAACCGCGCTGCAACGCTCGGCCGTAAACAAGGCGGGCGCAGGCGCGGCGGGCGGCCTGGGCTACGCGCTGCAACTGCTGGGCGCAAAATTCGAGTCTGGCGCACAAACCGTCGCCCGCCTGACCGGCCTCGCCGAAGCCTGCAAAAACGCCGACTGGCTCATCACCGGCGAAGGCCGTAGCGACGCCCAAACCTTACTCGGGAAAACTCCTTTCGCTGCCGCCCAAATCGCCAGAGACAACGGCAACCCCGGCCTGAAAGCCACGCTCATCAGCGGCGGCGTCGATTCCGCCTCGCTCGAAGCCTTAAACGCCACTTTCAACGGCGGCTGCTTCTCCATCGTCCCCGGCCCAATGACGCTCGATCAGGCGGTCATTCGAGCGCCGGAATTGCTCGCGAATGCGGTGGAGCAAATTGCAAGGATTGCGGTAGTTGGCAGGCAACAGCTTTTAGTCGAAACAACCGCTGATAAAAGGCCGAAAGCCATTTAGCGTTATTGTCGACAAGTGGCAAATTTGCTGCCTAGCCCCTATGCAGTGGCGTTTTTACATCAAAGCTTAAACTGCAAACTTCGCCACGTCAGCGCCCCGATGTTGCCATCAGTTTTCGGCGCATTACCAATGCCTATTTTATTTTTGAGCCATTTTCTTTACTTGACTAGTTACTTGCTTCAGACAGGCCCGAAGCATCACTGCATGTACATTGAGTTACGCGGCAAGCCGCATTCAGACTGGGGCTTCACTATGGAGATGAATCGTGTTCAGTTTCAACGCCGACCGTGCGGGCAAGCCGCATTTGATGCGCCTGACGCCGGTGGCAGGCTTCACTGAAGCCGCGCTTACCGATTGGGCAACGCTTGCGCTGGCACCCAGTGCGCACGTCGTGTCGGACGGACTGGGGTGCTTCGAAGCGGTCACAACCGTTGCCCAGACCACGCACGAGCGCCACGTCGCAGGCGCTAGCCCGCAAGCGGACAAGCGTCCCGAGTTTCGCTGGGTCAATACGATGCCGGGCAATCTGAAAACCGTCTTTGCAGGCGCCTATCATGCTCTTGATTACGCCAGATATGCTCATCAGTACCTCGCTGAATTTGCCGATCGTTTCAACCGTCGCTATGACCTACCTGCGATGGTGCCTCGACTGATCCATGCTGCTATACACACCGCACCCCTGCCTGGACGCATGCTCTGCCTGTCTGAGGCAGGTAACTAGTCAGGTTTACGAATGGGGTTCGCCGTGACGACGCCATCCCGTCTGGTCCTGCCAGCGCCCGCCAAGCTCAATCTTTTTTTGCACGTTACCGGTCGTCGCGAGGATGGTTATCACAAACTGGAAAGCGTTTTTGTAGCGATCACGCTGGCCGATACCGTGACGCTGAAGGTGCGCAAAGACGGGCAGATTCGCCTGATCGACCCACCGCCTGGATTGACCGAGAAAAGCGATCTGGCCTGTCGCGCAGCGCGGGCATTACAACTGGCCTCGGGATCAATGCTCGGTGTCGATATCCACCTGAAAAAAGTGATTCCGCAAGGCGGCGGACTCGGCGGCGGCAGTACCGATGCGGCCACCACTTTGCTGGGACTTAATCGACTGTGGTCAGTGAAACAAACGCGTAACCAGCTTCGTTTGATTGGAGCGAAGCTCGGTGCAGATGTTCCATTCTTTGTTTTTGGACGCCCGGCGTTCGCAAGTGGCATCGGTGAGCGCCTGCTCGCGGTGTCGCTGCCGTCAACTCACTATGTGGTCGCGTTTCCTGGGATTGGTGTGGCAACGGCAAGTGTCTTTGTCGACGCCAATCTCGCGCGAAATACGCCCGCCGCGACAACAAGCGTGTTCGCGGAAGGCTACGGTCGCAACGATCTGCAACCTGTCGCCCAGCGCCTGCAACCGCAAATTGCTGCGCTGTGCGACTCGTTTGCTCAGGCGGGTGCCAAGCCACGGATGACCGGATCCGGCGCGTGCGTGTTTGCGTCGACGACCGATGCGGCCTCAGCGCAGGCACTTGCTGTTCGCCTGCAAGCCGCAGGCTGGCAGTGCTGGGCTGTTAAATCAATCGCCGATCACCCCCTAATCAGCTTCGCGCACGGTTGAATTGTCGCCATGCACGATGCTATAATTTAAGGCTTCCTGTGATGGTTTGATTCGTTAAAGCATCGCGTGAGAAACCGTAGGGGAGTCGCCAAGTGGTAAGGCACCGGATTTTGATTCCGGTATACGTAGGTTCGATCCCTTCCTCCCCTGCCACACACATATCAAAGCGGTCTTTGAGCTCCACTCCAAGGCCGCTTTTTTTTCGATAGTCCGCAAACGATAGTTTCGAGTCCGCCATGAGTTTCCATGACATGATGGTCTTTACCGGCAACGCGAACGCGAGGTTGGCACACGCAGTCGTTGAGCATTTGAGTTTGCGCCTTGGTAAAGCGCAAGTCAGCAAGTTCTCTGACGGCGAGGTAAACGTCGAAATTCTCGAAAACGTTCGTGGTAAGGATGTGTTCGTGTTGCAATCCACCTGCGCGCCGACCAACGACAATTTGATGGAACTGGTGATCATGGTCGACGCGCTGAAGCGCGCCTCGGCCGGTCGTATCACCGCCGCGATGCCGTATTTCGGCTACGCACGTCAGGATCGTCGTCCACGGTCGGCGCGTGTTGCGATTTCGGCGAAAGTCGTCGCCGACATGCTCTCGGCAGTGGGTGTGGATCGTGTGCTGACGATGGACTTGCACGCCGATCAAATTCAGGGCTTTTTCAATATTCCTGTTGACAATATTTACGCGACGCCGATTTTGCTCGCAGATATCTGGAAGCAGAAATATCAAAATCTCCTGGTGGTATCGCCGGACGTCGGTGGTGTTGTGCGTGCGCGCGCTGTCGCAAAACGCCTTGACACCGACCTTGCAATCATTGACAAGCGTCGCCCGAAAGCGAACGTGTCGGAGGTCATGAACATCATTGGTGATGTGGCTGGCCGTACCTGCCTCATCATGGACGATATCGTCGATACCGCCAATACGCTGTGCAAAGGCGCACAGGCGTTAAAGGATAACGGTGCGGTGAAGGTCATCGCGTATTGCACGCACGCCGTGCTCTCAGGCGAAGCGGTGAACCGCATAGCCGGGCCAGCGATTGATTCGCTGGTGGTGACGGACACGATCCCGTTGTCAAAAGAAGCCGAGGAACTCGCCAAAGCAAGTGGCAAAATCCGCCAGATTTCCAGCGCACAACTCATCGCCGAGACCATGCAGCGCATTAGTAACGAGGACAGCGTTTCGTCCTTGTTCACCGAGTAGTTTCACCCAAGAATTTTTCTCACTCGCAATGAAGCAAGTGGGCCTTTGACGACACACTGGTCGCGGTGTCTCGACAAAAACATCAACCCAACTGGAGTTACAGAAATGGCAACCGAATTCACCGCGTTCTCGCGGTCAGCGCTGGGCAGTAGTGCGAGCCGCCGCCTGCGTCTTACCGCCAAAGTGCCGGGCATCGTCTATGGCGGTACCGACAAACCCGAAATGATCGAACTTGATCACAACGCCCTGTGGTACGCCCTCAAAAAAGAGGACTTCCATAGCTCAATCCTGACCATGACGGTCGATAGCGCGAAGAGCCAGGTTCTCCTGCGCGACGTGCAATATCACCCGTTCAAACAGCTGATCCAGCACATCGATTTTCAGCGCGTCGATGCGACCAAGAAGATCCACATGAAGGTGCCGGTTCACTTCGTGAATCAGGACATCTCGCCTGCGGTGAAATTGTCGGCAGCCGTGGTTAACCACGTCCTCTCCGACGTTGAAATCTCGTGCTTGCCCAAAGACTTGCCGAAATTCGTCGAAGTTGATCTGCAAAATCTGGTCGCTGGTTCGTCGATTCACGCCTCGGACGTGAAACTGCCTGACGGCGTGACGCTCGTATTCCATGGCCGTAACAAGGACGCTGTATTCGCCACCGCGTCCACAGTCAAGGAAGAAGCCGCGCCTGCTGACGGCGCACCGGTTGCGGGTGAAGTTGCAGCGTCCAAGCAGAAGGCTCCGGCCGCTCCTGCTGCGGTGCCAAACAAAGAAGGCGCAAGCAAGGACAAAGACCTCAAGAAGAAAAAATAATCTTCTATGGTTCGAAAAGGCCCGCATTTGTGGGCCTTTTTTATTGAATGTCAACTTATAACTTTTTCGTGAAACCTAATCTGCTTATAGGCTACCTGCCGTATCCGATAGAAGTCGACTAATAGCAAAAACAAGGAATGGCCCTAGTGTGTTCGACGTTTCACGAAAAAGCTATTAATCAGCGTTTACACTGTCCAATCGCAATCGCATCTCTAGAATCGTTCTGTGACTTTCCCAAAACTTCCCATCAAACTCGTCGTTGGCCTCGGCAATCCCGGTCCGGAGTACGAACGCACACGGCACAACGCGGGGTTCTGGCTGGCGGAGGATGTGGCGCACGAAATCGGAAGCAGCTTTGCCAGCGAGAAGAAATTTGACGGGCTGATTGCGCGAGGCAGCGACGTGACGAATGAGATACGTGTTCTCAAGCCGCAAAGATACATGAACTTATCGGGCCAGAGCGTTGCTGCCGTTGCAAATTTCTACGCCATCGCGCCGGGTGAAATTCTCGTCGCACACGATGAGCTTGATCTCGACGCTGGCGAGATCAAATTCAAATTCGGTGGCGGTCATGCCGGGCATAACGGTTTGCGCGATATTCAAACGAAGCTCGGTACCGGCGACTACTGGCGCTTGCGCATCGGTATAGGGCACCCGCGCGATTCGGTCAACGCGACGCATCCTGTCGCCGACTGGGTGTTACAACGCCCGCGCCGCGAAGAACAGGACGCGATTGAAGTTGCGATTGAACGCGCCCTCGCCGTCTGGAAATTTTTAGTTATTGGCGATACTGAAAGCGCCGTGAAGAATCTGCACACCAAACCCAAACCAGACAAACCAGTCGAAAAGGCCTGCGCATGATCCCCGAGGCTCGCGAGCGATGAGGAGCCATCGCCGTTTGACCGCATTGACGATCCGGGAACGCCCGTCATCATCGCCGGTTTTGGCCGCGTCGGACAGATCATTGGTCGCGTGCTCAACATGAGGCGCGTCACGTTCACGGCGGTGGACGCGAGCCCGGATCATGTCGACTCGGTTCGCCGTTTTGGCAACAAGATTTACCACGGTGACGCCACCCATCTCGACCTCTTGCGCGCCGCGAAGACGGAACAGGCGAAACTGTTTGTCGTTTGTATTGATGACGTCGAAGCCTCGCTCGCCACGGTCAAACTTGTGCAGAAACACTTTCCGGCAGTGACCGTGCTCGCCCGCGCGAGGAACCGCACGCACCTGCTGAAACTTCGGGAAATCGGTGTGGAATCGCCGATCCGCGAAACGTTTGCTGGCAGCGTTGAATTGTCCAAACTGGTGCTTGAAGGTCTGGGCGAAACCAGCGAGCAAATCGAAAAGACACTCACCACCTTTGTGGAACACGATCTCGCCATGCTGGAGCGGCAACAGGCGGTATTTCAGGATGAAGCCAAGCTCATTGCGTTGTCGAAAACAGCGCGGGCAGAGCTCGACAGCATCCTGCGCGAAGACGCCGAAGCGGACGGTCGCAGCGACCAGTTGGCCCCAGAAATGCAAACGCAAATTGAGGCAGCACGCAAATGAGCCGTTTCAAAATCGCAGTGATCAGCGCAGCGCTTCTTGCGATGTCGGGCTGCGCAACACGCTTTGATTTGCAGGCCCATCGCGGCGGGCGCGGGCTCGCGCCTGAGAACACGCTGACGTCGTTTGCGAACGCACTCGAAATCGGCGTCAGCACGCTGGAGTTAGACGTTGGCATCACCAAAGACGGCGTCGTGGTAATTTCGCATGATCGCCATTTGAACGCGGACATCACGCGGGATGCGCAGGGTGCGTTTCTTTCTGAACGTGGCCCGACAATAACGTCGCTGACGTTTGCGGAGCTGCAACGCTATGACGTGGGCCGTCAGAAGCCGGGAAGCAATTACACCAAGTCTTTCCCGCAACAGCAGGGTACAAATGGCGAGCGTGTGCCGACGTTGGCGTCGCTGTTTGATCTCGTCCAAAAGCGTGGTGCGACCGATGTGCGCTTCAACATCGAAACCAAACTCTCGCCGAACGCTGCCGCCGAGACGCTCGCTCCGGAGCCGTTTGTGCGCGAACTTATTGCGGAGATTCGCAAAGCCGGGCTCACGCGTCGCGCAACGATTCAATCCTTCGACTGGCGCACGCTGCAAATTGCGCAACGTGAAGCGCCAGAGATCGTCACCGTGCATCTCACCAGCCAGCAGGGTGCGGGCGATAGCGTGCAAGTCGGCAAGCCAGGCGCATCACCGTGGCTGGCGGGCCTTGATGTTGATGACTACGCGGGCTCGGTGCCGAAGCTGGTGAAAGCTGCCGGAGGCACGGTGTGGTCGCCGAATTTCAGGGACATCACCGAAGTGCTGGTGCGTGAAGCACAATCGCTCGGACTAAAAGTTGTGCCGTGGACGGTGAACGATGAGGCAGATCTCACGCGGTTGGTCGACTGGAGAGTGGACGGCCTTATTACGGATTATCCCGATCGTTTGCGGGCGCTGATGAAAGCACGAGGAATGGCGCTGCCGATGCAGTATCCAGCGGTAAAATAACGAGGAACCGCAGGCGCAGTGCTATTTCTTCATCCGCTCGCGAATCGCCGGCAATAGCTTGCCGTCAATATCCTCTTTGCCAAGCGCATAGGCGACAAACTTGTCGCCTTCATACAGACTAAAGCTTGGATAGCCTTTGATCTTGCCATCAGTTTCGTTCTTCACGCGCGACCACAACCACTGCTGATCGGGCGTGAAATCTTCCGCCGCAAACGGCCGCGCCAGGGTGGGCTTTTTGATGACCAGATAGCGTACCGACTTGCCCTCGGGGCTTTTCAGAAACTTCGCTTCACCGCCCGAACCCACGACCGCGCCTTCCCACCACGTACACCAGCGGCAGTCATTCGCCGACCAATAAACGACCGTGAGCGGCTCATCTGCCGCCCAGACCGGACTCGCGCCGCCCGATAAAAGCGCAGCACCAATAATCGCAACGAGGTGTTTCATACGCACAACTGATTCGATTTACGCCAGCAATTTCTTCACGTAAGCAACATATGCCTTCATCGCGTCATCGTTGCTCGCACCCTTTTTCGTCGCCCAGGCGTCAAATTTTGCGCGACCCACCGGATCCATGATGCCGGGGCGTCGTCCCGCGGCATCGCCCTCTGTGCCTTGCTTGTAGAGGGCATACAGCTCCAGAAGGGTCGCGTTGTCGGGCTTTTCTTTAAGCGTTTTGACGTCAGCTTGCGCTTTCTCGAAGTCGTCTTTAATCGCCATAATTTGCATCTCCTGTTTGTGGGAATCTAGCGGCTATTATTGTTGATGCAAGGCGTCCGCTGCAAGCGGGAATATTTACAGGCTTTTGCACAAAGGAGTGAATCGTGGCCAAACACAAAATGAGCAGCGTCGACACCGCATGGCTGCGGATGGATTCGACGACCAATCTGATGATGATCGTCGGTGTCATGATGTTCGAGACGCCACTCGATGTGCCGCGTCTGAAGACCGTGCTTCAGGGTCGTTTGCTCGTGTATCCGCGCTTTCGCCAATACGTGGTCGATGATGGCATCTCGGCGCACTGGATTGATGACGAATCGTTCGACATTGACGCCCACCTGCATCGCGTGCGCCTGCCCGGCGCTGGCGGTGAGCGCGAGTTGCAGGCGATGGTGGCAGACCTCGCGAGTGAGCGCCTCGATAGGGGAAAGCCGCTGTGGCAGATGCACCTGGTCGAGAACTATCAGGGCGGTTCGGCACTAATCACTCGCATTCATCACTGCATTGCTGACGGCATCGCACTTATCGGCGTGTTGCTCAACATGACCGAGGAAGATCCGGAAGCGCCCGACACGCCGCGCGAAATTCCCGGTCTCGGCAAATCCAAGATCAAAAAATTCGCCAAACGAAGCGAAAGTTTATTCAATATTTTTGAAGCATTGGGGCCATTTGGCGCGCAGCTGCAAAGCAAGCTCGCCCCAGCGATGCAGGCGCTTGCGCCTGTCGCCGGAATGGCGCGGTCGGCGTTTGACAAACTCGGCCCGCTGAAGGCGCCGATCGAGTCGGTGATGGACGACGGCGCGCGCATGGGCAGCCGTATGGTCGCGAAATACAGCCGCTGGGTTGACGACCCTACGCAAGCGATGGACGCCGCAAAAGTTGCGGCTGGATTTGCGCAGGAGCTCGCGGCGCTGGCGTTACTGCCCAACGACACGCCGACGAGACTTAAAGGCAAGACTGGCACCGTCAAGTGCGTCGCATGGAGTGACCCGATTGATCTGATTCGCGTAAAGGACGTGGGCTACGTGCTCGGTTGTTCGGTAAACGATGTGCTGCTTGCATCAGTCGCGGGTGCGATTCGAAGTTATCTTCTGGCCAAGGGTGACACCGTGGACGGTGACGCCGGGCTGCGGGCATTCGTTCCGGTGAATCTGCGCGCGCCGGGCAAAGAACACAAGCTCGGCAACCACTTTGGCCTGGTTGGCCTCGTGCTGCCGATTGGTGAAGCGAACCCGATTGCGCGCGTGTTTGAAGTGCGCCGACGTATGGGCGAGTTGAAGACGGGCTATCAGGCAGCCGTGAGCATGGCTTTGCTCAGTGTGCTGGGCTACGTGCCAAAAGCGATCCAGCGACAGGCGCTGAGCCTGCTGAGCGACAAAGGCACTGCGGTCATGACCAACGTGCCCGGCCCCGCCAAACCGCTCTACCTCGCGGGAAGCAAAATTTCGCAGAACATGTTCTGGGTGCCACAAAGCGGGCATGTCGGCATGGGTGTGTCGATTCTTTCTTACGCGGGCGGCGTCCAGTTCGGCCTGATCACCGACCGCAAACTCTGCCCCGATCCACAAGCGGTCATCGGCCAATTTCAGCCGGAATTCGACAAGCTTTTGACGTCGCTTATGTGGCTTGAAAAGGGGTTTGTAGGCGCAGACTCAGAGGCCTTTGACAGCATGTTGACAAGCGACAGGCCGACGGCCAATCAGCCAAAACCGAACGCTCGAAAAAGCAAAAAGCAGCCCGGGTAGCGCTGCTTTTTTCAGGTCTTCTTCTCCAGCGTGTGCTGGAGTAGAGGTTGCAACAGTGTTCTAGTTGTAGGTTTATTTGCCCAGCTGCGCTTCGAGAAACGCAAGTATTTGCGTGTAGAGATCTACGTTATTTTCAACCTTGCCGAAGCCGTGGCCTTCCTTCTCCTTGACCACGTAGGCTTTCGCGGCGTTACCGGCGTTTTTGAGCGCTTTGTCCATCGCATTGATCTGATCAATCGGCACCCGAATGTCATCGCGGCCCGCGTACAAAAATACGGCTCCCTTGATTTTCGTCGCATTGTTCACGGGTGACAGGTCTTTCACCATCTGCGCTTTAAGATCCGTCGTCCCGATAATCGCTTTCCAGAAATCCACAGCCGCTGGTTCACTGACGTAGTCGGTGTCTAGCGAAGTGTTTTGATACACAAGATCGGTCACGGCAAGGCCCGCCACAGCGCACTTGAACAGCTCGGGTGTCTTCACCATCGCCTGAAGTGACGCGTAGCCGCCATAGCTCGCTCCTGAGATACAGGCCCGCGTCGGATCAGCAAACCCCTGATCAATTGCCCACTTGAAGGCGTCCTCGTGATCCTCCGACATCTGCCGTCCGATGGTGCCGAATCCTGCGGTGTAGATTTTGTTACCCATGCCCGGTGTGATGCGGAAATTGGGCACGACGACCGCGTAGCCGCGTGACGCAAACAACTGTCCTTCGAGGTACCCAAAGCCGCCACCGAAACGGTCAGCGCGTGCCGATGGCCCACCGTGAATGTGCACGATGGTTGGCAGTTTAGTGCCGTCTTTATAGCCTTTCGGCAGGAACAGATAACCGGGAATTTCCAGTCCGTCTCGTGTTTTGTAGAGGAAAGGGCGTTGTTCAACCAGCTTGCCTTCGAGCCACGGCCGCGACGACCCAATCTCCTCAAGCGTCCGCTTGGTATCGTCGAAGAGATACCAGCGTACCGGGCTCGTATCTGAATACGATGTCACCAGCAAGCGCTTTCCGTCCGGAGTACGGGTAAACGAATTGATCATGTCTGGAAGTGCGCCATCCAGTGCTCGCTGAATCTTCGCGCGAGTGTCATCGATCCACACCGTCTCGGGCTTGTCCGCTGCGACCCTATAACCCACAATTTTTTCGTCAACCGCGCTCTGCAATACCCCTGCCACTTCGTCGCCTTGCGAATCAGCACCCATGTCGTAGCGCGGATGCTGGGCAACGATGTCTCCCAATTTCTTCAGATTAGGGTCGTATCGATACACGGCCATCGTGTCACGACCCTGATTGGTCGCGACTTGCAACATCTGATCATCAGACTCGAACGCCAGCGGCACAAATACCGATCCCTTGTCCCGCGAATATCTGGCGATTTCTTCCCACGGCGCATCGACCGACTTACGGTAATGCACGGTACGGGTGAGCTCATCCTTCACTCCGCTTACCACCAGACGAGGCACCATCTTGCTGTCGACCAGCCACTGGCTTGAACGGGACGCGGGTCGTCCGCTCGTGAGAATGCTGGTGCGCCCGGTATTCAGATTTAGCTTGTAAAGATCTGCGGAATCGGCGCTGGTGAGATTGCCCTCCGCGATCACCTCGTCGGTGTTCCCCGGAATCGTCTTGTACAAAGATAACCCCCGATAGACGTACTGATTTTTGGCCCGTGTGGCGCGCACGGTAGGTGCAAGTTCTCGACCCGTTTTTCCGTCGCGCGACACGACGAACAATCCACCGCCGTCGAACTGTCCGGCTCCGGTGGGTGAGTTTTGTTGGCCCAGCGAAAAAATCAGTCGCTCGTCGCCCACCCAGGCAACATTAAGCACGTCAAAGTCCGAGTAACTCGTAAGTAGCGTGCCCTGCCGTGTCTCCATGTCAAGCACCAGCAGATTCATCCGCCCCCTCGACGGCGCGGTCGCAGCCAGGTATTTGCCGCTTCGCGACAGAATCGGGTTTGCGAGCTGGGGGCTTTTCCAGATGTCTTCGACCGTAAGCGGTCTGGTCGCTGGTGCAGACAGTGTTTGCGCGTGTGCCATCACCGCGAACGCGAGCAGCGATGCGGCGAGAAGATGTTGCAACATGAAAACTCCGAGGTTGAACAAGTGTCAGGTAGAAGGTTAGTGCTTGCGCAGGTTATCCCACATCACTTGGCGACAGACGACGGTTTTGGCGGGTTGGTTGACGAACGGGGGCCGAGCGCAAAGAACTGGAAAACAACTTGATGGGCACTCCTGTAAATCCGTTGTTCGGGCGAATTGCGTCGTTGTGGGGTGCTCGCAATACTCATGCACCAAGGCGTACATTCCGGAAGCTGCGCGCCCCGCGCATCTCACTTTATCCCGGAAAGCGAATTTCAAGAAGTGCCCTAATATCCAGTCTGTGATCCAGTTCTACGAATAGCAGCAGACTGATAACCGATATGGCCGCGCTCCCCTCCTTGCCGCAACTTCGCTATCTGATTGCGCTTCAGGAAGAAAGACATTTCGGGCGCGCTGCCGAAAAGTGCTTCATCACCCAGAGCACGTTGTCCGCCAGCCTGCGTGATCTGGAAAGCACACTTGACGTCACGCTGGTTGAGCGAGATCGACGCCATGTTGCCTTCACGGCCATTGGCGAGGCGGTCGTTTTAAGGGCGCGCGACCTGATCGCTCAGGCCAGTGATCTGGCGGAGCTTTGCGCTTCGTCGCGGCATCCACTCACTGGGACGTTTCGCCTCGGCGTCATTCCGACGATCGCGCCATTTGCGCTGCCGCCATCGTTGACTACGCTCCGTACGCAGTATCCGCAACTGAAATTGCTGCTACGGGAAGATCTGACGGCGGTGTGTCTGGACAAATTACTGGCCAGCTCACTTGATGCGGCGCTGATCGCGCTGCCGTATGACCTTCCCGCGGGCGTCGAAACACTCTCACTGTTTGACGACGAATTTCTGTTCGTTACCGCCGACCCCAAGCTCGGCCTGGCGCAATCGCCACTGCCGATTGAAAAAATCAATCCTGATCAATTGCTGTTGCTGGAAGACGGGCATTGCCTGCGCGAACACGCCATCGCAGCCTGTTCAATCAGAAACGCGCAGACCAACCGGAAGCTCGCAGCGACCAGCTTGATCACGCTGACGCATATGGTGCAGAGTGGCCTTGGGCACACGCTGTTGCCCGAACTTGCGATTGCTGGCGGTGTTCTGTCCGGGTCAAGTCTTTACGCCCGTCGTTTCACCCCCCGCGGTCCGTCACGCACCATTGCCCTCGCATTCCGCAAGACCTCGGCGCGCCGTGAAGAGATCGCAGAACTGGGTAGAATTTTTGCGCAGAGTAAAGGCTTCACTGGGGCCTTGCGAGCCAGAACAGCGCGGCAGGCGCGAGTGGCGAGGAAGATTTAGACCGCCGCTATTGATCTGTGCTGATGTATGTTGAAGCATGCTCATCTTTGCAGTCGGTGATTCAGAACCGCTTTGTGCCTTGAGCCCCAGACCGGAGCTGCGCTTCAGTCGACCGGCGAAAGTGTTGCTTCACACGCGATCCCAAGTGCAAGAATCGCGTGATCCCGGCCATGCAGCCCAACCAGCTGTAACCCTACCGGAGCATCACCAATCCGATGGCATGGCATAGTTAACGCGCAGCCATCCATGAAGTTCACCCACGCGGTATTGCGCAAAATGCGCGCGTTCGTTTTGAAAAAGCGCTCGTCATCGGCAATCAACGGCGCAATCTCAGGCGCGATGCAGGCCACCGTGGGGCAGATGACAGCATCGAACCCGGCGAGCGCGATATTCATGCGATCAATCCAGAATCGGCGATAGGCGAGCGACGCGGAGTATTGCCCGCGCGTCACATCTCGTCCGGCCTGCATGCGAAGCCACACACGCGGGTCGTAGCCTTGACCATTCACATTGATGTTGGCGTTATGCCAGTCAAGCGCTTCAGCCGCGACCATCGGGGGACGACCCAACAGTTCATCGATTGGCGCCAGGGTCGATTCGACAATTTCAGCCCCAGCAGATCTGAGCTTTTCCACCGCCGCGTTAACGCCTGCGTCAACTTCCGGATCAAGCTCGCGCCAGATCAGCGAATCGGGCTTGAGCAGACGAACGCCTTTTACGGAGCGTCGCGGCATCGGAACATAAACCTCGCCCGCAAGCACTGCATCGATGCGCGCGCAGCAGTCCACCGAATTGGCGATTGGCCCCACTGAATCGTGCGTTACCGAAAGTGGAATCGCGCCGACAACGGGCACTCGTACCGCCGTCGGCTTGAATCCGCAAACGCCATTGAGCGCAGCGGGCACACGCACGCTGCCACCCGTATCCGAGCCGAGCGCTGCAACCGCCATACCATCGGCAACGGCCACACCACCGCCGCTGCTCGATCCTCCCGGCACCCGTCCACCGCCGTCCGCCGTTCGGCCCCAGGCATTGCGCGGCGTGCCGAAGTGGGGATTGATGCCGACACCGGAATAGGCGAATTCGACCATGTTGTTACGACCGAACAAGATCGCACCCGCCTGACGCAAGCGCGCTACCGCGGGGCAATCTTCAGTGGCCGAAGGACGCGAGCGCAGCACCGTAGAGCCTGCGCCGGTGACCTCACCTTTGACGTCAAACAGATCCTTGATCGATATCGTGATGCCTTCGAGAGGGCGAAGATCTCCCCCCTTTATGCGTTGCTGCGACTCGTGTGCTGCGTGTTTCACACCGTCCTGGTCGAGCGCGAGGAAGGCTCTTGATCCCTCGCCTGCGGGATCGGTCACCCGAGCGATCTGGCGCTCAGCCAGCGCTTCTGTGCTGTCGCTGCCATGGTTGAAATATACGTGGAGACTGGTGATGGTATTCATGATTGTCGTTGAGCCTGAAGCTGAGCCTTACCGTTACGTTTGCCGCATTATGCGCGGGCGGGAACCGTGCTGCGAGGTATACATTCGTGCCAATGAAACGCTTTTATTCTTCCCTCCTCTTCGCCGCATACGCCGCGCTCACCACGACGCTCGCGATTGCAGCCCCGCTAGTTCTGGACACAGAGTGGAGCGACGCTGCGCGCGAACGTGCTTTGCCGCTGAAAGTGCGCGTCCCCGACGGTTTGGACAAAGTGCCGCTCGTTATCTTTTCGCACGGCCTCGGCGGTTCGCGTGAAGGTGGCAAGGCTTGGGGTGAGCACTGGTCGGCAAACGGCTATCTGGTTGTTCATGTGCAACATCCCGGCAGCGACGAATCGCTATCGAGAGGTGCTGGAGAGGGCTTGCCGAAGCAACGGCTGATGCGTGGGGCAACCCCGGAGCAACTGCTCGGACGGGTGGACGACGTGCGCTTTTTGCTCGACGAATTCGCAAGACTACAGTCGAAAACTGACGCCCCTGCCTGGGTCAAACGGGCGGACCTTTCGCGTATCGCGATGACGGGTCACAGCTTCGGTGCGCGCACCACAATGTCGCTCGCAGGTGAGCGCTACCCCGGTCCGATCAAATCTTTGGCGGACGCTCGGATCACTGCATTTATTGCATTCAGTCCGGCCACACAGGGACTTAAGCGGACGTGGCCAGCGCGGTATGGCGAAATGACAAAGCCGTTTCTTTCGGTAACGGGAACCATCGATGGCGATGTGCTAGGCGCTGGGAGCAACCCGAAAAACCGCGCGTCGCTATTCGACGCGCAAGTTGCGGGCGACAAATTCCGGGTTGTGTTTGATGGCGGCGATCACCCCGTCTTTAACGGGGGTGACTTGCGCGAGGCGCTGTGGCTCAATCGCGTGACCGGCGAGAGTCACGCAAGCACCACGGCTTCGGCTGCGAGCGTTATTCATGAAAAGACGAAAGACCTTACGCTGAAGTTTTTGGACGCCTATCTCAAGAGCGACGACAAGGCGAAAGCGTGGCTTTTAGGTGACGCCAAAACGGCGCTTGCCGATGTGGGTGAATGGAGCGCAAAGTAGCAGTTGGCGATCAACATTTCATTCGCGCAAAACGGCAGCGATCCGGTTAAGCGCTCCACGCGTCTGGGCGTCAGCCAACCGGATCAGATTTTCGCGGTAATCGCGTGACGCACCAGCGTAATAAGGCAAGCGAACGCGCATCAAAAAATCAGCGCCTTTCGCCTCGTAATCAATGACGGCACGCCGTTCGGCATCACGGCTGCGCCAGCTCTCAGGCGCACGATCCGGTGTGTCCTCCAGAAACGCCGACACATCAACCGCCACGATTCGGGTCGCGCCCAGCGTGCGCGCAATCTGGATCGGCACCGGCGACACCATATCGCCATCTTCGTATGCGACGCCGCCGATGTAGATGGGGCGAAATACTGAAGGAAGCGCCGCTGATGCACGAACGGCAGCCCCTGTGTTGCCGCGGGTGAACGCGACCAGTTCGCTTTTTCCAACGGGTGCTGCAACCGCGCAAAACTTGCGCGGCAGTGCTTCGATGGCGCGCTCGTCAACGACCTTGTTGATAAAGTTTTGCAACGCGCGTCCGATGAGTTTTGTAGGTTGCAGAAACGCAGGGTCAGCGATTTCGATGATACCCAGATCAAGCGCCCGGCGCTCGATTTCCTGCGCTGGTATTTTCGCGGCGTAGAGCGCGCCAGCAATCGCACCTGCGCTTGAGCCCACCACGAGTGCAGGCTCGATACCTGCGGCTTCGAGCACCTTAAGTACGCCGATATGGGCGAAGCCACGCGGCCCGCCACTGCCTAATACCAGTGCGGTCTTTGGACGGTTTTCCGGCCATTGAATGGGTAGGGAGCGCGGCATCTCAGCTGCAGGATAGCCATCACCAAATTCGGCACAACCGGCAACACTTCCGAGCGCGCCGATAGCGGCAATGCGTTGTAATACGGATCGTCGATCCATCAGTCGAGCGCGCCGAGCGCTTTTGCTCTGTGCACTTGCTCGCCAAGGGCTGCAGCCGTCGGCGGCGGATTGAGCCAGCCCTGCAAGTGCGTCAGCGACAGCTCGGTCAGTGCAAAAATCAACGCTGGATGATCGTTGAGCGCGGAGATGTATTCGTACTGCTCGCCGCCTGCGTGCATAAACATTTCTCTGCCTTCCATCGCGATTTCTTCGAGGGTTTCAAGGCAATCTGCGGGGAAGCCCGGGCAGACGATGTGCACCTGTTTAAATCCCTGAGCTGGAAGACTTGTAAGCGTGGCATCGGTATACGGTTGCAGCCATTCCGCTCGCCCGAAACGCGACTGAAAGGTAAGCATCCACTGCGCCGCGGTAAGGCCAAGCTCTTGCGCCAGCAGGCGCGCGGTTTTGTGGCACATGCAGTGGTACATGTCGCCCTTCATCAGCGTCGCTTTTGGCACGCCGTGGAAGCTCATCACAAGTTTGTCGGGGCGACCGTGCTTTTTCCAGTAGTCATTGATACGCGTGGCTAGCGCCTTGATAAAGTTCGGGTCGTCGTGCCAACTGCTGATGGTGCGCAGGGCGGGCATCGTGCGATCCTTGGCAAGCGCGGCGAA
Source organism: Burkholderiales bacterium (assembly GCA_043753585.1). Taxonomy (GTDB): domain Bacteria; phylum Pseudomonadota; class Gammaproteobacteria; order Burkholderiales; family Casimicrobiaceae; genus Casimicrobium. Next base: position 26,387 of record JAYUWL010000141.1, read on the forward strand.
CACGGCGTCGCAGGCGGTTGCCGTGGTGCTGGCAGCGTATTGCGGATACATCGGCAGCACGAGAATACGGTCGCAGTTGTCGGCTTTAAACTTGGCAAGAGCGCTGGCAATGCTCGGGTTCCCGTAGCGCATGCCGACTTCCACTTTCACCAGATCCGCAGGCAGGCCCATCGCCTTGACGCGCTCACCCAGCGAGCCGCGCAGGTATTGCGCCTGACGTTGTGTCCACACAAGCAAAGGCGAGCCTTCTGGCATCCACACGCTCGCATATTTCTTTGCACTTTTCGCGGGTCGCGTGCGCAGGATGATGCCGTGCAAAATGAGCTTCCAGACTAGCGGTGGAATCTCTATGACACGGCGATCACTTAAAAATTCCGCAAGGTAGCGGCGCACCGCCGGTGCCGTTGGCGCATCGGGCGTGCCGAGGTTGGTCAGCAGGATACCGATGCGTGGCGAGCGACCGTGGGCAGGACTGACGACTGTAAATGAAGACTGCATGTAACTAACAACTTCCTGACACTTGCTAAGACTCGCCCATTTCGCGCTGCATCGCAGAGGACAACAATTTCGCTGTCAAATCCACAATCGGAATCACCCGGTCGTAAGCCATGCGCGTTGGGCCAATGACCCCGAGCGTGCCTATGATTTGTCCGTTGACTTGATAGGGGGCGGTGACGAGCGAGAACTCATCAAGCGGTACCACCTGCGACTCACCACCAATAAAAATCTGCACACCATCGGCCTTGTTTGCGAGATCGAACAAATGCAGAAGCTGTGTGCGTTGTTCAAACAGATCGAAGAGTTTACGCAAACTTTGCATGCTGCCCGACAGATCCTGCGAATGCAAGAGGCGGCGTTCGCCTGACACAATCAGCCCGTCGCTCGATTGCGAAGCGACTTCGCCGCCGGTTTCCACGGCAATCGTCATCAGACCGACCATGTCTTCGCGCAATTGCTTCAAATCTTCGGTCAAACGTCCACGCACTTGATCGAGTGGGAGCCCTGCGAAATGTTCGTTGAAAAAATTTCCCGCCTCGACCAACTGCGACGGCGAGTAATTGCGGTCAGCATTGAGAATACGGTTTTGCACATCACCATCGGGAGCTACAAGCACCATCAAGACACGTCGCTCATTCAGGCGCACGAATTCGACATGGCGGAATGCAGGGGTCTTGTGCGGCGCAGCGACAACGCCCGCAAATGACGACAGATCAGACAGCATGCGAGCGGCGGCACTGATCAACTCCTGTGGCTGCTGACCGTGAATTTGTGACTCCGCATCTTTCATCGCGAGTTGCTGCATTGGCTGCGTAATGAGCAATGTGTCGACGAAAAAGCGGTAACCGCGTGGCGTCGGGATGCGTCCGGCCGAAGTGTGCGGGCTGGTGATGAAACCCAGCTCTTCCAGATCCGCCATCACGTTGCGGATGGTCGCAGGCGAAAGTTCCAGCCCGCTCTGCTTCGACAGCGTGCGTGATCCCACCGGCTCGCCATCGGCGATATAGCGCTCAACAAGCGCTTTCAGCAGAATTCGGGATCGTGGGTCGAGCATACGAACCATTGTAAAGACGTGGGCCAGTCGGAGCTTCGTAAATACGTGGAGCCTCCAGGATCGCGTTTTGGGAATGCTGCGTGAGGCGCGGGGCGCGCAGCTAGTGGGATGTGCGCGCTGTTACGCGAGCGTTTTTGGCAATAACGCGAGCACATCGCCTGGATCCGATGCGCCCGACAAAGTGACTTTTCCAGCTGCCAGCGTGTGATTAAATCGGTGTATGCCTTCTGCGCTCCCTCCTTGCCCTGTTGCTATTGCTGTCCGCCCGTCGCAGCGGGACGGCGTGCGCGACACTACCCGCGATTTGAGTGACACAGTCGTCGGCCTGATCGAGCGACTGCGCGGCTTGGGCTACAGCCCCGTGCTTGACGATAACAGCGCAGCCGAACTGGACGAGTCAGCGCGATCAGCCGCGCCTGCCGTGTCGATGGGCGAAGTCGGCGCGAATTGCGGGCTCGTCATCGTGCTTGGCGGCGACGGCACGTTCATTTCGGTCGCACGGCAGGTGGCAGCACACGGCGTTCCGATTATTGGCGTGAATCAGGGCCGTTTAGGGTTTTTGACCGATTTGTCACTGGCGAGTTTGCCGGAAACGTTGCCGCGCCTGCTGGCTGGTGAATATCGCGAGGAGCGAAGGGTGCTTCTCAGCGCCACGAGCTCGGTTGCGGGTTCGCCAGAATACCTCGCCGTGAACGACGTGGTGGTGAATCGCGGCGGTGCGACTTCGCTGGTCGATCTCGAAATTTCGCTCAATGACCGCTTTGCGTATGGATTTCGTGCAGACGGCGTGATTGTGGCGACACCGACAGGTTCGACTGCGTACGCGCTATCAGCCGGTGGCCCGATCATGGCCCCCTTTGTGAATGCTTTCACTATCGTGCCGATCGCGCCGCATGCTCTGACCAATCGACCGATTGTGGTCGCCGACGACTCGGTGATTCGTATCACCGTAGCGCGTGCGCGAGAGGCGCTGGCGAGTATCGACGGCCATCATGTGATCCCGCTCAACGAGGGCGATTCTGTCGTGCTCAAGCGAGCAGACGCGACGGTGCGGCTGTGGCATCCGCTCGATTACGACTATTACCATACGCTGCGCGAAAAGCTGGGCTGGACGGAGACGCCCGAGGGTTTGGCTCCGATAAAGCGATAGACGGGCTTTGCATACATGCTGAAGCAGCTTTCCATACGCAACTTTGTCCTCATTGATCGGCTCGATATCGAGTTTGAGTCGGGCATGATCGCGTTAACCGGCGAGACTGGGGCGGGTAAATCCATCGTACTTGATGCGCTTGGATTGGCACTCGGTTCGCGGGCCGAGAGCGCGAACGTTCGTGCGGGCCAAAAGCAGGCGGACATCACAGCTGAATTTGATTTGTCGACTAATGCGGAAGCACGCGCATGGCTGTTTGCGCAAGCGGAGGCCGACTATGATCATGTAGTTTTGCGCCGTGTGATTGACGCGGCGGGCAAAAGCCGGGCGCAAATTAACGGGCGTCCTGTTTCCGTGACGGAAATGCGCGAACTGGGTGCGACATTGCTTGAGCTGCACGCCCAGCATGAACATCAGGCGTTGTTACGTGGTGCGACGCAGCGCCGGCTGCTTGATCGCTATGCTGGCGCCGAAGCGGATGTAGCCGCGGTGAGCGCAGCGTTTCGCCATGCGTCGCAATCGCGTGAGGCGGTGGCGCATGCTCGCACGGTTGCCGACACGATTGCCCGCGAGCGCAGCGCGCTGGAAGCTGATCTGCATGAACTACGTTCCGCCAAACTGAACGCAGATGAGTGGGTTGCCGTCACGCAAGAGCAGTCGCGTTTGAGTCACAGCAAAGAGTTGTTGCAGACCGTGGAATCGGCCCGTTCCGCGATTGCCGATGATGACGGCGTTGCGGAATCACTGGCGTCGTTGACCAGTGCCTTGGCGGGAGCTGAACGCATCGATCCTGCGCTCTCCGAAGCCCGGCTGTTGGTTGAATCGGCGGCGGTGCAACTTGACGAAGCCGCGCAAACGCTCCGCCACTATGCCGGCAAACTGAATCTCGATCCAGAACGCTTGCAGCAGGCGGAGGCGCGTTTGTCGACGCTGTTTGGTCTCGCCCGAAAACTGCGTGTGCGGCCCGAGGAATTGGCTGCGCACTGGCAAAGTCTTGAAGACAAGTTGACCGCGCTGGCGGCGGCGCAGGACATCGCTGCACTGGAGCGGGAATGCGTTGCCGCAGACTCAGCACTGGCGGCCGCTACGGTGAAGCTTTCAGCGCGACGTGCCGCCGCAGCAACAAAATTAGCGGCAGCAGCAACCAGAGAGCTGCCCGATCTGGCGCTGCCGAATGCGGCCTTTTCAATAATGCTTGCCCCGCACGCGAAAGTCGAATCCACGGGCGCTGAGTCGGTGGAATTTACGTTTCGCTCACATGCGAGCTTGCCGTTTGCAGCCCTGGCAAAAGTGGCGTCAGGCGGCGAGTTGGCGCGCCTGTCGCTCGCGATTCTGGTGGTCTGCGGAGATGCTGCTGCCGTGCCGACGCTGGTGTTTGACGAGGTGGACGTAGGCGTTGGTGGGCGTGTGGCGGCACAGGTGGGACGCAAGCTGCAAACTCTGGCCACGCGTCGTCAGGTGCTGTGCGTGACACATATGCCGCAGGTCGCGGCGCATGCCGATCATCATTTCACGGTATCACGCGATAACACGCAAAGCCCGACGACACACGTCGACGCATTGAGCAAAAAGGAGCGTCACGCAGAGATTGCGCGCATGCTTTCTGGGCACGAGGTGGGCGCTGCGACTTCGAGCCTGGCAAAGGCGCTGCTGGAGACTTCGCGACGCGCTTTGTAGTAGCGGCCCGAGTCTGGTTTACCGTTTACGTTTCTTGACGATAACGATTTTGCCGCGCTTTCCCTTGACGGCCTTGCGCACCACGGCTTTCGCCTTTGGAATCGCGAGAACTGCACCAGTTTCCATCCATGTTTTGACGCGGTTAGCGTCGCCTAGGCGTGAAAATTTGCCGGCTGAATCCAGGAGTACGAGCACCACCGGACGCTGCGCGATCTGCGCGAGCATCACAACACAGCGGCCCGCCTCACGGATAAACCCGGTCTTCTGCAACGTGATGTTCCAGCCGTCGGATCTTACCAGCGCGTTGGAGTTGTTGTAGTGCAGCGTCTGACCGGTCGTCGGGATTTGTACGTACTGGTCGGATTGCGTGCTGTATTGGCGGATCAAGGGGTAGCGTTGCGCTGTTTGCACGAGCACCGCCAAATCACGCGCCGTGGAGACGTTCGCCGGAGACAAACCTGAGGTGTCGACGTAATGCGTATTTGCCATACCTAGCGCTTTTGCTTTGGCGTTCATCGCAGCAACCGCAGCGCTCAACCCGCCCGGAAAGTGACGACCCAACGCACTCGCAGCCCGGTTTTCTGAGGACATCAGCGCGAGTTGCAACATCTCACGGCGCGACAATTCGCTGCCAATCGAAAGCCGTGAACGGCTAGCTTTCAGGTAATCCAGGTCGTTCATATCGACCGACAGCGTCTGGTCCAGGTTTTGCTGGGCGTCGAGCACGATCATCGCGGTCATCAGCTTGGTGATGCTGGCGATGGGCGTAACCGTGTTCGCGTTCTTGGCGTAGATCGATTCGCCAGAAGTGACGTCGAGAATCAGCGCGGCGCTGGAAAGAAGATTCGGGCCCTGTGCAATAGCGGTAGCGGTCGCCAACGCGGATAACGTGGTGGCGAAAAACCGAACAAAAACAACAGGTAGCGGTGAAATCTTCATAAGCAGCATGAATTCTATTCGCAAATTGTGAAATTGGGCATCGCTTTTAGCGACTTTGTGATTTCCCGTTAAAGTCAATCTACCTTTGCACCGCTTTCTTTGACGATTCGCGCGTACTTCGGCAACTCTTTAGCGATGAAGGCTTTGAACTCCTCAGGCGTGCTGGCGGAAGGCTCTGCGCCGTTGGCGAGCCACTTCCCCCGCAAGTCGGGCGCGGCGAGCGCCTTTGCGGTCTCTACCGAGAGTCGTTTCACGATCTCGGGTGGCGTGCCAGTCGGCGCGAACAGGCCCCACCAGGTGAACACGTCGAAATCCTTGATCCCGACTTCAGCCATTGTAGGTAGATCTGGCGCAAGGGCGCTGCGCTGGGGGGTGGTGACGGCGAACGCTCTTAGCTTGCCGACTTTGATCTGCGGTGCGCTTGACGCCATGTTGTCGAACATCATCTGCACCTGACCGCCAAGCAGATCAGTCATCGCCGGTCCGCCGCCCTTGTACGGCACATGGGTAATGGGTGCCCCTGTCTGCAATTTGAATAATTCACATGCCAGGTGCCCGGCACTGCCGTTGCTGCCGCTTGCGCAATTGACTTTGCCACCGCTTGATTTTGCATAGGCGATCAGGGTCGTGACGTCGGCGGCGGGCAGAGCCTGCGGGTTGGTCACGAGCACATTCGGCGTCACCACCACAAGCGAAATAGGCGCGAAATCCTTCACAGCATCGTAGGGCATTTTGGCGTAGAGCGACGGGTTGACGGCGTGAGTCGATAGCGCGCCCATGCCGAGCGTATAACCATCAGCGCTTGATTTGGCGACAGCGTCCATACCGATATTTCCGCCCGCGCCGGGGCGGTTATCGACGATGACTTGTTGGCCTAATTGCTCCGACAGCTTTTGCGCGAGCGCGCGAGAGGTAACGTCGACCGAGCCGCCCGCAGGAAAGGGCACGATCAGTCTGATCGGTTTGACCGGATAAGCGCTCTGGGCGTGAATTGCAATGGTTGTCGCTGACAGCGCGAAAGCACTCAATGCGGATAAGACAGTGGCGATCAAAGGGAATTGCGGGCGCATGTGGGGAACCCCAGATTAAAGATCTATGTGTCAATGATACGGAACAGGCTTGCTGCTGCGCTTGTCGGACAACGCATAATCAGGCCAATTACCGTCATAGCAAGATTCATGAAAAAGACTATTTATGGCATCGTTGTCGCGGCGCTAGGGGTGGTGCTTGGCGCAGGCGGAATGTTTTTCTTTGGGCTATTCAAGCCCGCTGCACTGGCTACGACCGCCACCACTGCTGTCGCGCCAGGAGCCGGCGCAACAGCTGCCAGCAAGGCCGGCGAAGCCGGAGGCGCAGGCAAAGCGACGCCGTCAGCCTCAGGTGGCCCGTCAGCGCCAGCGGGAAGCGCTGCCGGTGCTGCACCGAAGGCTGGGCCGGGCGGCCCGGGAGCTGTTGCGGTCGAGTTAGCCAAACCGGAAAAATTGACTTGGCCTAAAAGCGTGACTGCGGTGGGAAGCCTGCGCTCGGATGAGTCAGTGATCGTGCGCGCTGAACAATCCGGCCGCATTACAGCGCTTAATTTCAAGGAAGGTCAGTCCGTGCGCGCTGGTCAGTTGCTGGTGCAACTGGATGATTCGCTCGCTCGCGCCGAGCTGGAGCAAGCCAGGGCAAACCAGAAACTGGGTAAAGCAAAATTTGATCGTGCTGTCGAATTGCAGCAAAAGAACTTTATCTCCGGGCAGGCACGCGACGAAGCCGAAAACGTGATGCGCGTGGCCGATGCTACGGTGTCGCTCGCCGAGGCCAAGCTCACCAAGCTCGTCGTCAAATCACCCTTCGCCGGCACGGTAGGCCTTCGCTCGGCAAGCGTAGGCGATTACGTTAAAGACGGGCAGGACATCGTCAATCTTGAGAAGACCGATCCGATCAAGGTCGACTTCAAAGTACCCGAAATTTTCCAGTCGAAAATTCGCGTCGGACAAACGCTCACGGTTGCACTCGATGCACTGCCCGGCAAGACGTTCAGCGGCGTCGTTTACGCCATGAATCCGCAGCTGGATACTGCTGGACGCGCGCTGGTGCTGCGCGCACAAATGCCCAATCGCTCCGGCGATTTCAAGCCCGGCATGTTCGCACGGGTGCGCCTGACCATAGCGGACAGCGGCGAGACGATTGTGGTTCCCGAGCAGGCCGTGGCGATGCAGGGCGAAGATCAGGTGATGTACAAAGTCATCGACGGTCGCGCACTCCGCACCAAGGTTGAAGTCGGCCAGCGCCGCGACGGCAAGGCGGAAATTATTGAGGGCATCGGCGCAGGCGACACGATCGTGGTGGCTGGCTGGCAAAAGCTACGCGACGGCGCGGCGGTGCGCGCGGTCGGCGGCCAGGGCGCTCCAGCGGCGACTCCGACCGGACCCGGAGTGGCGGGCTCGACGAAAAGCGGTGATGGCAAGGCGCCTGCCACACCGCCCGTCGTCGTTCCCTCGGCTCCAGCAAAAGGCTGACAGCTTTATCGCGTAACTCTTGTTTGGTCAGGGCAAGACGACAAAAAACCTGATAGTCGACTCTAGCTAAAATTTGACTCTAGCTCATCATCAGCTTGGGCTACAGCGAATAAGCTGATCGCCAGAACATTAAGGCGGACACCATGAATCTCTTCGATCTTTGTATCAAACGCCCGGTACTTGCCACCGTGCTCTCCCTCGTGGTGGTGCTGCTAGGCCTCATCGGCTATCAGCGCCTGTCGATTCGCGAATACCCGAAGATCGACGAGCCGATCGTGAGTGTCAGCACCACGTACAAGGGCGCATCGCCTGAGGTCATTGAGTCGCAAATCACAAAGACTCTGGAGGATTCGCTCTCCGGCATCGAAGGCGTAAGCCTTATCACCTCGAATTCGCGCTCAGAACGCAGCGACATCACAGTTACCTTCAAAATTTCCAAGGATCCGGATGTCGGCGCGGCGGAGGTGCGTGACAAGGTTGCGCGCGTGCGTGCGCGGCTGCCAGACGCCGCCGACGAGCCGGTGATCGCCAAAGTGGAGGCCGATTCGTTCCCGGTGATGTGGTTTGCGCTGACCTCGGACACGCACACCCAGTTGCAGCTCTCCGACACCGTCAATCGGCTGATCAAACCACGCTTGCTGGTGTTGCCGGGTGCGGCTGATCTGCGAATATTTGGCGAACGTAGAACGTCGATGCGCATCTTCATTGAGCCAGCAAAACTCGCAGCATTCCGACTGACGGTCGCCGACGTCGAGAGCGCGCTGCGCTCGCAGAACGTGGAAATTCCAGCTGGCCGCATCGAGAGCCGCCTGCGCGAATTCAACGTGCTGGCGCAAACTGATCTGCAGACGCCGGAAGAATTTGGCGCAATCGCCATATCGCAATCAGGCGGCTTTCCGATTCGCATTCGCGACGTTGCCAAGGTCGAAGTCGCGGCGGCGGAAGAGCGCGGTTTTCAGCGGTTCATGGGCAAAACGGCGGTCGGCTTCGGAATTATCCGTCAGTCCACAGGCAATCCGCTGGAGCTGTCCAAAGCGGCCATCGCCGAGATGCCGCTGATTCAGGAGTCGCTGCCGAAGGGTATGAAGATTGAGTTGAACTATGACAGCTCGGTTTTCATCGCCGAGTCGATCAAGGCGGTGTTCTCCACCATCTTTGAGGCGGTGGTGCTGGTCGCGCTGGTGATCTTCTTTTTCCTGCGCAGCTTCCGTGCAACGATCATTCCGCTTGTCACCATTCCGGTGTCATTGACGGGTGCATTTTTCATCATGTACACGTTCGGTTTCACCGTCAACACGCTGACTCTACTGGCGATGGTACTGGCCGTTGGGCTAGTCGTCGACGACGCCATCGTAGTGCTCGAAAACATTCATCGGCATATGGAAAACGGCATGGGCCGGATGCAGGCAGCGCTGGTCGGCACTCGCGAAATCGGCTTCGCTGTGGTGGCCATGACGCTGACGCTGGCGGCAGTATTCGCGCCACTCGCGTTTTCGACGGGTCGAACCGGTCGCCTGTTTATTGAGTTTGCATTGACGCTGGCGGGCGCAGTGGTGGTGTCCGGTTTTGTGGCGCTCACGCTGTCGCCGATGATGTGCTCGGTGTTGCTCAAACGCGAGACCAGGCACTCGAAGCTCTACAACTGGATCGAGCGCGGCTTTAATGCTTTCACGCAGGGTTACAAACGATTGCTCAATCTGGCGCTGGACAACCGATTGATCATCATCCTGGTGATGCTGATCGTGGCGGGCACGGCGGCGTTGCTGTTCAAGAACATCAAGACCGAGCTCTCGCCAACAGAAGATCGCGGTGTGATCTTCGGCTTTGTGTCTGCGCCCGAGGGCTCCACGTCTGACTATCTGGTCAAGTACATCCAGCAGGTCGAGGGCATTTATAAAGGCCTGCCAGAAATGCAGGCCTATGGTGGCAACGGCGGCTTTCCCAACGTCGCGGACGGTACCGTCATATTGCGCCTGAAAGACTGGAAAGATCGCACCCGCTCGCAGGCCGATGTTGCCAAAGAGTTGTTTCCCAAGTTTCAGGGTATTGCCGGGGTACAGGCGTTTCCGTCGCAGCCAGGTTCGCTGGGGCAGAGTCCGCGCGCCAAGCCAATCGAGTTCGTGGTGCTGGCGGCGGTGCCGTACGAACAAATGCAGGGCTTCATCCAGCGTATGCAGGCCGAGATGCAAAAGAATCCCGGTTTCGTAAATATTGACACTGATTTGCGCATGAACACACCGGAGCTGCGGGTGCGCGTTAACCGGGACAAGGTAATTGACGTCGGTGCCAACGTGGACGTCGTGGGGCGCACGCTTGAGACGATGTTGGGAGGGCGTCAGGTCACCCGCTTCAAGCAGGATGGCGAGCAGTACGACGTGATTGTGCAAGTCGCGCGCGATGGTCGCGACACGCCAGAGCGCATCAGCGAAATCAACGTGCGCAATCGCGCTGGCGACATGGTGCCATTGTCAAATCTGGTCACCGTGCGCGAAGGCGTGAGCCCGCGCGGCATCGCTCACTTCCAGCGCGTGCGTGCGGCAACTGTCAACGCCAATCTCGTGCCCGGTTTCACGCAGGGCGAAGCTCTGGCCTACATGAATGAGGCCGCAAAGCGTGTGCTGCCATCAACAGTGCAAACGGACTTGTCAGGACAGTCGCGTGAGTTCCGTGATTCGGCGGGCGACTTCCTGTTGGTGCTGCTGTTGGCGATAGGTTTTATCTATCTGGTGCTCGCAGCGCAGTTTGAAAGTTTTGTCGACCCGCTGATCATCCTGTTTTCTGTTCCGCTTGCGATGGCGGGGGCGTTTCTGGCGCTGCAACTTACCGACAACACGTGGAATATCTACAGCAAGGTCGGCATCGTCACGCTAGTTGGTTTGATCACAAAGCATGGCATCCTGCTGGTGGAGTTTTCAAATCAGTTGCGCGATCAGGGCCGAAGCATTCGCGAGGCCGTCATCGAGGCGGCGGTACTTCGCCTGCGGCCCATTTTGATGACCACGGGCGCGATGGTGCTGGGCGCTGTGCCCCTCGCACGCGCCGTGGGCGCCGGTGCCGAGAGTCGGCAGGTGATCGGCTGGGTGATCGTAGGCGGCATGACGCTCGGCACCGTGCTCACGCTGTTTGTGGTGCCAACAGCGTACACGCTTTTCGCGCGAGAAGGTCGCGGGGCCCGTGAACGCGAGCTGGCGAGCGCTGAAGCCTTGGCCGGACGCCCAGGGCAACCCTCGCATGTGCCCGGTGAGTAGCCCGCCCATTCGGCGAGGTGCTTTGTACTATGCTACTGGTATGGATGCAGGCATATCGGTCAGGCGACTGACAAAAACAGACGGTGGCATTTACCGCGCGCTGATGCTGCGAGGCTACAGCGAACACGACACGGCATTTACGTCGACTTTCGAGGAACGCGCGACCAAGCAGGTTGAATGGTGGACGCGACGTTTGCAGGATCCGACGAGCGCCACGCTGGGCGCGTTTGATTCAAGTGATTCGCTGATTGGCAGCGTCCGTATTGAGGCGTATCAGCGTCTTCGCGAACGGCACAAAACATCGTTAACCGCCATGTACGTTATGAAAGACCATGCCAGCAAAGGCGTCGGTCGCAAGCTGCTGGACGAAGCTCTGGCGGAATGCCGTCGCATGAATGGCATCGAGCTCGTCAACCTCACGCTCACTGCCGACAATTTGCCGGCCTTGCGCCTGTATTCGAAGGTGGGCTTCCAGAGCTTCGGTCGCGAGAGCCGCGCCATTAAAACGTCGATCGGGTATCTCGACAAGCTGCACATGTGGCGTCCCGTCAGTGCGGACTACGTCACACAGGGTTGACCACTTTTTTGCATATCAAAGTGCAAAGTTGCGCTAAATGGCGATACTGCGTCCGCCGTCAACATTGATGGTCTGTCCCGTGACATAGTTAGCGTCACACACCAGATATTTCACCGCTTCCGCGATTTGCGCGGTGCCGCCCTCTCGCTTCAGGGGCACATGCTCGAGAATCCGTGCACGCTCAGCAGCTGAAATTTGCCCGTCGTCCGGCCACTCAATCGGGCCCGGAGCTACTGCATTCACCCGAATTTCAGGTGCCAGATCCCGCGCCAGGGCAGCGGTTAGCCCACGCAGTCCGGCCTTGGCAATGTTGTAGACCACGTACCCTGCCATCGGTCGCTCCGCATGTATATCTGTGATGTTCACAATCGAACCGTTGGTACGCTTTAAATGCGGCGCAGCGGCTTGCGACAAAAACAAGGGCGCTTGCAGATTGCTGCCCATGAGTTGCGTCCAGTGTTCCAGGGTCACCGCGCCTATCGCGGTAGGATAGAACGTCGATGCGTTGTTGACGAGCGCGTCGAGTTGCCCAAATTTGGCGACCACATCAGCAATCAGCGTCGGCAACGCGTTTAGATCAAGCAGATCGGCGGCGAACACCGCAGCACTCTCGGCGCGTACCGCGTTAAGCGTCGCGGCCAGCGCAGCCGCCGCGTCTGCCGATGCGCGATAATGGATTGCGACGCGCCAGCCCTCGCGGTGCAAGCGCTGCACAATAGCCGCGCCAACGCGTTTGCTGGCTCCAGTCACCAAAGTCACTGGACTATTCTGACTATTTACTGCGGTTGTCATGACCGGATGCCCCACCGATATGCCTGCTCCCATAAAAGTTGGTCTACCAGCACCGACCCGCGAAGCCGATGCTCACCGGACCCGTGTTCAAGCGCATGTTCAAGCCCTGATCGCCTCCGCACTACAGTCAAATAATTCTTCACAGCCGCCATCCATTTCTTTCGCTGATTTTATGCGGGCAGCGCTGTACGCACCGGGGCTTGGCTATTACGCGGCGGGAGCGACGAAGCTGGGCGCTCACGGCGACTTCGTAACCGCGCCGGAGATGTCTTCTTTTTTCGGCGCGGCGTTGGCTGATTTGTTCGCAACAATGGGGGCGGAACGCATTCTTGAACTGGGTGCTGGTTCGGGTAAATTGGCGCGAGATTTTCTGGAGGCGTTGCCTGGCATGACGCAATACGACATTCTCGACATCAGCACAGATTTGCGCGAACGGCAGCAGGCGGTGCTGGCGGGGTGTGCAGTGAATTGGCTAGACGCTTTGCCAGAAAAAATTGACGGCCTTGTGCTGGCTAACGAGGTGCTTGACGCCGTTCCCTGCCAGATTGTCCGCTTCCGCAATGAGCAGTACGAACAGGCGTGCGTGCGCACAACGAATGGCTCATTTGATTGGTCATGGCAGCCGCTGCTCACCGGCCCGCTACTCGACGCGGCGAAGCATCGAATCCCGCCGATTGACGGCTACACGAGCGAGATCAATCTCGAAGCAGAAGCGCTGGTTGCGACGCTTGCGGAACGCCTCGTCGATGGCGCTCTCTGCTTCGTAGATTACGGCTTTCCGCAGCGCGAATACTATGTGGCTGATCGCAGCGCCGGAACACTAGCCTGTCACTACCAGCATCGCGTTCATTTTGATCCTCTAACGCTAGTTGGCCTGCAGGACATCACCGCGCATGTAGATTTCACAGCGATGGCGGAAGCCGCAGTGGACGGCGGTTCGAGCGTCATTTGCTACGCCACACAAGCGCAATTTTTGTTGCGTGCAGGCTTGCTCCAGCGGTTTGAAAATACTGCGTTTGCGAGCGAAGTCGAACGTACAACAGCGCTCGGGGCAATTCAAAAATTACTGTCTCCCACCGAGATGGGCGAATTATTCAAAGTGCTGATCGTCGGCAAAGGTAGTGCAATTGATGCGCTCTCCCATCTCGCCGATATCGATCAGAGCTATCGACTTTAAGACGATTGGCTATTTCCGCGAGTCAACGTAATTCTGCATTCGCGGCTTGAGTGGTGTGGCTAGTAATGATGAGTGCAGATCACGCATGTCTGCCTCCGCAGTATCCGTTTGCAGCAGGCGTTTCAATTGTTCGTACGCTTTAGCGGGCAGTTTGGCATTGGTCGCTGCGATCTCATCTACGCGTCGCGACCAGGTCACAGGATCGGCAATCTCGGTGATAAACCGCTGCCCCAACGCAACCTCAGCGTTGATGACCAGAGCGTCGCGCAAAAACACAAATGCCTGCTCTGCGCCGACGCGTTGCGCCGTGCGCCGCGTGCCGAGCGCCAGGCCCATGCGCCAGCCCGGCATGCGGAATCGGGTGCACGGTGCGGCGAGGCGATAGTCGCAGGCGGTCGCGAGAT
>JAYUWL010000142.1:0-4793 GCA_043753585.1 Burkholderiales bacterium
GCGTCGAACGGCCTTTCGCGTTCAAGGTAGGCGACAAGCGCCGAGTCAGGTAGAGTTCGATAGACGATTTCGGTTGCCACAACGTCAATCAGCATCGGACGCCCCGGCGCAACGACGCAGAGGGCGGTGTAGCACACCAGTGTGCGGCCCTGACAACGCTTGAGCTGAGCCAGCGCAACGGCGAAATCGCCCGGTTTGGACAATGCCTCACCGTCAAGGTCTAACACCTGATCGGATCCGATGACGATCGCATCCGGGTGATCGGCGGCTACGGCGTTGGCCTTTTCGAGCGCCAATCGGCGGCAGTTTGCCAGCGGCAACTCGCCTTCAAGCTGCGTCTCGTCGACGTCTGGCTTAACGACTGAAAACGGGATCGCCAGCCGCTCGAGCAGTTCGCGGCGGTAGCAGGAGGTGGATGCGAGGATGAGCGGGTAGGTCATATAGCTTGAAGTGTAGTAGCGCTGTCAGGTGGAAATAGTTATAATCGTGGGCTTTCGTCGTTACGAGGGTCAGGCATAGCACCGCCGATCATCAGGCAGAGGGGGGATCCGGTGAATTGCTCGTCTGGAGGCCAAAATTAGCATCAAAGACGCGCAAAAACCTGAAAAAGTGAAGACCGAAGCTGACTGGAAGCATCGCCAGAATGCCTCGCAATTTGCCCGGTTGGGTTATGAGATTGCGGGTTCGTTAAGTGCCGAAATGCTGGCTCGAACCACCGAGGGCGACGCGGTTGTTCACGCGGTGACCGGCTCGGTGCGATGCCTTGAGGCCAGAACTTCCGGGCGCATTGGCTTCGTGGTCTCGGTGGCGGGTTCGGTGGGATTGATTTGTCAGTCATGCGGTGCGGAGTTTGAAATGCCCGTGGATTCGCGATCAGTGATTCACGTCGCGCAGGACGCCGCAGAGCTCGCGAGTTGGGAAGATGAATCGTTTGAGTGCGTTGAGGCGAATGAAAAAACGTCGGCACTTGAGCTCGTAGAAGATGAATTGTTGCTCTCGATACCCTACGTGCCGAGATGCCAGACGTGCGATGCAGCCGATGCGCCTCGCACACACGAATTTAATTAGCCTCAGTTTTTATAGTTACGCAAGTACGTGTAAGTACGATTTAGGAGTCAATCATGGCCGTTCAACAAAACAAAAAATCCCCTTCAAAACGCGGCATGCACCGCGCTCACAACGGTCTCACAGCGCCTAATCTGGGCGTTGAGCCAACGACGGGTGAAGTACATCGCCGTCACCACATTAGCCCCACCGGTTTCTACCGCGGCGTCAAGGTTGTGCAGACCAAAGCTGACGAATAGTCGGCTTTAGTCCCTGCCAAACACAGTTTCGGTCGCCGAGCCACTTACTGTCCGCACCAATGCGCATTGCCATTGATGTAGACGGCGGCGATCACGGCGCGGCGGTGACGCTGCCCGCCGCGGCCCTGTTTCTCGCCAGACGGCGCGACGCGCATGTGGTGCTGGTCGGCCTTGAGTCTTCGCTGGCGGCTGGCAAAAAGACGATTGCCGCCACGGATGCAATCCGCGCCACGTATGTCGTTGCGACTGAGGTCGTGGGCATGGATGAGTCCCCGGCGCTGGCACTCAAAAACAAGAAAAATTCCAGCCTTCGCCTCGCCTTGAACGCAGTCAAAGAGGGTCGTGCTGACGCATGCGTCAGTGCTGGCAATACCGGTGCGCTCATGGCCATCGCCCGCTTTGTGCTGAAAACCCTGCCCGGTATTGACCGCCCCGCGATTGCCTCAGTCATGCCTTCGCTCAAAGGCAACGGCAAGGACGCCGATCACGGGGCCCTGATGTTGGATCTGGGTGCCAACGTTGACTGCACTGCTGAACACCTGCTGCAATTCGCCATCATGGGCGCGGCACTGTCGTCGACGATGACGCAAAAGGCGCGTCCTTCGGTGGGTCTTTTGAATATCGGCGAGGAAGACATCAAGGGAAACGAGATCGTCAAAGCCGCGGCCGAACTCATCCGTGCAACTGACCTGAATTTTGTCGGAAATGTCGAAGGCACCGATATTTACGCAGACAAAGTCGACGTCGTTGTCTGCGACGGGTTTGTCGGCAACGTCGCACTCAAGTCCTCGGAGGGGCTCGCCCGGTTGATGACGCAGATGCTGCGCGAGGAATTCGCCCGAACCCCGCTGTCGAAAGCAGCGGCCGCGTTTTCTTATCCGGTACTCAAGCGCTTCAAAGGCAGGCTTGATCCGTCGCAACACAACGGGGCAACGCTCCTTGGGCTGCGCGGAATTGTGGTCAAGAGTCACGGCGGCGCGGACGTTGCCGGTTTTCTCACTGCGATCGAGCGCGCCGATGATGAAGCGCGTCACAACCTCATTGCTGAGCTGACCGAACGAGTCACCGCGTTCCATACGATGGCGGCTTCTGCTCAGTCCGCTGCCGCTGTTGGCAGCAGTTAAGGTCTGTTCGCACTCTCTTGGCGTGCGTTTCTGTATTGGCGTATTTGCTGATTAAATCAGTGTCCCCGCTGTGAAGCTGTTGCCTGTGTTCACCAAAATTATCTCGACCGGAAGCTACCTTCCGGAAAAAATCCTTACCAATGACGATTTGTCGAAAATTGTCGACACGTCGGACGAATGGATTCGCACTCGCTCGGGCATTCGCGCCCGGCACATTGCTGCGGATAGCGAGGAGACAAGCGACCTTGCTCTGGTGTCGGCGCAGCGTGCACTCAAAGCTGCGGGCCTGACAGCGATGGACATTGATTTGATCGTGGTCGCAACGACCACGCCGGACGTCATTTTCCCAAGTACCGCGTGCATCGTGCAGGACAAGCTTGGCGCTAAAAACGCAGTGGCTTTTGACATTCAGGCCGTTTGCTCCGGATTTGTTTACGCGCTGTCCATCGTCGACAAAATGGTTTCGACGGGTGCTTACAAAAACGCGCTGGTCATTGGTGCCGAGATCTACTCTCGAATACTGAACTGGAACGACCGCGCCACCTGTGTGCTGTTTGGTGACGGTTCCGGTGCGGTCGTTCTCACGCAGTCACACACGCCCGGCATCCTCGCCACCAAGCTGCATTCCGACGGTAGCCGCCGGGCGATTCTGAACGTTCCCGGTCATGTGCGAAACGGCGTCGTTTACGGCGATCCGCATGTCCATATGGATGGCCCAGCCGTTTTTAAAATGGCGGTCAATGTGATGGCCGAGGTCTGCAACGAAACGCTCGCGATGGCGAACATGACCGCGTCTGACATCGACTGGCTGGTTCCGCATCAAGCCAACACCCGCATCATCGACGCCACAGGCAAGAAGCTTGGTGTTGCGCCCGAGAAAACGATTGTGACGGTGCAGGGGCAGGGCAACACTTCCGCTGCATCGATTCCGCTGGCGCTCGATACCGCCGTTCGTGACGGCAGGATCAAGGCCGGTGACCTGGTGCAGACGGTAGGCGTGGGTGGTGGATTTACCTGGGGTAGCGCGCTGATACGGTGGTGAGCTTTTGCCTCGATAGTGCGCCTCCTTACCCATTTCATTCAAGGCAGATTGAGCGATTAGCTCTTTGCTGAAGCGCTTATTTAACGTGGGCTGAACCCAATAATCGCCATAAGTCGATAATCGCAAAAATAAAGCGTTAGCCCTAATAAAACCGGGCTTTCCACAGAAAGCTGATATGAAACTAGCATTCGTTTTTCCCGGTCAGGGGTCGCAGTCGGTGGGGATGATGGCGGGCTACGCCGGACTTGCACAAATTGATGAAACCCTGGCTGGGGCTGATGCTGCGCTCGGCGCGCCGCTCACCGCGCTGATTGCCAATGGCCCCGGCGAAGCGCTCAATATCACGACCAATACGCAGCCTGCGATGCTTGCTGCTGATGTTGCGGTGTGGACAGCGTGGCTCGCGGCGGGTGGGCCGAAACCTGCGCTGCTCGCGGGGCATAGCCTCGGCGAGTATGCGGCGCTCGTCGCTTCTGAGTCGCTCGATTTCGCCTCCGCCATGAGGCTTGTCAAAGCCCGCGCGCAAGCGATGCAGGATGCAGTTCCCACTGGCATCGGCGGCATGGCGGCAGTGCTCGGAATGGAAGCCGGTCTTCTGGCCGAAGTGTGTGAGAAAGCGAGTCAGGGCGAGGTCGTTTCCTGCTGCAATCTGAACGCACCGGGCCAGATCGTCATTGGAGGACACAGAACTGCGGTCGAACGCGCCATCCTGCTTGCGAAGGAGGCGGGCGCCAAGCGCGCGCTCATGTTGCCGATGAGCGTGCCGAGCCACTGTGAACTCATGCGGCCTGCGGCTGAGGCCATGGCCATCGCCCTAAATCGCGCCAATTTCCAGCCCCCCCAAATCGCCGTGCTGCACAACGCAACCGTCGATGTCGCAGGCGACGCAGCAGGCATTCGCCTGGTCCTCGCCGAGCAATTGTTCAAGCCGGTCCGCTGGATCGAAACCATTGAAAAATTCGCCATGCAGGGTGTCACCCACATCGTTGAATGCGGGCCTGGTATGGTGCTTCTGGGCATGGTCAAGCGCATTGCGCCAGACGTTAAGTGTTTGACGCTGTCGGATAAAGCGGCGTTCGAGACGGCGCTCGCAGAATTGAAGTAACGGCGCAGCATGAACGATTTTCAGTTGGCAATCAGCGCAGAGTTCGGCAGCGTTGCCGAACTCGTTCACCTTCACGCGTTAGTCGCGCCAGATCGCCTGGCACTTTCCGAGAGCAATTCGGGACGCACGTTGACGTATGGCGAACTCGATACGTTGATGGATCGCATCGCGGCAAGCTTGCAACGTGACGGCGTGAAAGCAGGAGAGTCGATTGCGAT
>JAYUWL010000143.1:0-14409 GCA_043753585.1 Burkholderiales bacterium
AGCGAAATTTTCAACTCGGTGAACTTGCTGTACGTCGTCGACGCCATCAGGAAAATGAGCACGACCAGCAGCACATCAATCAACGGAATGAAGTTGATTTCAGGCTCTTCGCGGAAGCGACCTCTTCGGAAGTTCACCTGGCGCGATCTCCATGCAGGATATCCATCAAGCGCGTCGCCTGCTGCTCCATCTCGATTAGAAGATCATCCACCTTGCCCCGGAAATAGCGATAGAACATCAGCGCAGGCACGGCGACGATGATACCCATCGCCGTGTTGTACAGCGCGACCGAAATACCATTCGCGAGCCGGGTTGGATCAACGCCCGCAGAGCCGGTGCTGCCAAAAATTTCGATCATTCCGATGATGGTGCCCAACAGGCCCATTAACGGAGCCGCAGCCGCGATGGTACCGATCGCGTTCAGGTACTTCTCAAGCCCGTGTCCGACCACGCTGCCAGTTTCTTCAATCGCTTCTTTCACCACCGGACGCGGCGCCTTGATGTTGGCAAGCCCCGCTGCAAGAATTTGCCCCATCGGTCCCTGACCGGCGGTTAGATCAACCAGTTCCTGAGTCAGCCCTTTTTTGCGGTATTCAGCGATGACCTTATCGACCAGCCCCGGTGGAATGATCTGGCTGCGTCGAAGCGACCACAACCGCTCAATAATAAGCGCCAGTGCAACGATTGATACAAAGATGAGCGGCACAATGGGCCAGCCCGCCGCCTTGATGATGTCCCACATTCAGCGAAGTCTCTAGAGGTGAACTTGTCTGGCAGTGTAACGCGGCGGGCTCCACTCATTGGTGTGTTCGGGCCCCGCAAGTGCTCGCGGCTAAGTCAGCGGCTTTTTTTCGTGTCGGTGCGGTGACTCAAAATAGAGGTGTGCTTTGGAGGGGTCGTGAATGCGTAAGTGATGGATGTCGACGCCAATTGCCAGGAACACGGAGATGAACGCGGCAGATCTGCCACTGCGCGAGTCGACCTCCCGCGACAGCGTGCCGCGATACGGCTCCGGTAACCCAATATTTCACAGGATATGAGAATATCTACAAGTTAGGGTGCTCTTTTGACATGACACAGGCGCTCTTATGGCAGGCTATGGCGCTGCTTCAGCGCTATCTGGTGAGCGATCGCGATGCGGCGGTGATCGCGTCCGCCAAAGCGCTACAACGCTCTACTCGGAAGACCTGATCCACGGACAAATCTACGACCGCGCGAGGGTGGAAAACTCCATGCCCCGAAGTTCGTTTCACATCAACAGCTTATCTTTACAACGCTTAATGTATATGGGCTTGTGACGAATTTATTGACTAATCGATAAATCGTTTTTTGCGCGTCTAGCCCCTATTCCCAATGGCTTTCATTGAAAAGCTGCTCATTTCATCTTTGTTGTCGTTTTGCTCAATCTAGCCCCCTACCGCATGCTGTTCGCGGACCGCGAGCTTCGCGGGATCATTCTCTCTTCTGTGTTGCCACGTATGCCAATTGGCATGAATGCGCTCGGCGTGACTCTGATGGTGCATTCAAAGTACCAATCATTCGCGGTTGCGGGCATGGTGTCGGCCGCTTACATGCTGGCGCTGGCGATTCAGGCACCGATTATTGGGCGTTTTGTCGATCAGAACGGCCCGAAGTCGGTGATGATGCCGCTGGCGATTTTGCATGCGCTAGCGCTGTGTTTTCTGGTGTTTTCGGTGGTTAGTCAGGCAGCGCTTCCATTGGTGTTGGGATCGGCTTTTCTGGCCGGTGCGGTGTTTCCGCCGGTGTCTATGACGATCCGCGCCATGTACAGAAAGTCCGCTATGCCAGATTCGCAAAAGCAGTCTGCGTTTGCGGTGGAATCGGTGATCATGGAGTGCTCGTTTATCCTCGGACCGTTTCTGGTGAGCCTTGCGGTGCTGGCAGGGACAGCGGCGTTTGCGGTGGTGGGCTCGGCGGCGTGCGTGGCGCTCGGCGTGTGGCACTTCTCTCGCTCCGGGGCGCTCCATCGGTGGGGCGAGGTGGAGCGCGGCGTTGAGCGCCATCTACTCGGC
Organism: Burkholderiales bacterium; assembly: GCA_043753585.1. Taxonomy (GTDB): domain Bacteria; phylum Pseudomonadota; class Gammaproteobacteria; order Burkholderiales; family Casimicrobiaceae; genus Casimicrobium. The sequence goes on from JAYUWL010000143.1 coordinate 2,034, forward strand.
CCGCTTAAGGTTTCAGCGGTTCGGCGTGCGCTGGTGCTGTCATTTTTCTTTGCGGTCGGTATTGGTTTAAACGAAATAGCGCTGCCAGCGTTCGCAAAAGAGAGTGGCGCACCGAGCAACGTCGGCTGGTTTTATGCAGCGATGAGCATCCCTTCCGCGTTCACCGGTTTCGCCTATGGCACGCGACACTTTTCGTGGCCACTTAACCGTCAAATTTTGGCATCGGGATTGTGGATCGCGGCGGGTTCGGTGCTGATGGCTTTGGCAAAAACGCCTTTAATGTTTGCACTTGCCTGCGCATTCATGGGGCTCGCGGTGGGGCCGATGATTACCGCGCTTGCGCTGCAGCTCGGCAAACTATCGCCCGCTGAATACTCGACCGAGGCGTTCACCTGGAGCATGACCCTGTTCATGATTGGCCTTGGCTCAGGGCTCTGGGCGGGTGGCGTGTTGATTGAGCGATTCGGCGCGGCCAGTTCGCTGTTCGCGTGCGCGCTGTTAACGCTGATTGCAGCAATGTGTTGCCTGACGGTGCCGGAAGTGACTAATGAGACCGATCCCCTGTAAATCATGACCACAGCACACCAACACCGCCGCGCGATTTTGCTTATGATCGGCGCCACATTTTTGTGGAGCATCGCGGGAGTTTTCACCCGCCATCTTGATAGCGCGAAAAGCTTTGAAGTCACCTTCTGGCGCAGCTTCTTTTGCGCGCTGACCCTCGTCGTGTGGTTTGTGTATGCGCGTGGCGTGGCGGGCACCGTCGCCTATGTTCGAGCGAGTGGCAACGGCGGAGCAATCTCGGGGCTCATGTGGGCGGTGATGTTCACGTGTTTCATGATCGCGCTCACTTTGACGACTACTGCCAACACGTTGATCGTCAACTCGCTCTCTCCCCTCTTCGCGACGATTCTCGCCTGGGCCGTGTTGAAGTCACCCATCACAACGCGCACCTGGCTCGCGATTGGTGCCGCGCTGGTCGGCATGATCATCATGTTCGCCAATCAGGCAGAGGGCGGACAAGGCGCGTTGCTCGGCATGTTGATCGCGTTCGGTGTGCCAGTTGCCTCGGGCATCAATATCGTCACGCTCAAAAAAACCGGCGCACACGCTGATTTAGCTCCGGCGGTATTGATCGGCGGGCTGATCTCCTGCGCGTTCACGTTGCCGCTGTCGTTGCCGTTTGCAGCGAGCGGCAAGGACGTGTTGTTACTTGCGATTCTGGGCATTTTTCAATTGGGAATTCCCTGCGTGATGATGGTGCGTGCGAGTGCGCATTTATCCGCGCCTGAGGTCGCGCTACTGGGATTGCTTGAAGTATTGATGGGGCCGCTCTGGTCCTGGCTTGGCGCCGGTGAAGTGCCCGCCGGTTCTACACTCGCGGGCGGTGCCATTGTGCTCGTGGCGCTAGTGGCCAATGAGCTGGTGCCCAAGACCGCGCCGTCAGCTTTGGCGCAAAGAAAAACGGGAGGAATGGCATGAAGCTTTACGGATCACGAAATTCGCGCTCGCTGCGCTGCGTGTGGGCACTTGAAGAGGCGGGTGCCGAGTACGAATATCAGCGCGTCTGGATGATGAAAGGTGAAGGCCACTCGCCCGCATTCAAAGCGATCAACCCTGCGGGCAAGATTCCCGTGCTGAAAGATGGCGCGATGACGCTGACCGAATCGATGGCGATCGTTCAGTACGTCGCCGATAAATTCCCCGACGCGCAACTGATTCCGGAAAATCCGGTGGCTCGTGCGCAAGTTCATGGCTGGGTGTATTACGCCGTGACCGAGATTGAGCCGCATCTGTGGGCCGTCGCACAACATCGCTTCGCGCTTCCCGAGGACAAACGCGTGCCGGCGCTCGAGCCGACCACGGTGTGGCAGTTGGAGCGCAGTCTGCGACCCATTGAGAAAGCGCTTGTGGTGCAGCCGTTCGTTGCTGGTGACGCGTTTTCGATGGCGGATATTGTGGTGTTTCACTGTCTGGTCTGGGCGCTTTCGGCCAAGCTGGAAGGCGTGGGCGAGGCGGGCCTTGCCTACATCGAACGACTCAAGACGCGACCGGCGTACCACCGCGCAATTGAGCGCGAGCGGATGGAAGCCGAGAAGCACGAAGCGGCAATCGCCGCGAATTAAGCGTGCCCTTGGTCCTCAGCAGAAACGGAGGCTTTGTCTACGACAAACTCATGAGATAATCGCCGGTATGGGTTCTGAGTTTCGAGCCCTTCCACAATCAGGAGTGCATCCATGAATTCATCACGTCGCGTATTCGTCATCCGTTCTGTCGCTACCGGTGCGGCTATCGCAGGCAGCCCGCTGCTATTTGCTCAAGCCAAGCCCGCCAAGCCCGCCATGGTCGACGAGAAAGACGCCACCGCTGTTGCTTTGGCTTATGTAGCGGACACCACCAAAACAGACAAAAAGAAATTTCCTAAGCATGACAATGCACAAAATTGCGGCAACTGCGCGATTTTTGTAGGCAAAGCAGCCGATGCGGCAGGCGGATGCCCGCTGTTCGCTGGAAAACAAGTTGCTACGAAGGGCTGGTGCAGCGCCTACGTCAAGAAAGCTGCGTAGCGTCGAAGGACGGCTCGCCCAGTTGAAGGTCGCGCACACGTTGTGTGCAACACCAAAAGCCACCAAATCACGGTGGCTTTTTTACTTCCTGAAAAGTTATTGCGACTCATTCGCATTTCGCTTACAATAATCGAAATTGATTTGCGGCAAGCCAATCCACCACACCCGTGCAGTCCTGCATGGTGTGTGGCCACAGCCAGCCAGTTGAAACCCCGCCCTACTCTCAATTTCATGACGAGCCGGGTACGACTGGAGAACTCCTGTGTCAGATACGATCCTGCGCTGTGGCGCCAACTCTTCAAGCTCCGAGCGCTCGAAGCACCTACAGGCAGTGCCGACCGGCACATCTGGTCACAATGTTGCGCTGTTGCCGGTAGCCGCGCTGATGCTTGCCGTTTCGACGAACACATGGGGGCAAGCCGCAACTGACCCCGCGCCTGCACCGACGCACCCGGCCGCCAACCAGGACGGCAAGACGCTGAAAACGGTTATCGTCAAAGAAACAACAGAAGTCGCCGAAGGCAGGGACGCTCTTCGCGCCACGACGACCAACATCGGCAAAGGCAATCAGGATTTGCGCGACGTGCCGCAGTCGGTCACGGTCATCACCGAAAAATTGATTACGGATCGCAATATCGACACGCTTAAAGCGGCGCTGCACAGCGCCGCTGGCGTGACCTTTCTCGCGGCTGAAGGCGGCGAAGAAGACATTCGTTTGCGAGGCTTTTCACTCGCTGCAACCGGTGACATTTTTGCCGACGGCATTCGCGATCCCGCCTTCTATGACCGTGACACGTTTAACAATGACCGGATTGAATTGCTGCGCGGGTCGGCATCCATGTTGTTTGGTCGTGGCTCGACCGGTGGTGTGGTCAATCAGGTCAACAAGCTGCCACGTCTGGTCGACGAGAAAAGCGTTTCTCTGACCATCGGCAATCACAACTATGGCCGCGTCGTGGGTGACATCAACGCCAAAACAGGCGAGTCTTCTGCCTTTCGCATCATCATGATGGGTACGCAAGCCGACAACAACGGCAGCGGTAGCAGCATTCGCAAAACCGGCGTCGCAGCCGAATTCCGCTGGGGCATTGGCGAAAAGGACGAGTTCCTCGTCGGCGTTTACACAATCGACAATGAGAATGGTGTGAACTACGGCATTCCGTGGGTTCGCGTTCGCCCTGGCGAAACCACCGCTAACGCCGCGGAACTGGCGCAGACAACACTTGTGAATGTCGACCCAAGCCGTTACTACGGCGCGAACAGCGACTATAACCATGGCGCGGCTAATTACGTCACGTTTAGCCACACGCATCGCTTCGATGCGGATGCCGAACTAAAAACAGTGATTCGTCCCGGCCATTACAACCGCGACCAGCTTGCCAGTGCAATTCGTTTTGCGGGTATAACAGGCACGCCTGCCAATCCGGCCGCTGTCTTCACCGACAACATCAGCGACGCCACTGTTTTGACTCGCGGTACCAACAACAAAATCCAGCAGATGGATACGCTGTATGGCCAGAGTGACTGGAGCACTAAGTTCGCAGCATTTGGCAAGAAGAACCCGGTGCTTGCGGGTGTCGATTTCGCCAATGAGCGGTTCAAGAATTTCAACGCCGTCACGCCAGCGAATGCGAACGCCGCGTTGACAAAACCGCGCACTCGCGTGGGCACACCTGACGACGAAACCGGTGTCGACGAAACGCTGCGCGTGCTGTCGGTGGGTCGTTCATTCAAGGCGGAAGCGTTCGGCATCTATGCACAGAACCTGATCGAAGTCGCGCCCGCCTGGAAAATTTTGCTCGGCGTGCGTCATGACAGTTTCAAGGGCACGTATTGGCAAACGCCGGCGATTGTGCGCGAGCGCAGTGATTCGCGCTGGAGCAAGCGTTTTGGCCTGTTACTTCAGCCGTCACCAACACAGTCGTATCACTTCTCATACGGCACGTCATTCAACACCTCGGGCGATACGTACCAATACGACAACCAGACCGTCAACACGCCCCCCGAAGGCAGTATTAACTACGAGGTGGGTGGCAAGATTGATACGGCAGACAAGCAGGTCACCACGCGCTTTGCTTTCTTCTATTCGATCAAAAACAACGAACGCAATCGTGACCCCGATTCCGCAGCGGTCGCCAACCTGCTCTCAGGAAAACGGCACAGCGCTGGCTTCGAACTGGACATGACCGGTCGCATCACGCAAAACTGGGAACTCTATGGCTCGTACGCCTACACGCCTATCGCGAAGATTGATACTGGCGCCCCTGGCTCCGTGACGGGTGTTGGCGAAGGCGCTGGCACGCGTTCGTCATTGACGCCCAAGCACAGCGGCACCGTTTGGACAACGTATCAAGTCACGCCAAAAATACGTGTCGGTGGCGGTCTGAATTTTCGCAGCGAACAGACGCCAAACCGGAATCCGGGTTGGTCTGCGCCGAGCTTCATTACGGGTGATCTGCTGGCCGAATACGCCTATAGCGATGACTACAGATTCAAGTTAAACGTCAGCAACGTCAGCAACAAACTCTACGCCGATGCGCTTTATACCGTGCACTACATCCCGGGTGCAGGACGCATTTATCAACTCAACTTTACTGCGAAGTTTTAGCGAGCAAGCACACCTGGTGCGCCGAAGTGCGCACCCTGGCAACGCACGCTCACACGAATAGCAAAGCCGCCGCCATGCTTCTCACTATCGCCAACATACTGAACGCTGACGAACTGTCACAAGTGCGCTCGGTGCTTGCCGACGTCGACTGGAAAGGCGGTCGCGACAGCGCAGGCAAACAGGCTGCTGACATCAAAAATAACGAACAACTGCCACATGAAAGCGAAGCCGGACGCGCGATCCGCAGCTTTGTGCTGCAAGGGCTGGATCGCAACCCAACGTTCTTCTCCGCGACGCTGCCAAAGCGCGTGTATCCGCCACGTGTCAATCGTTATGGTGGCACCGAGAATTCATTTGGCAACCATGTCGACAACGCCATCCGCTTTGCACCGGATGCCAGGGTGCGCGTGCGTACCGACATTTCCTGCACGCTGTTCCTCGCCGAACCCGATGAATATGATGGCGGTGAGCTGGTAATTCAGGATACAGGCGGCTCACGAAGCGTCAAGCTCAAAGCCGGAAGTGCGGTCATCTATCCCGGCACGACATTGCATCAGGTCACGCCGGTCACTCGTGGCTACCGACTGGCCTGTTTCTTCTGGATCGAGAGCATGGTGCGGAGCGACGAACAGCGCCGACTGCTGTTTAACCTCGACAACACCATTATTCGCTTGCGCAATCAGTTGGGCGACAACGAAGACACAATATCTCTGACCGGTACTTATCACAACCTGCTGCGACAGTGGGCGGATACGTGATCCGTCATTGCACACAATTCAACACTCCAAATTGGCGTCATGCTCGTCTTGCAAAGACGGGAATCCAGACGATCAACATTTATCCATTTACACGTGACTGGATCCCCGGCTTGCAGCCGGGGATGACGACACTTTGTCAACGATGACAGCGTTCGAAGAAGACCCGCCCGCCCCAATGCTGAGCCGCAACGTGATCGTGACGATCTCGGTGACTGCGTTTCACGTCATCGCGATCTGGCTATTGCAAACCGGTCTCTTGCGTCGCACGGTGGAGTTCGTTGTGCCAGCGGAGGTGATTGCTGAATTCATTGAGCCGCCGCATCCGAAGGATGCGCCGCCGCCCCCTCCTCCGCCCGAACCAAAACCGCTGGTGAAGCCACCGACCATTGCACATGCACCGCAGTTGCGGGCTATCGCTGATCCCACACCCAGCCCTAACGCACCCGTTGCCGTCATCGAGCCACCCCCGCCCATCGCTGCACCCGCCACACCTGCGCCACCGGCACCGGCCGCGCCACCACCCGCCCCCCCTGCGCCACCGCGTGTGGAACTGCCGTCAAGCGACGCAGACTATCTGCAGAACCCGAAGCCACCGTACCCGTTGATGAGCAAAAAGCTCAACGAACAAGGCAGCGTCGTCATGCGCGTCCTGATTGGTGCCGACGGCGCGCCGGAAAAAGCTCAAATTCGTAAATCGAGCGGCTTTGATCGCCTCGATCAATCCGCCGCAACCACGGTCATGAAATGGCGCTACGTGCCCGGCAAACGCGCGGGAGTGGCCGAGGCTATGTGGTTCAACGTCCCTATTAATTTTGTTCTGGAGTAAGTTGTATGGAATCGCAATTCGGCCTGATTAATCTGTGGACGCAGGGTGACTTTGTCACCCGTTTTGTAGCGGTCATGCTGCTCGCCATGTCGCTCGCTTCATGGATTGTGATCATCACCAGAGCGCTGGCCGTCATGCGCTACAAAAAAATCGTGAAAAACGCGAATGGGTTCTGGCGTAGCGAAGACTTCGCGACTGGCGTCGAAGCGCTCGGCGTGAAAACCGACAACCCGCTGCGGGCACTGGCGCTGGAAGGCCGCGAAGCCACCGCACATCATCGCAACACAAAACCACAATTGCACGACACGCTCGATTTGTCGGACTGGGTGATACGCTGCCTCAAAAACACGCTGGATGAGTTCACCGCGAAGCTGCAATCGGGTCTGGCCATCCTCGCATCAGTCGGATCCACCGCGCCGTTCGTGGGCCTGTTTGGTACCGTCTGGGGCATCTATCACGCGCTCTTGTCCATCGGGACTAGCGGGGAGGCGACCATTGATAAGGTCGCCGGCCCGATTGGCGAAGCGCTCATCATGACTGCGATGGGCCTCGCCGTAGCGATTCCGGCGGTGCTTGGCTACAACACGTTGGTGCGTGGCAACAAATCGATTCTCGCAAAACTGAGCAGTTTTGCGCATGACCTGCATGCTCACTTCGTGACCGGTGCTCGCGTGCAGCAACCGCGCCCCGCCGCGACAGTCGTTTTGATAAAGAAAGCCTAAGGAACAACTATGGCTTTCGGAACGATGGAAGAAATCGATGACGTGATGAATGAGATCAACATGACACCGCTGGTTGACGTCATGCTGGTGCTGCTGATCATTTTCATCATCACGGTTCCCGTGATGAAGCACGCGGTGAATATTGATTTGCCGCGCGCCACCAACTTCGTGCGAAACACTAGGCCGGAAACGATTCGCCTGTCGGTGAATGCCAATGGCGCGTACTTCTGGAACGAACAGAAAATTGAAGCTGCAGAACTGCCCGCGCTTCTCAAATCAGGCGCAGCGAAGAGCCCACAACCTGATTTGCATATTCGTGGTGATAAGGCCGTTCGCTACGAACGCGTGGCCGAAGCCCTGGCGGAAGCTCAGAAGGCCGGTATCAGGAAAATTGGATTTATCACTGAGCCAAAACGATGATGGATTGAGCTTCGGCACCGCGCCGATACATGGCGGGTGTAGCCCGCCATGCGCGTCAAACCCTGGTGTTGTGTTGCGTTCTTGATGCAACTTAAAAACGTGTATCTTCCGCCGACTCGTCGTTGCAAATGCTCGCAATAGGTAACTGTTGGTGTGCTTTAGCCTAAATTCGACAACAAATCCATCTTTCTTGATAGTCACATCAATTGCGCAACACTACATTAGTTGCAGCCGAGAGTCGCTGTCACGACTTTTCCGGCGGCGTCGAGCACCAGTATTCTCGCGACCTGGGCCTTGAGCATCTTCCACTTGCTGTCAGAGACAAAGCTCACATCGACTATGCCCGCGCTGTTGATGGTCGCCACAATCTGTGGGATCGACGTTGACACGACATAAGGCGCTGCACCGCCGGTAACGATATAGCGCGCGCTGCTGGTCGAGCAATAAGTGCTGACCAGATCGGCTGCCATCGAGAGATTGGGCGGCGAAAGCGTCAAATCAGTCGTTGCCGCAGGACGGGTGGCGGCGCCAGCAGTCAACACAAACGAGGCTGTTGTCGTAGCGCCCAGCGCGTCGGTCACAGTCAGCGACGTCGCGGCGGAAGTGCAGGTGGTCGCGTCAGTGCTCAGCACATTAAATCGCGCGCCAGCCCTGGCAACAGTAATGCCTGCGCCGGGCACGGCGTTGGAAGTGCCATCGTTAAGCACGAGCGTATTAGCAGCAGGCAGAGTCACCGCGTACGGCGCCTTACCGCCATTGATACCGTACTCGCGGCGAACCAGCGGGCACTCGTTGAGATAGAAAGACGTAAATCCACCCGTGGCAGGTACTACGTTGAGCACTGACGCGCCGTTAGTCTGTTTCAACACGGTAAACCAGGTATCAATGCGATGGGTACTGACGACGTCAGTTGCGCGCAGGAACGCGGCTTCTGAGCCGGCCTCTACGTCGGCCTTAAGGGCTACCGTAGCCTTGCCAGTCGCGTCTGTGGTGACTGTTGCCAACCGCGCAAACACAGTGCTGTCCGGCTTTGGCGCAACCGTTCCGCCGAACGACAGCACCTCAAATCGAACCTCGCGATTAGCGAGCACCGCACCGTTAGCGTCCTTCACCATGACTGAAGCGCTGCCTGTTTCTCCAGCGCACAGCGTTGCCGCCGAGACCGCAGCATTGTTCTCAGCGGCACACGTCGAGCCAGAGGCTGACGTGACCGCAATTACCGGAGTCGTAATCGTTGCGGGCACGACGGTAACAGTGACCGCAGAGGTCGCCCCCACTTTGTCAGTCACGGTCAGCGTGACAACGGAATTGGCCAACACATTTCTCGGGGTGATGGTCAGACTCGCGCCGGTCACCGTGGTCGGCACGCTAATGGTCGCGCTGTCGCTGGAACGCACTGTGTAGGGTCCCGTACCGCCGGTAATCGTGACGGTGTTAATGCTGTTACCAAACGCAGAAAAAGTCGCCGGACCGGCAGCCAGCGTGCTTACCGTGGCAGCGGGTGTCGAGCTTGATCCACCGCAGCCCGCCAGAACAGACAATAGCGACACAAGCGCTGCGCTTCCAGCCACAACGACCATTCGGCCAAAAGTATTTTGATTCACGCCTTGCGAACTCATTGATTTACTAAACCGTGCCAAGCAAAGACCTGAGTGTATCGTTTCACCCGGTTTGACGTGCTTGCGCGCGGGCATACCCGGTCCATGGGGCTAGCCGAGTGCCGCCAGCCGGGCGATCGCTCCGTCAAGTGTGGCGTCCCGCTTGGCAAAACAAAAACGGATGATTTTTTGCTCTGCGGGTGCGGAGTAAAAAGCAGTCACGGGTATCGGCGTCACCCCCATCTCGCGCGTTAGCCATTCGCAGCATTCGCGCTCGGCGAGATTCCGCAGCAGCGGCACATTGGCATAGCTCACGCACTGGAAATAGCTGCCTTCGCAGGGCAGCAGTTGCAGCGATGTGCACATTAAGCCGGCAGCGAAACGATCCCGCTTGGCCTGATAAAAGGTGGGCAGATTCAAATACGGCGCGGAATCCGCCAAATATGCTGCTATGCCATGCTGCATGGCGCTATTGGCAGTAAACACCGTGTATTGATGCACTTTACGAAATTCAATGGTCAATGCCGCCGGCGCACAAACGGTGCCAATCTTCCAGCCTGTGACGTGAAAAGTCTTGCCAAACGACGAAATAACGAACGCCCGTTCCCGAATGCGCGGATGTCGCGCCGCGCTGAGGTGCTCCTGCCCATCGAACACCATGTGCTCGTACACCTCATCGGAGAAAACCCATATCTCGCGCGCGGCAATCAGCTCGGCCAGCCGCTCCCAATCATCGGCCGACCACACCCGGCCGCTGGGGTTGTGCGGGCTGTTAACGATGACGGCGCGGGTCCGGGGCGTGATCGCCGCAGACAGCGCCTCCCAGTCAACCGCGTACGTCATCGGCTTGAGCCTCACCGGCACAGCCACACCACCCGCGAGCTCGATGTTCGGGATGTAGCTGTCATAGCAGGGCTCGAGCACAATGACCTCGTCGCCAGACCGCACAACAGCCAGAATCGCCGACAAAATGCCCTGCGTCGCGCCGGAGGTGATCGTCACCTCAGTTTGCGAGTCATAGTGCACGCCGTGAATCGCCGCCATCTTGTTGGCAACGCGTTCGCGCAGCAGAGGCACGCCTGTCATTAGCGGATACTGGTTCTCGCCCGCACGCATCGCCTCGGTCACGGCGTCAATCAGGCGTGGATCGCACTCAAAATCCGGGAATCCCTGTCCCAGGTTGATTGCGCCGTATTGCGTTGCAAGTGCCGACATCACCGAGAACACGGTGGTGCCAACGCGCGGGAGTTTGGTCTTCAGGTGTGGGGCTGACATAAATTGCAGAGGGCGCTAGCGAAACCGTCGGGTATAGTAGCGTTTGCTTTGCTTTAACGATGTTCCACAGCGATCATCGCACACCTAATTGGACGTCCTTTTACTGATTGGGCTCATTCTGCTGAATGGCCTGTTTGCCATGAGCGAAATTGCGCTCGTGTCTGCCCGCAAAATTCGCCTCGAACAATTCGCCATTCAGGGTGACAAGGGGGCCCAAGCTGCACTGCTGCTCGCCTCTGAGCCCACCCGCCTGCTCTCCACGGTGCAGACAGGCATTACGCTGGTCACACTGGCGATGGGTGCGTTCGGCGAGAGTGCGTTTACAGAATCCTTCGAGCAGTGGTTCAGGCAGTGGTCGTGGGGCGCTGTTTACGGAAAGCAGGTTGCCACCGCTACGGTCATCGCCTCGATCGGTATCGTGTCGCTCATTTTTGGCGAACTGGTTCCCAAACGAATCGGCCTTTTGTTCCCGGAAACCATCGCGCGCCATGCCGCACGGCCCATGCAGTGGCTGGCAAGCGCGGCCAAACCGCTAGTGCGCATGCTTGCGTTCACCACCGATGCTCTGGTCAAGCCTTTCGGTCGCAACAAGGTCGACGAGCCTCCGATCACCGAGGAAGAAATCAAGGGTCTGATGCGCCAGGGCGCCAGCGCTGGCGTGTTCGAGCACGGTGAGAGCCGCATCGTTTCCCGCGTGTTCAACCTCGACGAATACACGGTGGATCGCATCATGACGCCGCGTGCTGACATGGTGATCATTGACACCGAAGCTGACGCCGGTGTGACGCTCGAATTGTTGAAGCAGAGCGATTTCACGCGCTATCCGGTGGTCAAAGATGACGTATCGAATGTCATTGGCGTCATCGACTCCGGCGACTTGCTGGCCCATTATCTGAAAAGCGGCAAACTGATGCCCGAGCGCGTGCGCAAGGCTCCGTTGTTCGTGCCAGAGACAGTGACCGTACTTGAGGTTCTCGAAACCTTCAAGCGCACCCACGATTCGATGGCGTTTGTTGTGGATGAACACGGCGAAGTGCTGGGCCTGATCACGTTGACTGACCTGCTGGAAGCCATCGTCGGCGACCTGGGCGATGAAGGCGAAGCCGCGAATTCCGACGCTGTCAGGCGCTCCGATGGCACCTGGTTCGTCGATGGTGCCATGACGCTGGATCGATTCCGCGAAGTGTTTGCCGATGCGCCAATCTTCCCCGGGGAAGCCGACGGCGATTATCGGACGCTGGGAGGCTTCGTAATGGCAGAGTTGGGCCGAATCGCCGCCGTGGCCGATCGCGTGATGCACGAACACTACGCTCTCGAGGTCGTCGACATGGACGGCAAACGCGTCGACAAACTACTGGTGACGCCGCCGCGCAGTCGCGACGACACGGGCGTTTAGCGTTGCTCGCAACGATTTCGGTCATCCTGCCAGCGGCCCTGGTAGTCGGTGCCGGTTACTACGCAGGTCGCCGCATTCTTGATGCCGCCGGCGTCAAGGCGTTGTCGGAACTGGTGTTCAACCTCTTCTTGCCCTGCCTTCTGTTTCGGTCAATGGCAAGCTCTCAATTCGGCGGAGCCGACCTGACTCTGCTCGCAGCCTACTTC
>JAYUWL010000144.1:0-40094 GCA_043753585.1 Burkholderiales bacterium
GGCGCTGGAGCTGGCGCTGGCGCAGGTGCCGGTGCCGGCGCTGGTGCCGGTGCCGGTGCCGGTGCGCTGGCACATCCGACGACGGCGACTAATGCGAAAAGCGCTGCGGCGCGACGAAGTAGCGGTGCAGGCGGCACGTTGCCGGGATGCAATGAGCCCTCGATACCGGAGCGAATCGGGTGAGCAATACTGTGATGAGAATTCATGGTCATAAATTTGTTGATGGGGTTATTACATGAAGAAGCGCAAGTTCTTAAGAAACGCGACTAATCGAAATTGTCAACCGGGACGCAAGATAAGGAAACGCCAAACAAGTCAAATTTGTAGTCCTGCCTTTGGTGCCCCAGTTCCACGACCTCAGCGAAAGCAACATCTTGCGCCTAGCGTGGGCCCCGGCCTTCGCCGGGGTTGTGATTTGTTCTGCGCTTCGCTAACGAGGCGCGGACTTATCTGCTGTGTCATCCTGAGCGCCAGCGAAGGATCAGGCGTTATGCGATGATTTCACTGACTTACAACCGGCTTCGCATGCGAACTGATCCTTCGCCATGCCCAGGATGACATTAAGATGCCCTTCCTCAAAGATCCGGCAACCTGCGACCGCCGCCGTTCGCGAACAGATTCTGTCTGGATCATAAAGGCGACCATAAACCTGTGCAGGTTAAACGTTTCGCAGCGAATGCGCTACGCCGTACATTCGGCCCGCGCCCGCTGCGTTTTTTTGCGCGAATAGGCAGTGATTGCAAGAACACGAAACCATAATGACGAGTCCGGCAAAAAAAAGTTGGGTAGCGCTGTTTGACTACGAGTAAATTCGTGGGTGTCCTGCACGGCCGGTTTGCCGTTACCGGCCGGGCGGGTGGATCTACCTCCCGAATCGCCCACGAGCGGATTCCAGACGCGAGCGGTTCCAGTTGTTCGGGTTTGCGGCAAACGCGGCCTCTGCACGCCTGATTTCGTCTTCAGACGCCACCGCCCCAGGTGCCGCCTGTGCGACGACCGATGGCGGGGGGGACGCTGGCATGGTTGCAGGAGCAGGAGTAGCACCGGCTGGCACGACCGGTGGCGGCGCAGTAGCGGGTACTGAAGCGAGCACTGAAGCGAGCACTGAAGCGGGGGCAGTAGGCTGCGGAACGCGGCCCGTAGCGGTGAACGTCGGCATCCGAATTTCGTCGGTTTCGCCCTGAAACGTGAGCACCGCGCGATCGCGATCAACTCGCGTCACCTGCATTTCCTGCAGCGTGTCCCCTTCGCGAACGCTGCTCGTGCGCCGGGTTGCGGCCTCGCGCACTTGCGCAACGCGCACGCCCCCCCAGTCGGCGACCCCCAGCAGCTCGTAAAGCCCGCGTCGAATGGCAGGCTTGGCCGGTTCGGGTGCAACGACAATGACTTGAGTCGGAGCCGGCTTGCGCGTGGGGCTGAATAACGGCATGTCCGCGATATGGGAATAAGCGCTGCCGCCCGATGGGAGGGCAAAGTCGGGGAGTATGCCGGTCGCGTTAGCGGCACCGGACGCGCGTCTTGAGGCCGCTCCGCCCGCCTCGGGAGGGGCGGAAACGTAAGCCACCTCAACACCCACGCCAACGAGCAGCGCAACGGCCACCAGCGCCCATAGCAAGCGCATCGAAAGAAGCCTATACAACACGGCGCCGCCCAAACTTGGAAGAACACGCGACCGTGGGTGGATACGGCGTAGGAGTTGCCAACTCAGGTGCTAATCGGCTGCCAAACAGGATCATGGGCTGCTGGGTGTTGGAAGAATGGTCAGTGATTTGCCGAGGTTACGGATTTCCTCTGCCAGCTTTCGCTTGTCTGCCGCGGACGTTGGCAGATTTTTAGTAGTGGCAGTTGAGCCGAAGTCCTCAATGGAGCTCATACGTTTGCGAATCTCGTCTACTGTCTGCTGGGTCTCAATTTCGTTGCTAAGAACCCTCGGCGTAATCAGCAAAACCAGCTCTGTGCGATTCGACTGCCAGTGCTGGGAGCCAAACAACCCCCCAATAACCGGTATGCCTGACAGCAGTGGCAACCCTGAACTGGCAGTGCGAGAACCTTCCTGGAAAAGGCCACCCATGATCATGGTGTCGCCCGAGGCAACCATCACGTTGGTGGACGCCGAGCGCTTGATAATCGGTGGGTTGGGATTGCCCGATGCCGCAACTCCAGCGTCGCTGATGTCCTGCTGGATTTCCAGGAACACGTTTTTGCCACTAACGCGCGGGGTGACATTTACGTCGATGCCGGTATTGATGTACTGGAAACTGTCGGTGGAGGTCACTGTGCCCGTGGTGGTGCTGGTTTGTGTGCGCACTGAAATCTGGGTACCGGCGCTGAAACTGGCTTTTTGATTTTCCAGGGTGATCAGCGTTGGTTGGGAAATCGTGCGGATCTTGTTCTTTGCCTCAGACAGGTTGAGGATTGCCTGAATGGCGTCAGTCTTCCGCCACGTATAGCTGAATCCAGCCGCCAGTACCGATCCGAAGCCATTCTCGGACGTCAACCGATTCTGGTCGCTCCCCAGTTTGCCCTGAAAGTACGATTGCAACCCAAACTGAAAATCGCCCGATAAACTCACCTCGGCGATTTGAACTTCTATGGCAACCTGCTTGGGTGCAACATCGAGTTTTTTTATGACTGACTCAATCGCGTTGAATTCGGACTGGGTGGCCACGATAAGCAACGAATTCCGATCCTTGTCGGCCACAATTGTGGCGTTGCGGGCAAGCGCCGCGCCCTGTTGTCCAGCAGTGCCTACGCCCGACCCGAAGTTCGGATTGGTATTTGGAATCATCGGTTGGTTGGCTGCAGCTGCATTGACAGAAGCGTTGCCCGGCTGAACGATCGACTGTCCCGCCAGTGGGCTCACTGGTGCACTCAGGTTGACTTGCCTTTGCCCTGGCGCAACAGTGGCAGCAGCGCCGATCATGGTGCCACGACCGGAGATCGCGGCCTGAAGTATTGGTTGCAGTTTTTCCGCCTGAGTGTATTGCAGCGTATAAACAAAAAGCTTTTGTCCGTTGCCAGCGTCACCGCCGCCAGCGTCAAGGCGTTCAATCCACGTGCGCGCTTCTTCAACCACGCGCGCTTGTGCGGAGACGATCAAGAGCGCGTTCATCCGTTCCAGTGGAATGATGCGCAGCAGCCCGGCAAACGGATTGTTTTGTGAGCCCAAGATCTTTTCGAAGTCAGCCATCACGGTCTTGGTATCCGACCCTTGCAACGTGATCAATGCGAAGGACATTCCTTCAAGCAGATTGATATCAAACATGCCGGCGATTTCGATCAAGCGGTCAACTTCGGACTGAGGGCCTGACATGAACACAAAGTTACGCAGCTCATCAATTCGTAACGTACTGGCCGGATCACGCGCGAACGGCTCGAGGATGCGCATCAGCTCTTTGGCACCTACGAATTGGGCCGGATACACCACGACCGAAGTTCCACGCGTGGTGTTGGTGATACTTTGGCCCACTGTAAGCGGTTTCGCGAACCCACGAACGGCTTCGGTCGCAGGCAATACGCGCCAATAAGCTCCATCCTGTACGAGGGCTGCGTTACTTGAGCGCAGCACGGTTTCAAGCAAGGGAATGATGTCGGAGCGCGAAATCGGTTTTGCGGTTCGAATGGTGATCGTCCCCTGTACGCGGGGGTCAATGATGAGATTGAGTCCCAGCAGATCGCCAAGAATATTTTTCACAATCTCGCGAATATCGCCGTTTTCGAACGATAGGCTAATTGGCGTGCCGCCTTCGTCTTTCTTCTTCGCATCGGGTGCAGCGTTCATCAACACCCCCGTGCCAGGCTTGACGACGGTGCTCAGCGATGGCACCAGTTGCATCTTGGGTGCGCTGTTGCCCGCCTCAAGCGGAAAACTCGAAACAGTTGCGGGGGAGCTGGCCGGAAGGCGCGGCGATAAGGCGTTGTTAACCGGCTGGGTGTTGGCACAACCAGCCACCAGCAATAAACAAAAAGCAGCACCCGAAGTGAGCGCCCAACCCAAATCACGGGCGCACCAACGTTGCCGCAAAGCCCACGAAGCGCCCGTTTGCACTCGAACTAACACCTGCGCCAGTGGTATTTGATTCATCGCTGAGTATTTCAAAGTGTTTCCGATCTGCTCTTTATGTTCGAACAATATTTGCATAAACGCTCGCAATCCATCATGTTCGCCCTAAAGTCGATTGCCGCGTTCACCTGTTGTCATCCGTCAAGGTAATGCAAGGCCCATCCTGCCATCGGATCGCTGAGAATGGCCAACAAGCGGCAACGATCTCTGCGCCGAAAATCCTGCCGCTACCGCAAACTGTTGCGGCATAAACGACGAACCTGGAAACTGACTTCACGCAAAACGCATGGCTATTGCTGCGGGCGCGAGGGCCCAAGTGCGCTGGGCGCGCCCGACGTCGTCAGCGGCGTTTGTTGGCCCTGTTGTTCGCGAGCTAATCTGCGCCGCTCAATTATAGAGGCCACTTGAGCCGAAACAGTTGCGGCCGCCCCTCCATTATCAGTTGCCTGAGAAGGTATCGCGGCCGGCGTCGGCGTCGGCGTCGTCCGCATTCGCGGCGACGCTGACATCGCTGCGGGAGTTGGTTGCGGCGGCGGCATTGCCGCCGCGACGGGCGCCGGAGGCGGGGCCGGTTGCGGGACTCGGCCCGACGCGGTGTACTTGGGCAACTCCAGAATGTCGCTTTCGCTAGCAAACGCGAGAGTGACGCTGCCAGAGTCAACGTTCTTCACCAGCATTTCCTGAAGCGATTGACCCTGCCTGACACTTTGCACGCGACCAGTGGCAATTTCGCGCACCTGACCAATTCTGGTGTCACCGAGATCGGCCACACCGATGAGCTGGTAGAGATCGCGGCGGATCAGGGGTTTCGGCGACTCAGGGGCTAGGGCTAAGGCTTGCGTGGGAGCCGGTTTACGGGTTGGGCTCAACAACGGGTGTTCGGCGATTTGGCCATAAGCGCTGGAATCGCCGCTCAATTTGAAATCGGGCAGCACACCGGCCGCGTCCTGTCTGGGATTAACTGGATGCAACGACACAGTTGGTGCCGTCAGTGCCGAGCTCCAATCGGTCTCGAACCCGAGCGCCACGGCGAGCGAGACAACCAGAGCAATCAAGGCGTTCCGAAGCGTGAAAAAAGCGCTCATCCTTTGCCTCCGGTAGCGTTGGAATTCGCGCCAGCGGCTGCGGGCACGCGCGGACTACGCGCTACGTCTTTCGGCCCATAAGCCTGCACTTCCATGGTGGCTGAGACTTCTGGCTCCTGATTGGGTGGTGGTTTGTAGCCGCGTGGCACCGTTGCCCTTAAGGTCAGGTTCTCAATAAAAAGGTACGGGATCGAGGTTTCAATCGCGTACAGCGTTTTTTGCAGCGACGCCGGAGTTGAATTAAAGCCCACGCTCAATGAATAAACCCGGAAGCCCGCCTCATCCTTCACAGTGGGTGGCTGGATTGAGGTCAATCGCGAACCGTTTGCCTCAAGCATGGGACGAACGAGATCAGTTAACTCCGAGCCACCAAGATTCGGAGCGGAATTTTTGAGGAAAAATCGGGCGCTTTCGCGTGCTTTGAGCAGGTCGAGCGCGCGCTGATAATCTGCCCGCTGCGACGACACACGGCGATAGCGATCAATGCGCTCCTGCGTTGCGGTCTGTGCTTCGTCGTAGCGCTGATAGAGCACATACGCTGGCACGGCTACCGCTGCCACCGTCGCACTAATTACGAGCAACAGCAACGTCACTGCGAGTAGTCGCCCACGAATGCCTGCTGTCCAGTTCATGGACGTCGCTCCGTTGTCGTTGTCGTCGCGGGGGAAGGCGACGGTGCGCCGGGCGAAGCGGCCGTAGACGCGGGCGATGGCGAGGCTGTCGCCGCGCTGGGCGCGGCTTTCGCTGACGCAGGCGCTCCAGCGGGCGCGCTGGGTACAACGGTCACGCCAGGAACGGTCATGACGGCCGAGGCATCTGAGAGCAAAAGTGACTTCGGCAACTCAGCGGCTACTAGTTCGCCGGAAACGTGGAAGCGTTCTGCGTTCGGCGCGACGCGCGTCATGGTGGCTTTCAAGACTGGGTCTTTCAGCAAAGGCGACTCTTGAAACATTTGCAAGATTTTGCCGCCGCTACCGGTTTCGCCTTGCACGATGACTTCGCGCACTTTTTCCTTCTGGTCTTTTTGGTTGGGCACCGTCTTGATTTCGAACGATTGTGCCCAAGTGTCATCGGGCAAACGTTTGCTGAGATCATCAATGATCTGAACGACCAACGGCGAGCCGTGCTTGCGAGCGAGCGGAAGGTTGTATTCACCGATCTGCTTTTCGAGTTGGCGCTGCAAAATGCTCGCCGCTTCGGCATCCGTCTTGGCCGATGCCTCGACTGGCTGAAGATCAAGCACGCGCTGGCGCAATTGCCACAGCGGGAACGCGATCAGGGCAATCACGAGCGCTACGCACAGCGCCAACAGGGCCGTATTAAGCCAGTAATAGCGGGTGGTCGTGTCACTATCCGTCTGCAAAGCCGTTAGCAGATTCAACGTCGAATCGATGTCATTCGCCGCGAGGATTAGTCGCGTGACTTCAATGTTTCTTGTTTGCGCATCAGCGAGCCACGGCGCTACTCTGGCGCGCGGAACGGCGACAACCTCTACGCGGCAATTGCCGGCCGCGGCATCACGTTCAAGCACACGAAAGTCGTAGTACAGATCCGCCGCTCGCAGTGGTGTGAGGCGATCAAGTTCAAAACCTAAAACCTGCTGCAATCGACCTGCCACGGCGATCGGCAATTCAACGACCCGGCGAAACCCGTTGGCGTCGCCCGCGACCAACGTGACGGGGCCGCCTCGCTGCGCCAGTGCTGAACTGGTGAACGTTTGCGACTCCAGCACCGATGCGCCAGGAGCCCAGACATGATCGGTGACCGGGGCCCACATCGCAGGACGTCGCGCCTGAATAGTTTTGGCGCGCCAGCCCGCAGGAATGCATTCCCATAACTGTTGCTTCCACCAACCCACGAACTGGCTCCACTGCTGACCCGCAGCAGATTGAGTTGCGTTCAAATCAGCCACTCACGACTCCTTTTGCGGCTGTAGGAGCCGGCGTCAAACTGGCGGGGGTGTCGGTCGAGAAGCCGCGCTGCCACAGAAAATACTGTGGGCGACCGCGTGCCACACCGCCCATGCGAATGCTGGCTTCACGAGCCGCGCGGACGCCTGAGGGCGTGACGACATCCGCGCGAATGCGGACGGCGTTGGTGCCGGAGGCGAAATACGGGCTACTGAACGGAATCGGTGGAACTGGCTGACCATCGCGCAAGGCCTGATCGCGAATTTCGATCCACGCCTGCGCCTGCGCAACATCGATGTTGGGCACCAGACTCAGTACCGAAAGTGACGCCGTTTGCGGATCAATTCCCGGCGAGCGCGATTGCACTGTCAAGAGGGGCGCTGCCGCGTTATAGAGTTTCGGGCTGATGCCGATCACGTTTTGAAGTTCCTCGATCGCGATGAAAAAATCGTTGGTCGGCAAAACCTTCTTGCCGGCGGCACGATAATCGTCGGCTTCTGCGCCGTTGGGCCTTTTAAGATTATCGGCGTCTGTCCAGTCTTTGATGGACGCAACAATCGCGTCCGCTTCTTCTTCTGTTGCTCCTACAGACGTGAACACCCGTTTGAGCAGGGGCTCGGAAGCAAAGTTCAAGTCGATTTTAGCAGTCTCACTTTTGGCCGAAACAGCAATCACCGCGCCATTCTCGCTCCATTGATGCACAACGCCATCAATTTTCCACTGCGCCAGTGCGATTTGTGCGTCCGCCGAACGTGGACGCGACAGTTCGAACACCATGCGGTTGACAGCACCATCGGCGGCGGCCTGCGCATTGGCGGACGCGAGTGCATTGCTGGTGACCTGTGTGCTGACGCGTTGAGCATCGGAAAACGACAGGGCGATGACGGTCAGGAAAATCACCAGACCCAGCACCATGATGAGCGCGATTCCCTGTTGTTTATGGGCACTACGATAAATCCGTTGTTCGGGCGAATTGCTTCGTTGTGGGGTGCTTGCAATCCTCATGTACCAAGGCGGTAATGAAGGTTGCTTCGCTCCCCACCGATGTTGCCAAATTCGGCGCTTCATCCCGAAAAACGAATTGCTAGACGTGCCTTGACGGGTAAGCCCGCGACTTTGCCGCTGGCAACTCATCGATTCATACCCGTCTGAATGACGCAACGCTGACGCTGATAGTCAAAGTTACACCCCAGCGCTTGTGAGAGCTTGACCGGAATGTAGAGATCGGGCCAGCGCCTATCGCCCGCCTCCTTCACGCGAATGGCGATGATCGATGGCATACGTGCATTCTCATCCCACGAGTCGATCCATGTTCCCGCATCGGGATTGTTGAGCGGATCGTCTCCGGGATCAAAGTAGGAGATTGACACTGCGTCGATGTTGTCGGCGAGAACGATCGCTTCCGCAGCGCTCAAATCGGGAACTGTCTTCTCGTCGGGATCAGCTGCCTGGCGACGCAATACGAGCTGGCTTTTTTGCGCCGACTTCGCGACCGCCAGCTGCCACCACATGACCCCACCCTCGGCGATTTGCGACGTAACGGGGGCGAAGTAGGTGAGGTTCGACGACTTGCCGTTGAATTTGAGCGGCTGCGAAATTTCGCGCCGCCAGCGCATCGGCAGCACTCCGGAAATATGCTCGCGTAAAAAAGCTTGTGTGCGGGCGTATTGTTCGGTGCGCTCCACCGCGTCGTTCGCGGCGCTCGTGCTGCGTTCGGCACCGCGCACAGTTCCCATGAGAATCGTCGTGAGCACTGCGAGTAGCGTAATCGCCGCGATTAGCTCGATCAACGTGAACCCGCGATGTCGTCGAGCATGATTCATAGCGTCTGACGCGGCACAGCCTGCAGCGTGGTGATTTCAACATTGCGTTGTTTCGCGCCGGGCAAATCACCGGGATTATTGACAGCGACGCGAGCCACGAGACGTTTCAATTCAAGGGGTGGCTTGATGAGCCCATCGCCGTCTTCGACGGGCTCTGTCGCCACCGTTAACGACCACTGCAAACGGCCATCGCTCGACACCCCGGATTCGCTGCCGTCGGACAAGGGCTTCTCGATGCCGGCACCCGCGAGCAGGCCCTGCGCTAATGTCATCGCGCGCATGTAGTCGCTCGTGGCGGAAGCCGATCGCACGCCTGTGGCAAAGACCTGCGACAGCGCCGACAAACAAAGCGCAGCGATCACCACGGCGACGATCACCTCCAGCAGCGTAAAGCCGCTTTGGCGAGAATGCTCAGGGCGCGATGTCATGCTTCTTCAATCGCAATGCGGCCCGTGAGCCAACCGATGTCGATACGAAATTCGCGTTCTTTATATTTCACCGTCACCCGCCCGCCCGTAGAGCCACCGTCGGCATAAAAACGTACCGTCGCGTGTTTCTCGTCGATGGTTTCGGCGGCGGTGGTGACCAGTTCAAGCGACACACCTTCGGGCCACTTGCCGCGACGTTTGCCACCAGGCAGTTGATAGGTGCGATCCGTCAGATTGAACTCGACGCCGACATCGGTTCGATTAGCAATGGCCTCGCTGCGCGCGAACCGCAATTCCTGCGCAATCGCTCTTGCCAGGGCACGATGCTGGGCAGCGGTGACACCCGAAGAAAAAATCGGTGGCGACAACGCGGCGAGCACACCGATAATCACGATCACCACCAGCAATTCGAGCATCGTGAAGCCCGCTGTCCGCCAGCTAGACGAGATATGCCCCAGAGTCCGCATGCGCGTCAAAGCGGAGTTCGGGGTCAGCATGATCGGTACGAGTCAGGTTCGCCGCGAGCGCGTTAGCGTGTTAGCGTGTTAGCTCTTGGTGATGTCGGCGTTCTCGCCTTCGCCACCTTCTTTGCCATCTGCCCCAAGCGACTTGACCTCAAATGGTGTGTTGTTCGGGCCGGGCGACGAGTATTTGTAGTCGTTGCCCCACGGATCCTTAATATTGTCCTTGCGCAGGTACGGGCCACTCCAGTTGGCCAGACCGCCGGGGTTTTTCAACAAACCGTCGAGACCTTCCTGCGCGCTCGGGTAACGCCCGACTTCAAGCTTGAACAGATCGAGCGATTGCAACATCTGGCCCATTTCAATCTTGGCAGCGTTAGCTTTAGCCTTCTCGGATTGACCCATGAAGCGGCTGCCGATGGTGGCCATGAGCACACCAATGATGACGATCACGGCGAGCAATTCCATGAGCGTGAAGCCAAGTTGAGCACGTTGCGTTCGGTGCGTGACTTGCATGCGCTGCGCAGGCTGCTTGTTAAATTTTGTTTTCATAGTTTTCTCATCCATTCGCAGTCACCACGGGTCAATGTTCGACCATTTAGCGGTGCCGTCACCATAGTAGCTTTTCCGTCAATGCGCCATTGTAAATGGGCCAATGCGCGATTTGTTCTATTATCGACTTATGCAATAATCTGGCTGTAGCCCAAATGCAGACTTGATTTCAGGAAAAAGTCGTCAGCAAATCTTGGGTGTCTTTCATACGACCATCGCCTACACATTAAATTCCGTAAGCCCAAGCAAAGCACTCATCAGCGCAAAAATAATGCCGCCGACGACCACCGCAAGGGTCAGGATCAAAACCGGCTCCAGCAAGCCCAACGCTCGTTTAAGCGTGGTGTTGACCTCGAGGTCATACACCTGGGCGACTTTAAGCAGCATCAAATCCAGTTTGCCAGTTTCCTCGCCCACCGCGACCATGTGAACGGCGAGCTTCGGATAGAGCCCGGTTTCCATCAGGGGGCGCGCGAAGCCTTGCCCTGCCTTCAGACGCACGAGAACGCCTTCGAGCGAATTGGCAAGCGCGCGATTGTCCACGGTATCTTTAACGATAGTGAGCGCTGGCAGCAGGCTCACACCATTACCCAAAAGCGTGCCCAGGGTACGCGCCAGGCGCGCCACCTCAATCTTCGCAAACAGATCGCCCAGGATCGGCAAAGTAAGCTTGCGCCGATCCCAGTTGAGCCGCCCGACCGGCGTGCGCAAACGGCCCCGGATCAGGATGAAGAGCGCTGCCGCCGCGATTAGCAGCATCCAGCCATCTTCGCGAAACCAGTGCGAAATCGCGAGCAGATTCTCGGTGGCGGGCGGCAGCGCCTTGCCAAACTGGCGAAACGTCGTTTCGAACTTGGGCACCACAAAAAATATCATGGTCATTACCGCCACAATCGCTACAGCGACAAGGACGATTGGGTATAGCAAGGCCGATTGCACGCTCGAGCGCAACTCGGCACTTCGTTCCTGAAACTCGGAAATGCGCTCCAGCACCGGTCCGAGCGTGCCGCTAGCCTCGCCCGCGCGCACCATGTTCACGAAAAGCCGGTCAAATTGCTTCGGATGCTCGGTCAGCGCCTGTGACAAGGCCTGCCCGCCACGCACACGATCCCGCAAATCCTGCAAAAGCGCGGCCTGTGGTCCCGAATCAGCGAGGCCAACCAACAGCTCAAACGCTCGATCGAGCGGCAGGCCAGCTGAGATCAAATTCGCCAAATCGCGGGTGAAAGCAACGACTTGATCGCGAGTGACTTTGCGCGACGCAAACAGTCGCGCAAAGGTGCCCATTTTTCTTTCATGCGAAGTGATCGCAGCAGCAGCGGCCGTCTGAATACGCAGCAGGATGAGCCCCTGCTCACGCACTCGCTCCACGGCCTCTGCCTCGGAAGCCGCTTCCAGCTGGGCGGAGACCGGGTCGCCGGATTGTCGAACGGCATCGAATGCGAAGAGCGCCATGGAAACTTGCCCTAGCCTTCGCGCGTGGCGCGAAGAACTTCTTCGAGGGTCGTTGTGCCCGCAAGCACTTTGCGCAAACCATCGTCATACATCGGCAACATGCCCTCAGCTAGCGCTTCGCGGCGCAAGTCACTGGCGTTTGCCTTTTGCATGATGAGGCGACGAATCGGCTCCGACAAAGGCATCATCTCAGCGATACACATCCTTCCGGTGAAGCCGGTGCCGCTGCATTCCTTGCAGCCCACGGCCCTGTAAATCGTAGGCCGCTCCGTGGCACCCACTCGCGGCAGGCCAATCTCGCGCGCGACATCCGCTTCGAGCGTGTGCGGTTCGCGGCAATGCGTACAAAGCGTTCGCACCAGACGTTGCGCCAGCACGCCTACCAGCGTGCTGGTGAGCAGGTAGTCGTCGACGCCCATGTCCATCAAGCGGCTGACGGTGGCGGGCGCATCGTTAGTGTGCAGCGTGGAGAGCACGAGATGGCCTGTTAGCGCGGCCTGTACGGCGATTTCTGCTGTCTCCAGATCGCGAATCTCGCCGATCATGATGATGTCGGGATCCTGCCGCACGATGGAGCGCAGCGCGCTGGCAAAGGTCAAATCAATCTGCGGCTTCACCTGAATCTGATTGATGCCGGCCATTTGGTATTCGACCGGGTCCTCCACCGTCAGAATCTTCACGTCCGGCTGATTCAACTCGTCGAGCGCGGTGTAGAGCGTCGTGGTTTTGCCGCTACCGGTCGGGCCGGTGACGAGCAAAATGCCATTTGGCTGTGCCAGCGCCTCCTTAAACTTTGCGAGGATGTCCGGCGCGAACCCGAGCTTCTCAAAGTTAAGCTGGACACCACTCTTGTCCAGAATACGCATCACCACACTCTCGCCGTGCATGGTCGGCACGGTGGAGACGCGAAGGTCTATGTCCTTGCCCTGAATACGTAAGCGAATGCGGCCGTCCTGCGGCAGGCGGCGTTCGGCGATGTCGAGATTCGCCATGATTTTGATACGCGAAATCACGGCGGCAGCGAGGCGCTTCGGCGGCGATTCGATCTCGTGCAACACGCCATCAACGCGGTTGCGAATCACCAGGCGATTCTCAAACGGTTCGATGTGAATGTCCGAGGCACGGGCTTCGAGCGCGTTCGTGATCAGAAGGCTCACGAGCCGGATGACCGGGGCTTCGGAGGCCAAATCCTTGAGCTGTTGAACGTCGTCACCGAGCGCATCAGCGTCGATGCGCGCCTCAAGATCAAGGTCGCCGCCGGTCAACTGCGAAGAAGCGCTCCGCCCGCCACCGTACAGTCGCTCTATCGCGCCGTCGATTTCGGTGCCAATGGCGATAACGCGATTAACCCTTCGATTGGTCACCAGCTCGAACGAGTGGCGAACGTATTCGTCGTTCGGGTCTGCCACCGCCAGAGTGAGCGTATCTTCATCCTCTTCCATCGGCAGGGCACGCGCATCGCGTAAAAAGCGCGCCGAAATGCGCTCTTCGAGAATCGGGATATCGGGGAATGCCGACGCTTCAACATAGGGAAGATTAGCCTGGAACGCAAGCGCTTGTGCAACATCACGCGCCGAGACTACACCCAGTGTTGTCAGCAGATTTCCCAGTTTGTCAGGGCGCGAAGACGCCGCCTGCAGTCGCAGCACGCGTTCAAGCTCAGTGACTTCAATTTTGCCGCGCGCAAGCAGAATTTGTCCGAGTTTTGACCTGGCTGCGAACATCGCTTCTGGCACGGATTGCGTCTTGTCCTCAGCGATTTCCACCAGGCTCACCCTCTGTCGTTGTTGTCTTGATCAATATTGGATTCTAATGAGCGCAACTGGTTCACCTACAATCTCGCGGTCTTAAAGCTTGAAGCGCGACACGATTTATATGAAAAAGTACATGTGCCTGATTTGCGGCTGGATTTACGACGAGGCGACCGGCTGGCCCGAGGACAACATCAAGCCGGGCACCAAGTGGGACGACGTGCCGATGAACTGGACCTGTCCGGAATGCGGCGCACGGAAGGATGACTTCGAGATGGTCGAAATCTAGCTGATAAGAAAGTGATCAGCGAGCAGAGCCGCGAACAGCACGGTCAAATACGTTAGCGAAAAGCGGAACACGGCGCGGGATTTCTGATCAGTGTAGGTTTGTTTCAACTGCCACACGAGTTGGATAAAGCGCCCATTGAGCACAAGCGCGGCCACACCATATAACCAGCCGTTCATGCGGATGGCAACCGGCAAGAGCGACACGGCAAGCAACAAAAACGTGTAGAGCAGCATGTGTAGTAAGGTGAAATCACGACCATGCGTCACCGGCAACATCGGTAGGCCCGATTTTTCGTAATCTTCTTGCCGATACAGCGCCAGCGCCCAGAAGTGCGGCGGCGTCCAGGCGAAGATGATGAGGAACAGCAAGAGCGGCGCAGCAGAAACATCGTTTGCGACCGCGACCCAGCCAAGCACTGGCGGCATCGCACCCGCAGCCCCGCCAATCACGATGTTTTGCGGCGTGTTTGGTTTCAGATACAGCGTGTAAATAAAGGCGTAACCAAAAAAAGTGGCGAGCGTCAGCGCCCACGTCAGCACGTTGGTCGTGACCATCAACACCGCGCTGCCCAACGCGCCCAGCACCAACGCGAATACAACGATTTGGATGGTGGATAGCGTGCCCTGCGCAGAAGGCCGCCAGTTGGTTCGTTTCATGCGCGCGTCGACCGCCGCTTCGAGCAGGCAGTTCATCGCGAAACTTGCTCCTGCGATTAGCCAGATACCGATGCAGCCGCCGACAACCACGGTCCACGGCGGCAGCAATTTATCAACCAGCAGCATGCCGATAAATGCTGTGAAAACGGCGAGCACTGTCACACGCGGCTTGGTCACAGCCCAGTAGTCGCGCCAGCGCTTTTGCACGGGACGCTGGAAGGGTTCTGCGCTGTCCACGAGGCCCAATTAACCGATGCGCGACGCACGCAACAGGCGCACGAGGTCTTGATTGAGTTTCTTGATGTCAGGAGCTTTTGGCCAGAGTATGACCTGATTGCCTAGCGGATCAACCAAAAAAACACCGCGCTCCAAAAGCGCTTTCCATGGTTCGGGCAGTGTTACCGGCTTTGAAAACACGATTAGATCCGGGTGATCAGCGAGCAGCGCGGGATCAAGCTCTTTTGCTGAAACCACAACGCGAATCAAGCGCTCACGTTCCCGGCCCAGCATGGTTCGCGCTTGCCGCGTAGCATGTAGCGCTTCGCGGCATTCAGTGGCGCATTCACCGCCGACTGCCATGACTAAACGCCACTTTCCGCCCCATTTTTCGGCATCTGCTGCTGACAGGACAAGCGGCGCAAGCGGTCGCGTTTCCAGCAGTTGGCCATAGCTGCCGCCGCCTTGTGGCTTGATGAAGTAGTACGCTACCCAGGCCGAAACAAACGGCGCGGCGCAGACAAGCGCTACCAGCAAAATCATCTTATTGGGGGACTTCAAGCGACTTCCTGTTGGCGAAAACTGAGTACGAAAAAAATAATTACAGCCATGATCGCGAAGGCATACCACTGCAGCTGATAGCCACGGTTTCTCTCAAAATTAGCACCGGGCGCAGGGCGAGCCACGCCAGTAAATCCCGGCCCCGTTGTCTGCTCAATAATCAACGGTTCCAGAGTATGACCGATACGCTGTGAGAGCTCTTCGAGGTTCACGTAGTTTAAGCGCGTCTCCGAGCCATTATCAAGCGTGCCCGGATTGCGTGACGGCGGCTGGTTGATGCGTCCAGTAATCTTGACGGTAGCGCTGGGTGTGTCGATTCTCGGTAACGTCGAACGCTTCGGTGCGGCAACGACCCATCCACGGTCAACCAGCACTGTTTGGCCACTGCCTCCCAAGGCAGAGTCGACCCGAAAACTCTGCAATACCCCGTACCCCGCCTTGCCCTCAATAATCCGGTTGTCCAGCAGAAAGCGTTCACTTTCAACAAATGAACCGACCAACTCGACGCTACGATAGCGTAATGCCGTTGCGACGTTCGCGGTAGATGCAAATTCACTCAATTTGAGCGGTGGCGCGGACAGCGCTGCATCGAGCTGCGCCTGCTGAGAAATCTTGTATTCCGCCCGGTCACTTTGCCAGTTACCGAGGCGAACTGTAACGGCGGCGAACAGTACCGTCACCATAAATGCCCAGAATTTCGGCTGAAATTTTCTACCACGTATCGTCATATCGACGACATTATTTGGATGTTGCGATCTGACTGTCTCATTACAATCGAGCCATGCGTTGGTTAGTCATTTTGTGTTTGGTTGCCATTGTGGTTTCGATGGCATCCGCATTGGTATTTCTTTACCGGGGTCGCGAGGGCGGCTCTAAACGAATGCTCCGAGCGTTACAAATTCGCGTCGGGCTGTCGATCGGGCTGTTCGTGGTTTTGATGATTAGCTACAAATTCGGATTGATCGGGTCGCAGGGTGTGGGCAGTTGATCTGCCCATAAAAAACTAAAGGCGGCTTGGGAGCCGCCTTTTTTTCGCCTTACTCGCCGCTAGAGCATGTAAACGATCACGAATAGACCGAGCCAGACGACGTCGACAAAATGCCAATACCAAGCCGCAGCCTCGAATGCGAAATGATGCTTGTC
Organism: Burkholderiales bacterium; assembly: GCA_043753585.1. Lineage (GTDB taxonomy): Bacteria > Pseudomonadota > Gammaproteobacteria > Burkholderiales > Casimicrobiaceae > Casimicrobium. The sequence continues at coordinate 16,394 of JAYUWL010000144.1, forward strand.
ATCAAAATGGCCACGCACAGCGCGGAACAAAATCACCGCCAGCATGATCGCGCCAATGGTCACGTGAAAACCGTGAAAGCCAGTCAACATGAAAAACGTGGAGCCGAAGATGCCTGTCGTAAGCTTGAGGTTTAATTCACTGTACGCATGCACATATTCATAGACTTGAAGCGTTAAAAATATCGCGCCAAGAATGATGGTGGCGGCGAGCCACAGAATCAGCTTGCTGCGATGATTTTCCAGCATCGCATGGTGAGCGATGGTTAGCGTAACGCCGGAGGTCAGCAGCAATGCCGTATTAATTGCAGGGATGCCCCACGCGCCCATCGGCGAAAACATTTCCTTCAGATAAGGTCCGGAACTTGGCCAGGTCGCAGCAAATTCAGGCCACAGAAGTTTTGCGTCGACGCTGCCAAGATCCGGTACCGAATGCATGCGGGCGTAGCCCAATGCTCCGAAGAACGCAGCGAAGAACATCACTTCTGAAAAGATGAACCAGCTCATGCTCCAGCGGAAGGACGCGTCGACGTTCTTTCCGTACAGCCGGGCTTCGCTTTCTTTTATGACGACGCCGAACCACCCGAAAAGCATGTAGATAAGGATAGCGAAGCCAACATAGAGCACGGGCAGCCCCCAGCTTACTTGATTCAAGCTGGTGACCGCGCCCGTTGCCAATGTGAGCAGCGCCACGCTGCCAACAATCGGCCAGTGCGACGGCTGTGGGACAAAATATTTGCCAGGATTGGCTGAGGTTGAGGCGCTCATGAGCTTAGTCTCGCTAGGTTTTATGCTGGTTGTGTCTGTAAATGTGCGGGGCGCGGTGGCCGTGCTTAGCCAGGCAATTTGGTGGGTGGCGCGACTGGCAAAGGTGAATCAAGTTTGCCCGCAGGAGCTTGCGCAGCTGCGGGACTGGCTCCGCCCGGCATTTCAAAAAATGTGTACGACAACGCGATGGTGTTGATGTGTTTCGGTAGTCCGGGATCCACCATGAAGACCACAGGCATTCGCCTACTTTCGTTGGCAGCAAACGTTTGCTTGGCGAAACAAAAACATTCAAGTTTCTTGAAGTGCTCTGCGGCTTGTGTTGGCCCATAGCTGGGTATCGCCTGCCCAATCATGTCGCGGGAAGTCGTGTTGGTTACTTCATAAACCACCGTGGTTAATTCCCCGGGATGCACCATAAGGTTGGAAACCTCGGGCTTGAACGTCCACGGCAGATTACGGATGTTGGCATCGAACTCGATTTTCACGCTACGTGATGTGTCAACCTGAGTGTTTTTCACCTGTTCCGGGCGCATAAAATCGTTAACCCCCGTCACTTCGCAGATTTTCTTGTAGACCGGCACCAGCGCGAAGCCGAACGCAAACATAACCGCCACGAAGACGGCCAGTTTGCGGAGCATTTGCTTGTTCTCGATGGAAAACATAACTTATGTTTAAGCCACCCGCGAATACCAGATAGAAAGCGCGAGACAGAGCGCGACCCCCGCGAGCAGCCAGCCCGTGCGTAGATTGCGTCTACGCACAGCTCCAGCGGCGGCATTTTGTTCGGCGCGGCTCACCATCATTTGAAAGCCGGCGGCGTCTCAAACGTGTGGTAGGGCGCGGGCGATGGCACGGTCCACTCAAGGCCTTCAGCGCCATCCCATGGTTTCGCCGCAGCGCGGATACCGCTCTTGCCGCTGATCATGCGCAACACAATGATGATGAAGAAAATCTGCGCTGTACCGAAAGCGAACGCGCCGATCGATGACACCATATTCCATTCCGCAAACTGCATGTTGTAGTCCGGAATACGGCGCGGCATACCTGCGAGTCCAAGGAAATGCTGCGGGAAGAAGGTGACATTGAACGCGATCAACGACCACCAAAAGTGAATCTTGCCGAGCTTTTCTTCGTACATCCAGCCTGTCCATTTGGGGCCCCAGTAGTAGACAGCAGCGAACGCCGAGAACAATGCGCCAGCAACCATCACATAATGGAAATGCGCAACGACGTAATAAGTGTCGTGCAATTGAATGTCCACCGGCGTCAGGGAGAGCACGAGGCCGGTGAAGCCACCCAAGGTGAACAGGAACAGGAAGCCAAGGCAGAACAGCATCGGCGTTTCCAGCGTGATCGAACCACGCCACATCGTTGCCAGCCAGTTGAAAATTTTGGCAGCAGTTGGCACAGCGATCAACATCGTGGCGTACATGAAGTACAGCTGACCCGCCATTGGCAGACCGGTCGTGTACATGTGGTGTGCCCACACGATGAAAGACAGGATCGCAATCGAAGCCGTGGCGTAAACCATGGACGCATAGCCGAAAAGCGGCTTGCGTGAGAACGCCGGAATGATTTGCGAAACCACTCCGAACGCGGGCAGTGCAATGATGTACACCTCAGGGTGACCAAAGAACCAGAAAATATGCTGGAACATCACCGGATCGCCGCCGCCGGCAGCGTTAAAGAAGGTGGTGCCGAAGTGGCGATCCGTGAGCAGCATGGTGACCGCGCCGGCCAACACAGGCATCGTGGCAATCAAAAGAAACGCCGTGATCAGCCACGTCCAAGCAAACATCGGCATGCGCATCATGGTCATGCCGGGGGTGCGCAAGTTCAAAATTGTCGTGATGATGTTGATTGAGCCCATGATCGACGACGCACCCATGATGTGCACCGCGAAAATCATCATGTCCATGCCCATGCCAGCCTGAATTGATAATGGTGGGTACAGCGTCCAGCCACCGGCAGCGGCACCGCCAGGCACAAAGAACGAACCAATCAACAGAATTGCAGCGGGTGGCAGCAGCCAGAACGACCAGTTGTTCATGCGAGCGAACGCCATGTCTGGAGCGCCCAGCTGCAGCGGCAACATCCAGTTCGCAAAACCCACAAAAGCCGGCATGATCGCGCCGAAGATCATCACAATGCCATGCAGCGTCGTGAGCTGGTTAAAGCGCTCAGGCTCGAGAATTTGCAAACCCGGCTGGAACAATTCAGCCCGGATCAGCAACGCCATGATGCCGCCAGAAATAAACATCGCAAAGCTGAACCACATGTACATCGAGCCGATGTCTTTATGATTAGTCGTGGTTACATAACGCATCAACCCGGTGGGGACGTGATGGTGGTCATGGTGTCCGTCGTGGGCGTGATCGCCGTGAACGGGGGTGGTGTGCGGTGCGCCGTGTGGAACGCTGGCCATGATTACTGCTCCTGATCCTGAATATCTAGCTCGAACGGGTCGAGTACAACTGAACTACTTATTGCTATCGGTCGCTTGGGAAGCCGACTCGATTGGTGCTGACGTAACTCGCTTGCCATCGACAAGCTAAATCTTTAAGGGAGGTACGCTAGAGGCTACGGGAGCCGATACCGCAGTCTCCGTTGGACCGGGAGCGGCGGCCGTTGCACTGCCAGGCAATGCTCCGCCATTACGAGCCTTTGCGAAATCAAGCGGCTGTGCGAATTCAGCCGATTTGTTGGACCAGGTCGAACGCGTGTAGGCCATCACGCCCGCCAGGTCTTTATCGCTCAAATGCTTGAACGAAGCCATAGCTGTCCCGGCTTTTCCGTTCAATAGTAGCGCCACTTGTGCGTCTTTCGGACCGTTGACCACCTTGGAACCATCCAGCGCAGGAAACTGTCCTGCAACGCCTTTGCCGGTGGCTTGATGGCAACCCTGACAGCCACCCAATCCTTCGTAAACCGTTTTGCCGTGAGCAACAAGTTCGTCACGCGTATAAGTTTTCGTGTCAATCGCAACCGCCGCACTGGCAGCCTTGCCGACGCCGTACTTGTCCTTTTGCATTGCAAGCCACTTATCGTAGTCCGCTTGGGTTTTGACCTCTACGACGATGGGCATGAAGCCGTGCTCCTTGCCGCATAGTTCGGCGCAGTTTCCACGATAGATACCTGGGCGATCAGCACGGAACCATGCATCGCGAATAAACCCGGGTATTGCGTCCTGCTTTACGCCCAACGCCGGCACCCACCATGCGTGCAAAACGTCCGCAGCCGTAATCAGGACACGAATTTTCTTGCCGACCGGAACTACGAGCGGGTTATCCACTTCCAGCAGATAGTGATCGCCTTTCGATTCTGAATTGTGGATTTGTGCCAGCGGGGTGGCGAGGTTCGATACATACCCGAAACCGTCATGGATATAGTCGTATCCCCATTTCCATTGCGACCCGGTGACTTTGATCGTCATCTCAGGGGCCGAACTATCCCGCATATCCAACACGGCTTTAGTCGCTGGAAACGCCATCGCCAAAAGGATGAAGAAGGGGATGATTGTCCACAAAACTTCTACCGTTGCGCTCTCGTGAAACTGGGCCGCCTTGTGTCCCTTGCTTTTGCGATGCGCATATAGCGAATAAAACATGACGCCGAACACGCCGACAAAAATCACCACGCAGATCACGGTGATCAAAGTATGGAGATCAAACATCTGCTGTGCCACTGACGAATTCGCAGGTTGCAGATTCATTTTCCAGTCGGCACCTGCAGCAAATGGTGCGAGCGCAGCGAGCGCTCCGAAGGTTCGCCTCAGTAATGACATAAACGACGGCGCGGCATCGCGCGCAGGTTGCTTCAACATATTCTTTTGCTCAATCCAGTTACGCACAACAACTTTCCCTGACCACCGAAATTTAACGCATTGACAGCGCATGACGTAATTCGCCTAGCGCCCGAACTTGTTCAGGCACCGATAAAAATTCGACCAGCGCCACGGATCTTCCGGACTGCTGAAGCCGGATCCCACAGGCCCCACTACGATTATTGTTCGCGAGATCAATTGACAACCAATTTCGCGTGAAGGTGAGCCGAACTAATTTTCTCCTGCGAACGCGCACTACGTTCACACTGTCGTCCGAAACTTCAACCCGGTCACGGTCTTCTGCGGCCTGCTCAATCCACCAGAACGCCAGCGCCACACAGACTAATTCGGCGCCAGTAAACGGCAGGATGACCCACACCCCTGCAAACAACAACCAGAAAAGTGCGAATGAAACCGAAAGCGCAGCAATTGCACTGAACACCATGATTCTGTGCCGACGCTCCGTCGCAAACTGCCTTCGCCATTCAAGTGTTAGAGCTTCCATGCTGTACTGCAACCTTTAAAACAACTTCGGTCTGTATGGAAAACCTCGAAAGTTTAGCAAATTGGCGCGCTGTATCCGGTCTGGCCGAAGGAAATTCGCGCTAAAGCGCAAGAAGCGACCCGGCTGAAGAGCGAATCAGCGCGACTCGTAAGCACAATGGGTACTCGTCCCCCTTGAACAACGCCTGCACACTCACCGCCACCGATATAGACAAAACTTTTATAGAGGATATTGCCGGAATTGAGATCGGGCATCAACAAAATGTCGGGGTCCCCCGCAACAGCCGAAACGATGCCTTTGATTGCAGCAGCACGCGCAGAGATAGCGTTATCGAATCCGAATGGCCCTTCGACAATTGCCTTGCCGAAACGGCCTGCGGCCCCCCACTCAGTCAATGTACGCGCGTCCAGCGTGGCAGGGATACTTGCCAGAACGGTTTCTACTGCGGAGAGCACGGCAATTTTCGGGGCTGCGACGCCCATAAACCTCATCAGCTCAATGGCGTGAATTAAACATTCCGCTTTGGTCTGCAAATCCGGGGCAATGTTAACGACCGCATCGGTCACTGCGAGCAATTTATGATACCGAGGCAAATCGAAGACAAAAGTGTGAGTCAATCGGCCCGTCCCGCGTAAGCCGGAATCACGGGCCAATACTGCGCCCAGCAATTCGTCCGTATGCAGACTACCCTTCATCAACAACGCCACCCGACCAGCCGCGGCGTCGGCAACGGCAACGCGGGCGGCCTCGCGCGGGAGATCCCCAGTGTCGACCCACCGAAACTGCGCGGACGACGCTCCCGCTGCAACCAAATGGGCCTGTGCGTTGACAGGACCATAAAACACAGGCTCCATAATGCCTAGCCTAGCCGCAACCAGCGCCGCTTCAACGACCGTGAAGTCGGCCGGATAAACGATCGCCGTGACTGCGAGCGGTGCATCCCGCGCAGACTCGATCAACGCTGTCAACCGCGGATGTGCGGCGCTAACCGCAGCTGCGTCTGCTGCCACGACGCTACCAGTCAAGCGTCTGGCTAATCTGTTCCGCCGCCTCGCGCAGTGTTGGTAAAAATTCGATAGCTTGCAAAACGTTCATACGCGAAACAGGGCCGTGAACTGCCACGGCAGCAACCACGCGATCCTGGTCATTGGTTACCGGTACGGCGAGACAACAAATTCCCGCCAGATATTCCTCGTTATCGATGGCGTAGCCACTGCGACGGATTGAGGTGAATTCGAGCTCTAGCTGGCGCAGCGTCGTCAACGTGTTTTTTGTGTGCGCAATTAATGGCGCGTTAGTCAACAAACGATCCCGCATGCGCTTGGCTGAATGGGCGAGGAACAGTTTGCCGCTGGCACTCGCGTACAACGGCACCTTGGAGCCCGCGTGCAGATTGATTCGAAGCGGCCATGCCGACTCCACGCGGTCCAGATACATCACCAGATGTCCATTTGGAATCGTCAGATTGCAGGTCTCGCCAACGCGCTCGACCAACTCTTCAAGAATGGCCCGGCGAGCTGAGCGATGAGGAGAATGCAACAAAACATTGCCCGCCAATATGGCCAGGCGCTCGCCTGGAACGTAGCGCTTGGCGTCTGGCTCGCGCAGCAACATTCCCGCTTCTTCAAGCGTAGTTAGGATTCGGAACACGGTCGGTTTTGGCAAATGCACTGCCAGCATGATTTCCGTCAGACTGACCGAGCGCTCGCTATTTGCGACAAATTCCATGACCGCCAGTGAGCGCAGCGCTGCGGATCCGGCTTCTCTACTGTCTCGGTGCGCTTCATCGTGTTCAGCCAACATCTTATGTTTCTAAGTTAATCACCCACACATTATGCACAATCGTCATTAAACGATAAAAATGAAACGTTAAGATTCATTTTTTATGCCGTTCGCGTTTCGCGGGGGTTGCTAACTTGCACACTCACGAAACCTCATGAACAAACAAAAAGGCGCGCCATGACGACCCGTCCAAGCAAAAAATCTCCTCCCGCAAAAGCAGCGAAACCCGGCAAATTCAAAGTAGACCGGCGGGTAACGCGTGGCCCAACCCGAATGACGCCGTCGGAGGCGTTTGTTGAAACACTTGTTGCACAAGGCGTGACCGATGTCTTCGGCATCGTGGGATCGGCTTACATGGACGCGCTTGACTTGTTCGAAACCGCGGGAATTCGCTTTATCTCGGTTGCTCACGAGCAAGGCGCCGGTCATATGGCCGATGGCTATTCACGTGTATCCGGTCGTCACGGTGTGTGCATTGGGCAAAACGGCCCCGGCGTCACCAATTTCGTGACTCCCACCGCTGCGGCGTTCTGGGCGCACTCGCCTGTAGTCGTGATCACTCCCGAGACGGGCACCATGACGTTGGGCCTGGGCGGTTTCCAGGAAACCGATCAACTACCGATCTTCTCGAAGATCACCAAATATCAGGCCCATGTCAACAACAAAGCGCGCATGGCGGAGCTCACAGCCCGCGCCTTTGATCGTGCCCATATCGAACTCGGCCCGACACAGCTCAACATCCCGCGCGACTTGTTTTATGGCGAAGCTGACTTTGAAATTTCCGCGCCGATGACCATTGAGCGTGGCGCTGGTGGCGAAGCAGCGCTGGACGCCGCTGCCGAGATGCTAGCGAGCGCAAAATTCCCGGTTATTCTCGCGGGCGGCGGCGTCATCATGGCCAACGGCAGCGCCGAGGCGGTGAAACTTGCAGAGTTGCTTGATGCGCCCGTGTGCAACAGTTACCTGCATAACGACAGCTTTCCCGCAAGCCATCGGCTGTGGTGCGGACCGCTCGGCTATCAGGGCTCGAAAGCGGCGATGAAACTCATTAGCAAGGCAGACGTCGTGCTGGCACTTGGCACGCGGCTTGGCCCGTTCGGCACACTGCCGCAACACGGGATTGATTACTGGCCGAAGAACGCGAAGATTATTCAAGTTGACGCCGACCCGAAAATGTTGGGTCTGGTGAAGAAAATCTCGGTCGCTATCTGCGGCGATGCCAAGGCAGCAGCTGCGGCGCTGGTAGCAAGATTGAAGGGCAAAGCGCTGGCCTGTCACGGCAATCGCGACAGCCGCCTGGCGACAGTCGCAAAAGAGAAAAAGGCTTGGGAGACAGAGCTGGACGGCTGGACTCACGAGACCGATCCGTACTCCGTCGAAATCGCCAAAACCTCCAGCTACATGCATCCGCGTCAAATGCTGCGTGAGCTGGAAAAAGCGATGCCTAAAGGCGCGATGGTGTCCACCGACATTGGCAACATTTGTTCGGTATCCAACAGTTACCTGCGATTTGACGCGCCGCGCTCGATGTTTGCCGCGATGGCGTTTGGCAATTGCGGTTATGCCTTTCCGACCATCATCGGTGCCAAACTCGCAGCTCCTGATCGCCCTGCGGTCGCTTACGTCGGCGACGGCGCATGGGGAATCAGCTTCAACGAAATTCAAACCTGCGTGCGTGAAAATATTCCCGTCACGGCGGTTGTCTTTAACAACGGTCAATGGGGTGCTGAGAAGAAGAACCACGTTGACTTCTACAACCGCCGCTACCTGGGAGTTGCGCTCGACAATCAACCGCATTGGGCGAACGTCGCGCAAGCGATGGGAGCCGAAGGCTTGCGTATTGATCAGTTGTCCGATGTTGGTCCGGCACTGGCCGACGCGTGCGCCGCCCAGAAGCGCGGCAAGACGACCATTCTCGAAGTGATGGTGACAAAAGAGCTGGGCGACCCGTTCCGTCGCGATGCCTTGGCTCTGCCCACCCGCTTTCTCGATAAGTACAAACACACCGAAATTAAGCGCTAAATTCGCTAGCATCCAATAGCCTTGAACGTTACCGTTAACCTGCAGGGCACAGGTACGCATAAGGAGATATTCATGCAACCGCTCTCACGTATTGTCGCGATTGGAATGGCTGTCGCGAGTCTTATCGCTTCGTCCTCAGGCTATGCACAGGCATGGCCGACAAAGCCCGTTCGATTGATCAACCCATTCCCGGCGGGGGGCGGTACCGACACCTTCGCGCGCCCGCTTTCGGCGCAACTATCGAAGCAAACCGGTCAACAATTCATCGTCGAAAACATTGGCGGTGCGGGTGGCACGGTGGGTGCCGCACAGGCTGCGCGCGCGGCCCCCGACGGCTACACGTTCCTGATCGGCGCGGTTCACCACACCATTGCGCCGTCCATCTACCCCAAGCTCACGTATGACATCGAAAAGGATTTCGTTCCGGTGACGCTCCTTGCCATCATGCCGTTCGTAGTGGCCGCCCAGCCGAACAAGTTGCCGCAGGTAAAGACCCTGAAAGACCTCATTAATTTCGCAAAAGTTAATCCCGGCAAGTTAAATTTCGGGTCTCCCGGATCCGGCACATCACAACACCTCACAGGGGAACTGTTCAAGCTTGCAAATGGCATCGACATGGTTCATGTGCCGTACAAAGGCATGGGTCCTGCGATGCAGGATTTTCTGGGAGGCTCACTGGATGTGCTGATCGACGGCATGAGCGCATCGGCTGCGCAAATTCGGGCTGGCAGAGCGCGTCCGCTCGGGTTGATGGCGGCGACTCGATCACCACAATACCCGGATATCCCCACCTTCGCCGAGCAAGGCTTTCCCAACAACGAAGTGTCGCAGTGGTACGCGCTTTGGGCAATCAAGGGAACGCCGCCAGAAATCGTCGACAAGATGTATCGTGAGGTGGTCAAAGCGCTGGAAGAGCCGAACATCAAGGCGAACTGGTCGGCAGCTGCCGCCGATGCGGGCGGCATGCCACCCGCCGAGTTCGCGAAGTTTGTCCGTGCCGAAATGGAGCGCTGGGCCAAGGTAGCCAAAGCTTCCGGTGCCAAGCTTGATAACTGAGTTGCTGATTAAGGTAACAACCAAGAGCGTCGACTGATGAACGAAGTAGAAGTAGTCGCGCAACTCGTATCAAAGGCACGCGACGCGCAGGCGGTCGCAAATACTTACGATCAGCTGCAGGTTGATCGGGTTTGTGCCGCTGCCGCGTGGGCCATCATGGAGCCTGCGCGAAATCGTTCGCTGGCGGAACTAGCGGTGCGTGAAACGGGGCTCGGCAATGTCGCTGACAAGATTCAGAAGAACTATCGCAAGACGCTGGGCCTTGTCCGCGACTTGCACGGTGTCAAGTCGGTCGGTGTGATTGCAGAGAACGCGGAAACGGGTATCACCGAAATCGCCCGGTCTGTAGGTGTGGTCGGCGCGATTACGCCATCGACCAATCCCGGCGCAACTCCCGCAAACATGATCATCAATGCCATGAAGGGCCGCAACGCAATCATCCTCGCGCCTTCGCCGAAAGGTTATTCGACCGCAGCGCTTTTGCTGCAATACGTCTATGCCGAGTTTGATCGTATCGGAGTTCCGCACGATCTGGTGCAACTACTGCCGTCCCCGGTGAGCAAAGCATCGACTTACGAACTGCTGCGACAGGTCGATCTGGTGGTCGCGACCGGTTCGCAAGCCAACATCCACGCGGCGTACTCAAGCGGCACGCCGGCGTTCGGCGTGGGCGCTGGCAACGTGGCCGTCATCGTTGACGCAAGTGCAGATGTCTCCGCGGCGGCCGAGCGAATCGTACGCTCGAAAATTTTCGACAATGCGACAAGTTGCTCCAGCGAAAACAGCATAGTGGTCGTGGAGTCGGTCTATCCTGCGATGATTTCTGCCATGGACGCACAGGGATGCGTGTTGCTCGATGATGCGCAGAAAGCGCAGCTTCAGGCAGTGATGTTTCCCGCAGGCAAACTCTCACCGGTAGTCACCGCCAAATCAGCGTCAGAAATCGCCAGCCTGGCGGGGATTCATCGGGCCGACAACGCGCGAGTCTTGATGGTCAACGAGACCGGCACTGGGAGCGACTTCCCGTTCTCAGGGGAGAAACTCTCCCCCGTGCTAGCTGTCTATCGTGCGCCTGATTTCGATGCTGCCTGTCAACGCGTTAGCGATATCTATGCGTTTCAAGGCGCGGGGCATTCTGTCGGGATTCATGCGTCACCCGTCCTGGCAAATGAACTGGCGCTTCACCTTGGCCTCACATTGCCCGTTGCTCGCGTCATCGTCAATCAGGCGCACTGCATCGCGACCGGTGGCAGCTTCGACAATGGTCTTCCGTTCTCACTCTCAATGGGCTGCGGCACTTGGGGCGGCAACGGTTTTAGCGATAACCTGACCTACCGTAATTTCCTGAACATCACGCGAATCGCCAAGCCAATCAAAGAGCACATACCAAACGAAGCCGAACTTTTCGCAGACTACTTCGCTAAAGTAGCGCAATGACCGCTGCTCTCACCCTGCGCGACGTCCTTCTATCGCATGAAGCAGCGCAACCGGCCTCGACATTATTGCGCTCCCCTGAGACCAGTCGAGAACTGTCATACGGACAACTTGCCAAAGAGACGAGACAACTGAGTGCGCGCCTCAAGGCGCTTGGAATCAATGCCGGTGATCACGTTGGCTTTCTAATGCACAACGGTTACCAGACGACGACAATTTTTCTTGGCTCGATGGTTGCCGGCTACGTCGCTACTCCACTCAACTTGTTGTCGCAAGGTGCAGCGCTATCCTATGTGCTGGAGCACAGTAACGTACGGGTGGTGTTCACTTCCCCGCACTACGAGCAGCAATTGCGCGACGCTCTGCTACTCCTTCCGCGCGAAGGTGCAAACCGGATTCAGGTTGTAGTTATTGATTCGGACGCTACCGAAGCTCATGCGGGATATGGTGAACTAGCGTTAGATGCCAACTTTACCGAAGCATCGCCCGCACTGCTCATGTACACCTCGGGAACCACAGGCAAACCAAAGGGCGCTCTGCTGACGCACAAAAATTTGCTGCACGCGGGACGATCGGTCTCTGAGTGGCACGGCTTAACGGGCAGTGACAGTGTGCTCTCCTCACTGCCGCTGTATCACATCAACGGTCAGTGCATAGCCACAGTGGCGCCCTTCGTTAGCGGTGGGAGCATCATCGCGCCACACAGATTTTCTGCTCGCGCATGGTGGACCTGCGTGGAACGATATCAGCCTACCTGGCTGAATGTGGTGCCTACGATCATCGCCTATTTGCTGAACGACGCAGCTGCAAACCCGGGCGATGCGAGACAGTGGCCAAAAATCCGGTTCGCGCGCTCCGCTTCTGCGCCGCTGCCCCCCGAACAGCATCGCGCCTTCGAAAAACTATTTGCGATCGACGTAATCGAAGCAATGGGCATGACGGAATGTGCCTCTGTGGTGTTCTGTAACCCACAGAACGCGAGTAAGCGCAAATACGGAACACCAGGACTGCCCTGCGGCGTTACCGTGCGGGTTGCCTCGACGGAAACAGGAAAAACGTTAAGCGACGAGCAAACCGGCGAACTGCAACTGCGAGGCGACAACGTCATGCTGGGTTACTACAACGCGCCAGACAAGACCTCCGAAGCGATGACTGGCGACGGCTGGTTGCGTACCGGCGATCTCGGGCACCGTGACGCAGACGGTTTCTACTTTGTGACCGGACGCATTAAGGAACTCATCATCAAGGGTGGCGAGAATATTGCGCCGCGCGAAATCGACGAAGCGCTGCTCTCACATCCATCCGTGCTGGAGGCCGCCGCTGTGGGTATTCCTGATGCCAACTACGGACAGGACATCTTAGCTGCGATTGTGCTCAAACCCGGCGTCGTATGCGACGATGAAACGTTACGTGAACATTGCCTGCGCATTCTCGGTCGCTACAAAACACCGAAGACGTTTCGCTTTGTTGATGAATTGCCAAAAGGCGCATCGGGTAAAGTACAAAGGTTGAAACTGCTCGACTAGCTGCGCGAAATAGTCTGATTAAAAGCGATGTGTATTGCCGTATTCCGATGGGATTCAGACGCTGAAATCCCGCTCCTGCTCGCAGCAAACCGCGACGAATACTTCGAACGTCCCACGCGGTCGATGCATTGGTGGCCCCACGCGGATGTTTTGGCGGGGCGAGACCTGAAGGCCGATGGCGCCTGGCTGGGCGTCACCCGCCAGGGACGCTTCGCGCTCATCACCAATATCCGTAATCCTGCGCTGCGCAAGGCGGGCGCGCCGTCGCGCGGGGAGATCGTGCGTTGCTATCTGGAGAAGCCACAATCAGCGGGCGAGTTTGTTGCGGAGCTTGCAGCGATTGCAGCTGAATATGAAGGTTTCAATCTAATCTGCGGATCGCTCAGGGCGAACGAGCGCGCATTGTGGTTTCTTAATTCTTCGGATGCCACTCCACGATTGCTTGAGTCAGGTCTCTACGCGCTATCAAACGCGTCACTCGACACGCCGTGGCCCAAGATCACGCGGATCAAGGCGGGCTTTCGCCACGCGCTTGCCGAACGTGATGTGAACGCGCAAAACGAGCGTCTGTTTCGCCTGTTGGGCAACGCGACCCAAGTCGCGGATCGTGACCTGCCGCAAACAGGCGTGCCCCTCGATTGGGAACGGAAGTTAAGTCCAATATCTGTTCGCCGCGAGCGCTACGGCACACGTGCGTCAACCGTGATGCGCCTCGGCAACGTGCGCGCTGAAATCACCGAGCTGAATCACAACGAAGACTCGACTCCGGGGGAGCACAACGATTTCGCGTTCGAGCTTCAGTAAACGAGCGCGGATGCGTTAAGCAGCCCGACCGCAACCGAAATCGCTGCAAGAAAAATGGCTTGTGACAGACTGCCTTTAACAATCGCATCCGTCAATCCAGGCATCAGCATTCGCGCGAATACAAACACGATGAGCTGCACCACGGTGGCGAGCACGGCAAACAATACGAGGTCAATCAAGTTGACCGCGTTGGCAACGGTGCTCGCCAGTGGCAAAGCAAACCCAAGCATTGCCCCCGAGAGCGAAGTTGCCGCCGCGGTGTTTCCCTCACGAATGAGCGCGATTTCGTTATACGGGGTTACTTTCACGTAAACGAACGTAAAGGCAATAAACAGCATGAGCGCCACCGCAAAATAGATGAGGAAGTCATCAAAGTAGCGGATCGATTCATTGAGCGTATAAGACATGAGGTTCCTCTGTTCTGCGGCAATTAGTCAAAATAGTGCGGGACGAACCGCGACGTGTTCATTGTGATTTCGGTGGCGTCTTCACGCAGGCCAATACCCGCAGGCGAATCCCCGACGATCCAGCTACCAACGGTTACAAAGTTCCCTTCAAAGCTCGGAATCGGCGTGTACTGCTGGTAGACGTAGCCCTCTTCACCGTACGTGCCTTCCGCGCGAATCACCTCGCCACCCTTGTAGATTTCGACGTTGGCTCCCTCACGTGAAAGCAGCGGCTTTTTCACGTAGTCGCCAAGCACTTTGTGACGCTGAAACGAAGCCGGGAGCAACAGTGGATGATCGGGATAAAGCTCCCACAAAATCACCAGTAAGCCCTTGTTCGCCAGCACCATCTTCCACGCAGGTTCAATGACGCGCATCGTCGTCTTGCGCAAGTTGTCGCCGAACTCATCGGCAATCAGCCACTCCCAGGGGTAGAGCTTGAACAGCGTCCCAATACGCTCGTTATCAACGTCGACGAAAGCCAGACCAGCTTCGCTCCAGCCAATCTCCTCGACGGTTAGCCACGGCGCCTCAAGACCCGCCTGCATTGCGGTGTCACGCAGGTAGTCTAGGTTGCCGTCGTCCTCTTCGCTGCCGCCCGCGCAGGTGAAGTGCACATGCTCATAGCCATGTTCGGACTTGAGCCATTTCCATTGCTCGATCAGCGCTTCATGCAGGCTATTGAACTGATCGACGCCGGGCTTCGTGTCTTCCACCCAATGCCACTGCGCCACACTCGTTTCCACAAGAGAGGTCGGCGTATCTGCGTTGAACTCAAGGAGCTTCGGCGGGCCGCTACCGTCGTAGGCCAGGTCAAAGCGCCCGAACAGTGACGGATGCTCGTTGTCCCAACTCTCGCGGATCAGCGCCCATGCGGTCTCAGGGATTGCCAATTCGGAAAATCGTTCGTTCTCGATGATGTGCCCAGCCGCGGCCATGCACATGTCGTAAAGCTCTTTCGTCGCGTGCTCCAGATCATCAATTTCGCGGCGCGAGAAGTGATAGCAAATGCCCTCTTCCCAATACAGTCCGTCAATCGAATGAAAGCGGAAGCCCGCATCTTCGCAGCGCTTCTGCCAGTTATCGCGCTTGGGCACGTGTTCACGCCGCATGCTTAACCGCCCGACGAATGCGAAGACGCGCTGCTGCCGCCGCCATGCCGTGACGCTGATGCGCCAAAGCCGCCACGAGACACGGACGATGACGAAACCGTGCCGGACGAACGTGAACCGGGACGTGCATCGGAGCTAAAACCTGTGCTTCCCGAGCGTGAGGAATAACGCGGACCATAGAAGCCACTCGCGCTACCTACGCCAGCGGTACGACCGGGGGTCGATGCGACCTCCTCGCAGTCTCCTGGATTTCCCCAATCAGCCTTGCAAGCTTCAAGGTTGGCGTAAACGTCGCGGCTCGTACCTTTATTGCTCTCAAGATTGCCGCAGCCCGTCAGACCACCTAACGCAGCGGTTCCCATCAGCACAAGCGTTAGATTCAAGCTGCGCATGCGCTTCGGCTGCACGACTGATGGCTTCACTGCGGTCTGCTTTAACCCAGGGATTGGATGTGCTGGATCAGCCCGCGGCTGCACACTCACCGTCTCGCCGCTCGTCCCCTCAAGGACTGTCACTCTGGAATCATCCACCGCGTCACCTCGCCCTTCAACTGGGACCAAATTGAAGGTTGTTTTACGCGGGGGCGGCGTCTATGTCAACGCAAGGGGAAACCCACGCACGCCAGAGCGTGCAAACCTACTTTCGCGAGATACGAAAACAGTGCCAACACGGCCTAATGAACCGCAGCAGGCCGCAGGAAACGAATCAAAGTGCCATCGCGAAGACAGATTTCACCTTCGCTCGAGAGCCTTGCACCCTCAAAGTCGCGCTGAATCAGCAACAACTCCTGATCCTCACGGGTGCCTTCAACCAACACATCATCAGGCCGCGTGAACTCGTCCGGAGCGTGCAGGTAGTCCGCTGTAAACACATCGTCTCCGACCTGAACGAAGGCAGCCTCATTCATTGCCACCGTAAGGGTGTCAAACATGGGCTGCACAGAGATCGCGGAAAAGCTGGTGGTCATTGAATACATCATTGTCTCCATATTGGGGGCGGGACACAGGCGTTTCAAGCAATTAACGCGCCGGAAGCCGATTTGGTGCACGGTCATGACTAAATCGCAACAACAGCCTAGTTGAGCGAAACGGGACCGTCGCTTCCTTCAGACCCTTTGCGGCCAAACTTTTCCGACAAAAACTGCGAATGATCGACAAACGCCTGAACGTCGTGCGCAACCAAAGCATCATTGAGTTGCGTCACTTTCTGCCCCAATTCGTCCACCGTTTGCGCGAGCGTGGTTTCCGCCGTCATGCCATTGGCAAGCGCCTTTGTGGTGGCAAACTGCGCAGGAATTGACCAGAACGATTTGAGCGCATCGGGCAAGTAACGCAGCGCAATATAGCGAGCGTGAAACGTGTCCTCAATCGATAGCGTGACTTTCGAGCGCTCCCATTGCGCCAGCATCGTTTCGATGGCGTCGCAAAGATTGAGCAACTTGGTACCGGTTGCGGCTGACAATCGGCGATCAGGATTGGTGTTCACCAGACGGCGGATCGCCGCCAGTGCTCTGCGCGTGGCTTCTCGTGTATCTTCGTTGTCGCCGAAGGTTAACTCTCCCCAGTCTGGCCCCGTCAAACGCGGCCAACCTAACCACAGGCCCCCGCACATGAAGCCCGCGCCGTACGCCAGAAGAGCAAGGCCTGACAGTCGCGGGCTGACCCAACTCAGCCCGACCAGTGCCAATACAGAAGTCGCAAATGCAAGACCGAGCCAGTTCGCGGGCGAGAACAAAAAGCGGGTCGCGGTTTCACCGAGCGTGGATAACCTCATGGTCTATTGATAGGCCCGGATTTCTTTAAAAACGGCTGGCAGTGGAGTCTTGCGTGCGTCAAAGCTGCGGCCGCCCGTGAGTTTGGAAATCTCTTTGAGCGCTGCATCGCTCGCCTCGCCGAAGGCTACGGTGAACACCGGAATGGCACGCGCATCCTCGGACAAAGCGGCATAAGCCTCCTTGAATTGTGTGAGATTGCGGCCCTGCGTGTTTTCGCCGTCGGTGAATGCAATCACCGAATATTGATAGTTACGATCTTTGGCCTGAGCCGCGCTCATTTGCGTCAGGGCCTCAAGAATCGCGTCGTACAGCGCCGTGCCGCCCTTCATGGTCAGGCCGCTCGCGTATTCGCGAACCTGCTCCAGCACTTCCGTTTTCTTCAGTGCATTCGCAGCGGTGGTGGCAGGGGGCAACTCGAAGTAAGTCGGCGTGCCGGTTCGATCAGAAAAAGGCAACATCCAGATGCGTTCACGGCTTGACAAGCGCGCCAATCGACCTGTCAACGAAACGTCAGCCCCCGCAACGCTGTGCAAAGCACCGATCAAGTCAGAGCGCCGCGTGCCGCCATTCATGCTGCCGCTCACGTCAAGCACAAAGGTGGACGCAATCGGTTTGCGAAACTCATTGAGATACGCGTCAATCAGGCCATCGGCCAACCCGCGATCAGGCGAGAACGGCAACTCAATCAAAGTCGCCGTCGGAAACGTAACCGCCGACGCCGCGTTAGCGTTGATAGGACGGCGCAGGGTCGTACGTGCAAGCCACGTTTGCGCCTCATCGCCTTTCAGGTAGTCGACAACCTTCTGGTACTCCGCCCGTTTCCCATCCGACAGCAACATGAACGGGTAATCCGCCGTCGCAATCCCTTCACGGGGATAGAAAAGTTTCAGCGGCTCCTTTAATTTTCCCGACTGATTCATCGACAAAAGCCAGCTCTCGTAATTGATGAAAGCGTTAACGTAAATGCCCTGCTGCTCGATGAATTTCTCTGCGAGGTAGGTCGAGTTATCACCCACCAGTTTGTAACCGCGCAGAAAGTCAGCTACGGCTTTACGATCAATATCCGCAGCTGTCAACGCTTCGGCCTTTTGTGTGGACGCAGCAACGACTCCAACGAGCGCCATGTAGCCCTGATTCGAAGTCGCGGGATTCGACAGCGCGTATTTGAGCTTGCCCGATTTCGCCGCCTCAGTCACGGTCTTCCACGTTACTTTGCTGGCATCAGCCCAAGCTGGTCCCAGTCGCGCGACATCCGACTCGCTCACGCCCACCACAATCGGTGACAGCATGATTTTTTCCTGCAACTTCACGCGCGCCTGCCCTTGCGGATCGGACAGCAAATACTTTGCATTGGCAAACCACGCCGCGTCTGCGGTGGCCTTGCCCGTAAGCACTTGTTCCGTGCTTTCCATCGTTCCGCCGAACGTGAATTTAAGCGTCACGCCCGTGGCCTTTTTGACCATGCCTTCCAGCGGTTGTGCGTCGCGCAAATCACTGGTCGCCAGCACCAATAGAGTCGCTTGCGTCGCGGTCGGCGCAACATCAGCGACCACTACTTTCGGCGCTGGAGGTTTGGAATCTTTGCCACAACCACCTAACGCGAGAGCGGCAGCAAATAACGACGCGTGAGCAAAGTTCAGTTTCATTGCGACATCTCCCGTGTGACCACATCAATCATGGTGGACATCGTCTCAAACGATGGTGGATCGATCAGATTGCCCAGCTTTTCATCCACATTGAGCTTTGCGCCTTGTGCCTTTCGCAGAAAGGCGGTGCTGTCGGCAATACGGAAACCGTACTCAACCCCAATGCCTTGCATTTCGACGTTAGTCGACAGCAATTCGCCCAGACGCTTCGAACGTTCGTTCATCGCAACGTAAACCACCTTGTTGGCAATGGTGGGTTGCGGATACAGCAAAGCCATATCCTTTAGTAGCGGCTTGGTCAGTGCAAACGCGAGCATCTGGTTTTCGTAAATAAAGGCGAGCGGAGTTTTGCCAATACCGATGGAAATGTAGTCATCAAAATTGCCGTTAACGTAGTTTTCCTGATAGCCCTGTCGCTTGAAAAGATCGGTCGCAATCTTTGCCACTTTTTCGGCTGTCGCGCGATCCGTCGGCAGTTCGTTGCCATTAAGCGCGTACGCCGCGAGCGCCAGATACATCGCCCCAGAATTGCTTTTGCGCACATCGGTCGTGGAGACAAGCACCGATCTATTAACGTCGTAAGCCTGACTTCCCTTCAAGTCTTTCCACCGTGTTTTCGCCTGCATCAACGCAACGAGCTTCGCCAGATCGACCGAATACACACTTGGTTGCAACGACTTCGCCAGGCCATTTGTCTGGAAAATTTCTGCAATCGGTTGCCAGGATGCAATCACCATTGGCGTGAAAAAAACGGTGTATTGCGTTGCCGTTTGATTGGCGCGCTTCGCAGCGTCAAGAATCTGATTCGCCGCGACGATGCCAGAAGGAAACATAAAATCCGGGCCACCGCTCGCCGACACGCGTTGCGCCATGTCGCGCGAGCCGATGCGGGTGACACTGAGCTTGAACCCGTTGTCCGCGAGCCATTTGCTAACGCGAATGTCCTTGAAAAAGGGTTCAACGTCCAGCGCAATTACGCCTGTCAACTCGACCGTCTGCGTTGCGCGCATGCCTGGCAGGCTCAGCGTGGGTGACTGGCCGTTCGCCAATTGCTCGTTCTGCGTTGACTTGAGCGCCCAAAATACCGAGCCGCCCAAAAACGCGAGCAAAACGACTGTGATGAGCGTCTTTACCGTACGATTCATGCTTGTGAGAAAAGTGGGGCTTTGAGATAACAACGGATTATGTCCCCAATGTGCGTCACGCTCTGACGAAATTCAAGAGCGCAGAAACCCCCGCAATGCGCTGCATTTGGCGCTCAATTCCGACACCCTTCAGCGCATAATTTGCGCGATTCCGAAACCGTTTTCATGACCGGGAGATTTCATGTCTGACGCAGTACCGTTCAAGCCATCCATAACATCTGTCGGGAATAGCTTCCAGCTAACGCCGCCTGAGGTCATCACGCCGGTCGTGCCTGAAGCCTCCAAATCGGCCGTACCACTGGCAGACGCGACGAAAACTGCCGTCGACGAGCAAGTCGCAAAGTACGTCGACGCGCTGCTCAAGGAAGACGTCGAAAGCGCAGCCTTCAAAGGCAAGCTCGATAGCGCGTTTGCATTAGGCAGGGAGGAAATCTCTATCGCCTCATCGCTGATGCAGGGCCGCTTCATGCAGCAAAACTTCGTTGGCGTGGAATCTAGCCCGGCATACAAAGCCATCGGCGACATTCGCGCACAACTCGATGATTTGAATCCTGGAAAACAGGGCGATTTGTTCCAGCCGAACAAAATCCTCGGAGTGATTCCGTGGGGCAACAAGCTACAGAACTATTTCCGCAAGTATCAAAGTGCCGGCGCCCAGTTGCAAACCAGCATGCAACAACTCTACGCCGCAAAAGATGATATGCAGCGCGACGTGGTGGAGATTGAAAGCACACGCGGCAAGCTCTGGGAAGCGATGCAAAAGCTCGCGGCAGGCATTCATTTTTCCGAGAAACTTGACGGCCAACTGGCTAATCGGGTAACCGCACTCAAAGCCACCGACCCGCGCCGCGCCCATGCGCTGGAGCAGGAGGTGCTCTTCTACGTTCGCCAGAATTTGCAGGACATGTTGACGCAACAATCGGTCTGCATCAACGGCTATCTCGCACTCGATGTGCTCAAAAAGACCGGACGCGAAATGATCAACGGCTGCAGCCGCGTTGCGACCACCGGCATGAGCGCGCTCGCCGTCGCACAGACCGTCGCACGCGCGACGGGCAATCAGTTGCAGGTGATGGAAATGCTGCAAGGCGTAAACAGCACCATTGAAGGCCTGATCGCCGAAACTGGAAAGCAGCTCAACACTCACGTCGAGAAAACCACCGAGTTCGCGCAGAACCCTGGCCTCGGGATGGACAAGCTCAAAGAAATGTTCGACCAGACGTTCAAGGCGATGGACGCGATGGACACGTTTAGAAGCAAAGCCATCGACGTGATGGGCAAGAACAACACCATGCTGAAAGACCAGATCGCGCGCAGCGAAACCTATGTTGATCGGGTGCGCCAGCAACAGGCCCGCGAGGCTACCTCCGCGTCTGGCAGCGTGATTGCCGGACCTGTGAAACTCTGACTTCGTCATCGCACGCGCTGTGGGAGCGGCTTTAATGCTCTCCCGCGTCCCCGCTCCTCCTCATTCAACCAAGAAGCACCACGATGATCGACCTCTACTACTGGACCACGCCGAACGGCCACAAGATCACGATGTTCCTCGAAGAGGCGAAGATGAAATATCGCCTCATCCCCGTGAACATCGGCAAAGGCGAACAATTCGATCCGGTTTTTTTGCAGATCGCGCCGAACAATCGGATCCCTGCGATGGTCGATTACAAGCCGATGCAGGCCATGTCGAGAGGCATTCGTGACGCGGCGAACGGTGATCCGATGACGCTCTTCGAAAGCGGCGCCATGCTGCTCTACCTTGCCGACAAATCGAAAAAGTTTCTGGATCGCAAGAGCGCGTACTGGCGCAAAGAGGCCATTCAATGGCTGTTTTGGCAGATGGGCGGACTCGGCCCGATGGCGGGCCAGAACCATCATTTCGGCACCTTCGCGCCCGAGAAATTGCCGTACGCGATTAACCGCTACGTTAACGAAACCGCGCGGCTTTACGGCGTAATGGACAGGCGTCTGGCAGATCGTGAATTCCTGGCGGGGAGTTATTCCATCGCCGACATGGCAAGCTACCCGTGGGTGGTGCCGTACGAGCGGCAGCAGATGAATCTCGATGATTTCCCGAATCTGAAACGCTGGTTCCACGCCATCAAGGTGCGTCCCGCCACGATCCGCGCCTATCAGATCGCGAAGGACATGAGCGCGCCCGCGAACAACAACATGACTGAAGACGCCAGGCGGGTTCTGTTTGGCACCGAGAAGAAGAAGTGAACCGACGTGAAACTCGTTCGCCTCATCTACGCCAGCCGCCTGGTCGCTCCGCTGGAAAAGCGCGATGCCGAGCAAATCCTGAAAGCCAGCCTGCGCCGCAACAACGCGCTCGGCGTCACCGGCTATCTCTGTGCGTCGCCCACGCACGCGCTGCAATGCCTCGAAGGCCCGCGCGATGCGGTCAACAGCGTTTACAACCTGGTCGTCACCGACAAGCGTCACGCCGAGGTCACCCTGCTGCGCTACGCCGAGCCCTGGCGGCGACTCTTTCCCATATGGGGCATGGGCTATACCGCCGACTTAGCCACCGCCGCGCCCGAGTCGGCACGCTGGCACGACGCGTCCGGATTTAACCCGTTTCTCGTGGAAACGGATTTGGTTGAGAACGTGATTGAAGCGCTTTGTGAGCGGGCGGAACAGGTGGAATTGCGGGCGTGAGCTTAATTTGTCACATCTACCAATACAGACTATGAGCAGACGCAAGACTTCGGCTTTCCTGATTAGTTACCTGCCTCAGACAAGCAGAGCGCACGTCTAGGCAGGGGCGCGGTGTGCATATCGGCATGGATCAAACGAGGCACCATCGCGGGTAAGTCGTAGCGACGGTTGAACCGATAGGCAAACTCAGCGAGGTAGCGATGAGCATATTTGGCGTAATCAAGAGCATGATAGGTGCCGGCAAAGGCGGTTTTCAGATTGCCCGGCATCGTGTTGACCCAGCGAAACTCGGGTCGTTTGACCGCTTGCGAGCCAGCGCCCACGACGTGGCGCTCGTGCGTGGTCTGGTCAACGGTTGTGACCGCCTCGAAGCACCCCAGTCCGTCTGAGACGACGTTCGCACCGGGTGCCAGCGCAAGAGCGGCCCTATCGGTAAGCGCGGCTTCAGTGAAGCCTGCCACCGGCGTCAGGCGCATCAAATGCGGCTTGCCCGCAAGATCGGTTTGCACTGCCGCCACAAACGGCACTTTGTTCGGGGATCCGCGCCCAGGCTTCTCGCCCACCCGTTCACCTCCCAGATAAGCGTGATCGATTTCTACAAGGTCGGTGAGGCGGCGCGGCGCCTGGCGCACGAGCATCGTCTGCATCAGCTGGTGCCTTACAAGCCACGCCGTTTTGTAGCTCACGCCGAGCTGGCGCACGAGCAACTCCAAGCCCGCCACCGCGTTCTTGCTCTGCGTCATCAGGTAGACGCCCAAGAACCACTGCGTAAGGCGCAGCTTGATGTGCCCGAAGACGGTGCCGACAATGGAGGAGCACTGATAGCCACAGTCCAGGCACTCCCGGATTCGACGGCCGTTGAAGCTCATCGCATAGCGCTTGCTGCTGCAGCGCGAGCAGACAAAGCCTTCGGACCAGCGCGACGCGACCACGTGGCTCTCGCACAGCTCATCGGTGCCGTAGCGCTTCAAGAAATCAGCCGAAGACAGGCCATGTTGAAACTGAACCCGATTCATCTCCATAGTGAAGCCCCAGTCTGTATAGGGCTTGCCGCGTTACTGAGTGCACATACAGTACATGCTTCGGGCCTGTCTGAGGCGAGTAACTAATTAGTCGTCCCTGAGAAAGTGGCTTTCACGGAACGGCGATTAGTTTCAGCCTCGCTTACGCGGTGGCCATCGCGAACAAGTCTTGCATGGGCTC
>JAYUWL010000145.1:0-4719 GCA_043753585.1 Burkholderiales bacterium
GCCGGTTTAGTGGGCGACCACTTCCAGCGGCTCTCCTGCATACCGAGCACAGTGTTGGGATACTCGAATCGCCCGAGCGAGCCGTTGTAGCGGGCCAGCGCACGCACGACGTCGCCTTTTTCGATGTCGAGATAGTGCCGCAGAATCACGCATCCGTAGCGCAAGTTCGTGCGCAGATGAAAAAGATTGTGCTGCGGCGTACCGATCAGCTTTACCCAGAACGGCATGACCTGCATGTACCCGCGTGCCGACGCGGACGAAATGGCGTACTTGCGAAATGCGCTTTCGTGATTGATCACCGCGAGTACGAGTTGTGGATCGAGCCCGGCACGGCTGGCTTCGTATTGCACGGTCACCAAAAATTCATTCCGCTGCTCGTGCTCCGGCATGCGTTTGGCGAGGCGCAACGACATTTCAGCGAGCCACGCCTGCACCTCTTTTGGATCGCCGATAAGGCGCTGCGCACTTCGATCAGCAATCGCGGATGCGAGCGTCGTTTGTACGCTGGCGGAGAGCTTTTCTTCGGCTTGCGCGCCGGCGATAGCACGATTGCTCGCGCAGAGAAAAAGCGCCAGACAAAGCGTACAAACTGCGAAGCGGGCAATCGTGAGCATCGTGTGTTGTAAGAGCGGTTTCAACCGCGATCGTTCCGCGGAGACTAACGGTTGCGGCACAGGATACCGCGACTAAAACCGCTCCGACGAGGACAACTAAGCGAGCGCCCTGGCAACCAACGCGCCGATCTCGGCCATCGGCACCTTCGTCGCCGTCGTATCCCGACGCGCCTGATACTCGACCATGCCTTCTTTCAAACCACGATCACCAATCGTGATGCGGTGCGGAATGCCGATCAGTTCCAGCTCTGCGAACATCACGCCCGGCCGTTCACCGCGATCATCCAGCGCGACGTCGACACCCGACGCCAATAGCGCGGCATAGAGCGAGTCTGCTGCGGTTTTTACATCCGCGCTGCGGTCATAACCCAAAGCGGCGATCACGACAGCGAAAGGTGCCATTGCCTGTGGCCAGATGATGCCCTTTTCATCGTGATTCTGTTCAATCGCGGCCGCTACAACGCGAGTGATCCCGATGCCGTAACAGCCCATTTCCATCACTTGCTCTTTTTGATCCTTGTCGAGGAACTTTGCGCCGAGTTTGGCGGAATATGCCTGCCCCAGCGCGAACACGTGGCCTACCTCGATACCGCGACGCAGTTTGAGCACGCCTTTGCCGTCAGGCGAGGCATCGCCGTCAACGACGTTACGAATATCGGCGACAACTTCAGGCTCGGCGCAGTCGCGACCCCAGTTAGCGCCCGAGACGTGATAGCCCATTTCGTTGGCTCCGCAGACGAAGTCCGCCATCGCCGCCGCCGCACGATCTGCGACCACGATCACTTTTCCGGGATGCGCATTGCCGTGCCGTGGCACCGGTCCGCAGTAGCCGGGCTCAACGCCTAAGTGTGCTTCGATTTCCTCTGGCGTTGCGGGCCGATAGTTAGCCAGCGCTGGCACTTTACCCAGCTTGATTTCGTTGACCATATGATCGGCGCGCAACATGCACATTACGAAGCCCGAATCAGTCATGTACATCATCGCCTTGAGCTGGTGCTCCAGCGGCAATTTCAGGAATGTGCTGACGTCTTCGCACGTCTTCTGCCCCGGCGTGTGAACCAGTTCCAGCACATTGCTCGCGCTAGCACGTGGTGCGGCGGGCGCAATACCTTCCGCCATCTCAAGGTTCGCCGCGAAGTCAGAATCCGGGGCATACGCAATTACGTCCTCACCGCTCTCTGCCAACACCTGAAACTCATGCGACGCGAAGCCACCGATGTTGCCGGTGTCGGCATTGACCGCGCGGAACTCAAGGCCCAGTCGCGTGAAAATTTTGCTGTAGGCGTCGTACATGCCCCGATAGCTTTTCATCAAAGCATCTTTGTCGACGTCGAACGAATACGCATCCTTCATGATGAATTCGCGCGAGCGCATGACGCCAAAGCGCGGACGACGCTCGTCACGGAATTTGGTTTGAATGTGATAGAAATTTTTCGGCAACTGCCGCCACGAGCGCAGCTCCTGGCGCGCGATGTCGGTGATCACTTCCTCAGACGTCGGCTGCACGATAAAGTCGCGATCATGGCGATCCTTGATGCGCATCATCTCCGGGCCCATCTTGCTCCAGCGGCCCGATTCCTGCCACAGCTCGGCTGGTTGTATCACCGGCATTAAAAGCTCCACGGCACCGGCAGCATTCATCTCTTCGCGCACGATGTTTTCCACCTTGCGGAGTACACGAACACCGAGTGGCATCCAGGTGTAAATGCCCGCACCGAGCTTCTTGATCATGCCTGCGCGCATCATCAACTGATGCGAGACGATTTCCGCATCGGCGGGCGCTTCTTTGGTGGTGGAGAGAAAAAAGTTGCTAAGTTTCATTTTTTCGTGAGCGGTAACTTGTGAGCAGTGAGCAGTGAGCTGTGAGCTGTGTGGATTGATCGTGTGCGCAATCCGCTGCGGAGCCGGTAATTTTCGCCTATTCTCACGGCATGCAAGATTTCACACCCGTTCGCGTCGAATATCCACCGTCTGGCGTGCCAGTAATTCCTTTGGTGTTCGACTCGCCACATAGCGGACGACATTATCCCGATGACTTCGGCTATGTCTGTGATTTTCAACATTTGCGCAAGGCGGAAGACACCGATGTCGATGACCTCTACAGCTTCGCTCCCGCACTCGGTGCTACGCTGGTAAGCGCCGAATTTCCGCGCAGTTATCTTGACCCCAATCGCCGCGTGGAAGATATTGACACCAGCATGATCGACGGCGAATGGCCCGGCCCGGTTGACCTTTCGTCAAAGACCAAATCCGGTATCGGTCTGATCTGGCGCGTACTGGACGACAATTCGCCGATTTATGCGCGCAAATTGAGTGTGGCCGAGGTGTCGCGGCGGATCGAGCGATGTCATGCAATGTACTGGGCAGCTGTCACCAACGCCCTTGACACCGCCCACGCCACACACGGTCGCGTCGTACATGTCAATTGCCATTCGATGCCCGCCGCGGCTGGAACGATTTCCTGGGTAAAGACGGGAACGCCCTTCGCGGATGTCGTGTTGGGAGACCGCGATGGCAGCACCTGTGCGCCGCAGATGACCGCGCAGCTCGCCGCCGATTTTCGGGGGGAGGGCTTGAGCGTGGCGATCAACGATCCTTATAAAGGTGTTGAACTGGTCAAGCGCTTTGGTCGCCCGCTAGAGAACCGTCACAGCATTCAGATCGAAGTCAACCGCAAGCTCTATATGAATGAATTGACCCGAGAGCGGAAGGCGAATTATCCGGTGTTGAAGGTCTCGCTTCAGCGCGTGATGAAGAAGCTCGCCGGTTTCGCAGTCCTGTAGGAGCGGTTCTGCCGCGACCGCACACATTGACGTCGAAGCGGGGTCGCGGCAGAGCCGCTCCTACAATTGGGGCATGCAGTTTCATCTCCCCGACCCGCGCGCTTTCCCGATTTACGACGATGCAGAGCCTAATCCGCTGATCGATTTAGCGCTTGCCTCACTCGCCGCCCTTGTTGGTGTTATTCAGGAAAAGCGCGATACCGAATTGCGTGAACGACTAGCCACTTTGCTGCTTTCGGGTGACCTCGGCGAGCTTGTGGACGCTCTGTCGCGCGCGCCATCGCACGCGGTGTTGCGCCATATCACACGCACGCTGGCGGGAGCCCATGTCGACGCCGGTCGCGTGCGTGGCGACGCGGCGCTCCCGTCGACCGTATTCGCGATTCCGGTCGTGATCGTTGCGGCGAACAGCGGCCCGGTGAATGTGCCGGGCGCGCTGCCGAACATCGATGAAATTACGGCGTTGATGAAGGCTAACGGTGCGCTTCGAGGCAACGAAAATTTTGTTCTGTCGAACGCGTTTGCGCCAGCGAGCGCGTTTGCGCTTGAAAAATTGCCTGTCAGCCTTGCCTGGTGGTCGGCGGCGTCCGGCACGCCGATCGCTATTGAAAAAGCTGCCTTGCCTGTGCCCGCCAATCAGGAAAGTGTGTTCCTGCGTTTCCTGGTCGGTACGGCAATCGCGGGCCCCGGTGTGGACTTGCTGACCGCGAATGACACGGCAAAATGGGGCATGCCGTTCACGCAGGCTGTCGCGAAGCAATTGGGCGGCGGCACATTGTCGCTGCTCGCGATGCCGCGCCCCCCACGCGCGCCGCTCGCAGCGCTGATGCAGGGCAGGGCGGCGCAACGTGAAGTGACGCTGCAACTATTCGCCACCAACGCGATTCGGAAATTTCGCGCAAGTGTCGGCGAACCCGAGGCCGTGATTTCTGCGCACCGCACGGCGGACGGCGGTGAGGTGCGCCTTTCGCTGTCAAATCCTTTTGACGAGAAAGGCGCTGAAGGCTTCCGCGCGGAACTTCACGCGACTGACCGGGCCCAAGACGTGGCAGTGCTGATGCTGGATCTTTTGCGCGAATGCAATGTGGCGTCGGTGACGATGTTGGCAGACGTGTTTCCTGATATCGATAATGAAAGCAAATTGCCGATGCTGTTTCGGGCGGATGCACTGGAAGGCGCGTCGGGAAAAGCGCTGACAGCGACGCAATTTCATTGATGTGTCACCCAACAGCTTTTTCATGGAAGAACCGATTCAATTGGGCCGATAACGAATAAGTGAAGAAGTCGATAATCTGTAAATATCTCGTCTAGCCCAAGTGCAA
>JAYUWL010000146.1:0-4672 GCA_043753585.1 Burkholderiales bacterium
CTTGTACAGCACCACGCGAATGCACTCCGCAATCAAATGGCAGACACCGCGTGCGTTTTGACGTGCGTTTGACGCCAGCCGACTCGATGCGACTGCCGCAGCAAGTGCGACGCTCAAAAACGAAACCCTTTTTAATCGGACGCCTCGCCCACTGGGCGACGACATGGCAGAGTCAATGTCCACAGACCAACGCGATCACCTGCCGCCGATGAGCGCGACGAGGTCACCTAGACAGGCTCCGCAAGTCAGCTTTTAATGATTCGCTTAATCGCTCAACGAAATGTTGACAGGATCACTTTGCGCTGTGTATGCTTCAAACAACTGGTTTGCACAGCGCGTGTGAAACGCGTGGGCGGTTTGATTCATGCTCATGAACGCAAGCTCGCCGCCGCGCTTTTGCGCATGCGCAGCGGCCGGATAAACGACCAACACATTCCTCTTCACCCGCGCCGCTAAACGCGCGAAATGGGTGTGTTCCATGATCGGCTCTTGCCCGTCACGTTGTAACCGCAGGAACGCCTCGTTCACCACAGCGGTGGCCGACAAGGTGTGATCAGAGCGCTCTTGTCGCAGCTGCCTGCGCGCGATGCGCTGTAGCTCGCTATAAAGCGTTGCGCTCAATGCGACCGCTTGATCGGGCTCGCTCGGCTCCGGCGCGGTTCTGCTGGCGGTGGCATTCATTGCGCATTCGTAACCGCATTAACGCAGCGACATTTCAATTGCACGCCGATTGCCCGTCTTTCCGGCAGCCGTTTTTTCATTTTCGCGCTTAGCTGATAAATACTTTACTTTCATGTTTGGAGCACATCATGAATCCGCTACGCCGTGTACTGCAAATTTTTTTCCTGTTACTTGCGCTCGCATGTAGCGCGATCGCCAACGCCGTGACCGTCGTCGAGTACTACAACTCAGCGCTAGATGCCTATTTCATAATCGGGCGCACCAATGAGGAAGCGCTGCTCGATGGATCCCCCGGCTTCGGGCGCACAGGAATGAGTTTTCCGGCGACCGACGCGACGGTTGGTAGTGCCACGCTTTCCCGGATTTGTCGCTTTTACGTCTCGACCAGTAACCCTTTCACGAGTTCACATTATTACGGCAAAGAAGGCAGCGATTGTGAAGGCATTCGTGCGCAAAACGTGCCCGGTTTTTTCGTGAGAGGGCTACGATTTTGCGACCGTGAAACCGCATGTGAACAACGGCAAAACGTCAAACCACCGTTACTTCCCGAGCCTGGCGCTTTGCGAAGCGGGAGTGGCTGACGGGTACCTGTGCGAGGGGACATTTTGCGGCGGCGCAGGCGTATCGCAGCCACCCGCGAGGGGGACTGCGGTGCAAACCTATCGCGGCACGTTTCGCGGAGGTCGCCAGGAGATTGAGTTTTCCGGCGGCGTGACGTGGAGCCTGACTGCCAACGAGCGCGGGCCAGCGGGTGAATTGCTATACCGCGTGAGTGCTGCGAGTGCAAACATCCCCAGCACTTTTTTCTCGTGTACTGCCCCCGATGCGGTGACCATTGACATACCGAGCAGCGCGCTGGTATTGTCCGAAGCAGCGACCGCAGCCGGAAGCGTGCGCTGCGGCGGATTGTTCAGATCGATTCCCGTCACCATCACCTGCGGCAGCAATCCACCCGCCCAGGCGCCGTTTGCCTATATCTGGTTCACTTGCCAGACCGAAGACACCGTGGTGTCAAACCAGTCAAGCCCGAGAGCTGCGCGGTTGCAAGGCAGTTGTAACGCCAACGATGGCGCAAGTTTCACGTGAGATTTTCAGGCAATAGATTAGCCGGTAAGGTGCTGGTCGCCGAAGCACGTACGCCGCGAAGTGGCGTCTGTGCGCCAATCAGCAGCTTCACACTTCACCCTATCGGCCGCCGTGTCGAGCTTTGTGGAAACCAGGTGTGCCGCAACAACGGGCTTCTGCGCAAATGCCTCTCCGAAATGGGCAAGATCGGAGCCATGAGAAAACCGCAAAGACATGTGCGCGATGGCGAAATGCAATTGAAAATTGGCGCGTATTTTGCGGCAAGCGCAACCGGGGTGTGGCTGGTTGACGTCGATGGCAATGCCCGCTTTTTTGATACGGACGGCGAGCGGAATAATTGATTGTTGGCCAATTACGACGCTGCGAGTGTGAAGGTAAGTCTTGCGGACTGATAGAGACCGCTTGGAGCGTAAACAGGTGCGCTGCGCGGCCAATCTACTGCGCTCTCGGCGCACCTGGCGTTGCTGCATATTGAATGTCACTCAATTGGAAGTGCGCAGTCCTGTTAGCTTACCAGTCGCCATGCCGTCGGCGTGGCCTGCAGCGCGAGGCAGAGCTGGTTGTTCAGCTCATGCCCTGACTTGAATGCGTGATATTTGCCGCGCACCCGGTGCCCGAGCAAAAACAGATCACCCA
The DNA here is from genome assembly GCA_043753585.1 of Burkholderiales bacterium. GTDB lineage: Bacteria > Pseudomonadota > Gammaproteobacteria > Burkholderiales > Casimicrobiaceae > Casimicrobium. The sequence continues at coordinate 2,404 of JAYUWL010000146.1, forward strand.
CCGCATCGAGCACTTTGTGCCGCGCCAGTTCATCAGCAAAGCGCAGACCTTCGCGATTGAGCACTTTGTATTCGTCAAGCACGATGGCGTTTTCCATGCTGCCACCTTGCGCAAGGCCGATTGAACGCAGCGTCTCGACTTCATAGGCGAAACCGAAGGTTCGCGCGCGACTGATGTGCGACAAAAAGTCCTCGTCATCGAGCTTCATCTTGACGTGGCATTGATCGTCGGGAATCGCCGGATGCGAGAAATCGATGGTGAAGTCGACTTCGAAATGCGGGTTCGGAAGTAGTTCGGCGAACTTTTCTTTCACTTCAACCCGCACCGGCGCGAGAATTTCGATGTAGCGACGCGGTGCGTCCTGCGCAATCACGCCCGCCTGTTCGATCAAAAACACGAAAGGTGCAGCAGAGCCGTCCATAATGGGCACTTCGAGATTGTCGAGTTCGATGAGGGCGTTATCAACACCGCAGCCGACGCAGGCTGCGAGCAGATGCTCAACCGTAGCGACTTTTGCATCACCCAAAACGAGCGTCGTGGCAAGTCGCGTTTCTTTGACCAGTTCCGCTTTGGCGGGAATGTCTTGCGGGGGATTGAGATCAGTACGGCGAAAGATGATCCCGCTATCGGGCGGCGCGCTTTTGAGCGTGATTTGAACGCGGACGCCGGAGTGCAAAGCAACGCCAGTGGCTGACACTTCTGTCGCGAGGGTGTGTTGTTGTGGCATGGCGCGAAGTATAGATTTTGCGCGCACTTTGCCGGTGTCGCCGGGTTGCGACGGACTGCGCAGGGAGCGGCTGCGCAGCCTGTCTTTTTTGCGTCGCGCTAGTCCGCCTGTTTCCGCAGGAAAGTAGGAATTTCCAGCGAGCGGCCAGCCGTGGCCCGTGGGCGCGTCCAGGTCGGCGTGTCGATGTCGACCTCGGTCGTTGCAGTGGTGGTTTGGACGCTGCCAACGTTTGTCACGACATGATTGTCAGTCCCGGTACGAAGCACAGGCATCACCAGCTCAGTGCGCAGCGCAGTACCCAGGCCGCCCTGAACCGATGTCATTTTTTTCTTTGCACCCAGGCCCGTCGCGACCATCGTGACGCGCATTTCGTCGCCCATTTCGTCGTCGATGACGTGGCCCCAGAGTACCGTTGCGTCGGCAGACACGAACTCGGCTACCGTGTCGGTTACGTCGTACAGTTCACCCAATTCGACATTGCTTGACGAGGTGATGTTGAGCAACACGCCGCGTGCGCCCTGCAAGTCCACATCTTCCAGAAGTGGGCTCTTGATGGCTGCCATCGCAGCGACTTTGCCACGGTTTTCGCCGCTGGCGGTGGCCGTGCCCATCATGGCCATGCCGAGTTCCGACATGATGGTGCGAACGTCCGCAAAGTCACGGTTAACGAGGCCGCGCTTGTTGATGATTTCCGAGATGCCAGCGACTGCGCCGTGCAGCACATCATTCGACGCAGCGAACGCAGCAGGCAACGAAATATTGCGACCGAGTACCTGAATGAGTTTTTCATTTGGCACCACGATCAGCGAGTCAACATGACGTTGCAACTCGTCAATACCTGCCTGCGCTGCACGCTCACGTTTCTGCATTTCAAAACGAAACGGTTTGGTCACCACGGCGACCACCAGAATGCCCATTTCCTTCGCCAACTGGGCAATGATCGGCGCCGCGCCGGTGCCGGTACCGCCGCCCATGCCTGCGGTGATAAATAGCATGTCAGCACCCCGAATCGCTTCCTGCACTGCAAGCTTCGACTCCATCGCCGCATCACGACCGACTTCAGGCTTGGCGCCAGCGCCCAGGCCCTGTGTCAATTCAGCACCGAGCGGAATTCGCTTGGGTGCCGGATTTTTGTCGAGCACCTGCGCATCGGTGTTGGCGGCGATAAATTCAACGCCAGCAACTCCTTTGTGGATCATGTGCTCCACGGCGTTGCCGCCGCACCCGCCAACGCCGATCACTTTGATGACCGCACCGTCTCTTTTTTCATCAACGATCTCAAACATGTTTCCGCTCCTTCAAGGCAAAACTAGAAAATAACAACTGGAAAAACTCACACACCAAACGCATCCCGTAACTTCGTAAACATACCCGCCGCCGCCGAATCGCGCCGACGCATGACTGCCTGTTTCGTCTGCTGGTCCCGACCATGCATAAGGAGACCAATCGCCGTCGAATATTTCGGCGCAGCGAGCACATCCTTGAGCGCGCCACGATAGTCCGGAACCGCGATGCGTACCGGCATATGGAACACTTCTTCGC
>JAYUWL010000147.1:0-14023 GCA_043753585.1 Burkholderiales bacterium
ATAACTACATGTCTACATATTTAAGATCCAAGAATCACTAAGTCGTTGATTTCAACCGGTAATTTGACAGAAACAGCGGGGATTCAGGTGGAACTTCAGACTAGTCCGCCAACGCCTCAAGCGCCTTGGCATAGCGATTCGCGTGTGAACGCTCGGCCTTGGCCAGCGTCTCAAACCAGTCGGCTATTTCGTCGAAACCCTCTTCGCGCGCCGATTTGGCCATGCCTGGGTACATGTCGGTGTACTCATGCGTTTCGCCAGCCACGGCCGATTTCAGGTTATCGCGGCTGGAGCCGATTGGCAGATCGGTCGCTGGATCGCCAACGATAGCGAGATAGTCCAAGTGACCGTGGGCATGGCCGGTTTCGCCTTCAGCGGTGGAGCGGAACAGGGCTGCCACGTCGTTCTGGCCTTCAATGTCCGCCTTGTTCGCGAAGTAGAGGTAGCGGCGGTTGGCCTGGCTCTCGCCGGCAAACGCGTCTTTCAGATTCTGGTGGGTCTTCGTACCTTTAAGGTTCATCGATGCACTCCTGTTGATCAAACGTGGAAACGTAGCGCAACACCACGCCACGCACGCCATCAGTATGGCCCTGTCGGCGATAGGTTGCGACGAACAATATCGTTCAGCTTGATCGGTTATTCCGCATAAAGCTTCCTGACACATCAGAAAAAAAAAGATCATCTGTAAAAAGTATCAGCAAGCAGCTCTAGCGCAAATCCGTTGCTATACAAGTACTAAAGGCGAAATGGCAATAAAGTCGACTTTTACGTTTCTCAGCACGTAACCTGCATTGAGTCGTCTTTTCCATAAAAAGCTGGAACCACAACTCTCCAGATTTCACGCGGGTTTTCACGCTGTTCAGCGTAAAATTTAAGCAATGACTAACGAAACACCTGAAAATACATCCGTCGACGCTGATGCGTTCACCGCCTCCGAAGCCACAACCGTACTGCCTTCGGCGCACGTCGATGCTGCCTCGCCAGTCGTGGCCTTTGCTGCCACAGCTCCCGCTGAGATCACTTTCGCCGACCTAAACCTTGCCGAGCCCATCCTCCGCGCCGTCACCGACTCCGGTTACACCAAGCCCACGCCCATACAGGCGCAGGCGATCCCGATTGTATTGTCCGGGCTCGATGTCATGGGCGGCGCGCAGACCGGCACCGGCAAAACTGCCGCGTTCACGCTGCCTATCCTGAATCGAATACTGAAGCACGCGAACAGCTCGCCCTCGCCCGCGCGCCATCCGATCCGCGCGCTGATGCTGGCACCGACGCGCGAACTCGCGATCCAGATCGAAGAAGCGGTCGAAACCTACGCCAGACACACAGGCATTCGCTCCACCGTCGTGTTCGGCGGCGTCGACATCAAGGAACAAAAGGCCGCCGTTCGTGCAGGTGTCGAAATCCTCGTCGCCACGCCGGGCCGCCTCCTCGATCACCTTGAGCAAAAAAATCTCTCGTTGAATCAGGTTGAAGTGCTTGTGCTCGACGAAGCGGACCGCATGCTCGACATGGGCTTCATCCCCGACATCGTGCGTATCATTGGATTGCTGCCGGAGAAGCGGCAGAGCCTCTTGTTCTCGGCAACGTTCTCCGATGAGATCAAGAAGCTTGCGGATCGCATGTTGAAGGCACCGGTGCTGATCGAAGTCGCGCGCCGGAACGAATCCGCCGCCAACGTGGCGCAGCAAATTTATCGCGTGCATGGTGACGACAAACGCCGCCTGCTTGGTCACCTCGTCACATCGCAAGATTTAAAGCAGGTACTCGTTTTTTCGCGCTCAAAATTAAACACTGCGCGCCTGGCGCGTGAACTGGCGCGCGACGGCTTCACAACCGACGCCATTCACGGCGACAAAACGCAGGACGAGCGCATCAAGGCGCTGGAGGCGTTCAAGAACGGCTCTGTGCGCATTCTGGTTGCCACCGACGTCGCTGCACGCGGCCTCGACATCGATCAACTGCCAACGGTAGTCAACTACGAGCTCCCTTTTGTTGCTGAGGACTACGTGCATCGCATAGGTCGTACTGGCCGCGCGGGCGCGTCGGGCACCGCGATTTCGTTCGTCGCACCGGACGACGGCAAACTGCTTCTTGAAATCGAAAAACTCATCAAGCGCAAGCTCGATGAAATGCCGATGCCGGACTTGTCGCGTTATGGCGAGCGCTTCGGCACACGGCGCGCGCCCGATGAATCGCGCGAACGCAGCAGCCATGTACGTCCGCCAATGACAGAACCCAGACGTACACCCGGGTCGCCATCATCGCCGCCGCAATACTCCGGCGGTCGCGACAAAACGCACTACGATTTAAATCCGGATCAGCCTATTGCAGCCAACGCGCGCGGTGCTCGCGGCGCGCGCCATGCGTCGAATGGACGTCGCGCCATGCACGAAGTGTGCGCGCTGCTTCGCGCTCCGGTACGGCCAGTGCCTGCAGCGCGTGCGCGTGCCTCCGAGATGAATGAAACCGCGAGCGACACCGCGAACCTGGCAGCACCAGTGGCGCAAATCGACAGCCCGACCGAAGCAATTACCACTGCGTAATGTCGGCGCTATCGTCGTCTGCGCAAAAGGTGCAGGACGCACTCGCGCCTTTGGCAGTAATGCCGTCGTTGTCGAGCACCAAAACCCGGGTCGCAACGCAGCAGAAGCCGCCCTGCTTCTGCGCTGCAACCTGGGGCAAATCGCCAAAAGTATTATTTTCAGAGGCGCCATCTCCGGCGCGTCGGTTCTCGTCATAACCAGCGTGGCCAACCGCGTTGATGAGAAAAAAGTGACTGCAATTCTGGGCGACAAACTCGCCAAAGCTGACGCCGCGTTCGTGCGCGAGCAAACTGGTTTCGCGATCGGCGGAGTGCCGCCCATTGAGCAAACAAATCCCGGCGCAATATTGTTCGATGTTGACCTGATGAAGTTCGATCAAGTCCTCCCGGCAGACGGCACTCCGCACGCGATGTTCGCGATTGATCCGAATGAGATGCTGCGCATTAGCGGTGCGCAAGTCGCGGACGTTCGACTCAGCTAGTAGCGGTCGTAAAGTAGATTCGCGAGTAACGTTTAGCTGCGCGCGGAACGCGCTCAGTTGATCGGCTCACACTGCCACTGCAAAAAAAAACGCTGTGAGTGGCAAGCGTCAAGGGGAGAGACTTTTCGAGCGCTTGCTCTCTCGCACCTTACGCGAATTACTTGGGCAGCAGCACCTTATCCACAACGTGGATCACGCCGTTCGATTGATATACGTCGGCGATGGTGACTTTTGCCGAGCCGCCCTTTTCATCCGTCACGGCAATGCCCGTGCCCGACTTCATGGCGGTTAACGTACCGCCAGCAACGGTCTTGATCACCGCTTTGCCTTTGCCATCGGCAATCGCTTTCGAAAGCGCAGCCGCATTCATCTTGCCAGCAACGACGTGATAGGTCAGGATGCCGGTCAGCGTCATCTTATTTTCCGGTTTCAGCAGCGTATCAACGGTGCCTGCTGGCAACGCGGCGAACGCGTCATTGGTCGGCGCGAAAACCGTGAACGGGCCAGGACCTTTGAGCGTTTCAACCAAGCCTGCGGCCTTCACTGCGGCGACCAGCGTTGAGTGATCTTTCGAGTTCACAGCGTTGTCGATAATGTCCTTCGAAGCATATATCGGCGCGCCACCCACCGTGACCTGCGCGAACGCGGGCGCAGTAACGACCGACAGCGCAAGCGCTGCAACCCGCATGGAAAGTTTCTGTTTGATCTGCATGAGGGCTCCACTTTAAAGCATTTGAACAACCGAAACCAACGATTGATTCCAGCGATGGGACGCCTTACGCATGCCGCTGTCATCTGGATTTTCAACAAAAAGCTGATCGTGTTTTTCAGTCGTTCAAACTACTCGACAAGCTCGGTCAAATTCACCGTGGTCACCCAGCGAATCACGTTCGTGATAGACGCGTTGGACCCGTTCACCCGCAACCTCACGACGCCCTCCCCGCCACTGTCACCGCCTCCACCAGCACACCGCAAGTCAGAGTGCCCGCGCCTGCCATCTGCGTGATCAGTGTCGGCAGGCACGTCGACGGTCAGTCAGCCGTGAGCGTCGCGCTGGCAACCCCGGGCGTTGCGCCTGTCCCGGCCGCTGGTTTTGTCTACAAAATCGACCTGCCCTCCGCGCGCTAGAAGGATTCGCCCGTCAACGCCAAAACCAGCAAAACCGACAATTGCGCCAAATGGGAAGGCCCTCAGCATGACGCCAGCAACGCACTCGCCCGCAGAGGTGATGATCGATGTGGCGCGTAAGCGCGAGGCGACGTCGACCGGCAAACGGACTCGCGCAGCGCGCGCGGCAACGATTGGTTACAAATGCGTTGCGCAACTGCATTTGTTATGACTAGCATCCGGGCGAGCGAACGAATTTTCAGCGTCGGTCGCGTTAGCCGGGCGAGCTGAATGCGCTTGACCGCGTTATGCAGGAAGCTCAATGAGCCCCATCCATTGTTAAATTTTTAAGGGAGTAGTCCACATCATGAATAAATTTCTTGTCCCCGCACTCACCGCCTTCGTTGCCTGCGCGTTCGTAGTGTCAACCTCGTTGGCAGCGACCAGCAAAAGCAGCAGCAGCAGCCGAAGCTCCAGTGCAAGCAAGTCCTACAGCAGCTCCGGCAAACAAGTGGCCAAGTCCACGCGCAGCGGCAACACTACGCGACACACATCCACCACCGGTCGCTCGCTCGGCAAATCGACAACGACAGGCAACACCACGCGCCACGTCAACGCGTCCGGCAAAACAGTAGGCAAATCGGTGACCACGGGGAACGCGACGAAGAATTTTGACGCGTCCGGCAAGCTCGTCAGTAAGTCCACCACCAGCGGCAACACGACGACGCATCGCAACACGTCCGGCCAGAAAACTGGCACCACCAAGGGCGGCTAAACCGGCCACCGCGCCGCGTGAGTTTTTCGGGAGCGGTGGCACCGCTCCTAAACAAACACACGGAAGGTTTTATTTACCGGCGCAGTTGCGCGAGCGCCGCATCAAAGCTCGCCTTGTCCACCAGAGACAAGCCTGTCGCGTCGGGCGCGATGCGTTTGATCATGCCTGCGAGCACTTTGCCGCGGCCACATGCGACGATGTGAGTCACGCCCTGCATCGCCATTTTTTCTATCGTTCGGATCCAGCGCACTTGCGTGAACAATTACGCGTCCTGTCGCAACCAGCGCCGCGTATTCGCCCACACTGTGACCGGCCAGCAGCGACGGTTCTGAGCCTCTGGTGATGCCCTATTGCTCGCGGCGCTGGTCACGCCAGTGCTGTCGCCGCGCACACTCGAAAATCCCGGCTACTGAAAACAGAAATTCGCCGGCGCCGACAACGAACCCGCGATGAGCACGCCGGAAGGGCGAGAGAAGATTCGCTCAGCCGAAATTGACAAATGGAGGGCGGTGATTTTGGCATCGGGGTTTAAGGCAAACCTGCCTGCCACTTTGCCGCCAAAGGAGAGAACTCCAAAACGCTCGTCACAGCAGTGATAATCTTCAGCATGACTTCCTTCACCATCCATCCCGCCACGCGCGACGACGCGCCCGCCATCCACGCACTCGTGCGCGAACTCGCCATCTACGAAAAACTTGAGCACCTGATGGTCAGCACGCCCGCCGACTTCGAGCGCGAGCTGTTCGACAAAGGCGCAGTGATCGAATGCATCGTCGCGAAGGAAGATGAACGAGCCATCGGCTTCGCCCTCTTCTTTCACAACTTTTCCACCTTCCTCGGCCGTAAAGGTTTGTATCTGGAAGACCTCTACGTCAGACCCGGATGTCGTGGCAAGGGCTACGGCAAAGCGCTATTAGTGCGCCTTGCGCAAACCGCGGTCGAGCGCAACTGCGGACGATTCGAATGGAGCGTGCTCGACTGGAACACACCGTCGATTGAGTTCTACCAAGCGATGGGCGCGAAGGTGATGCCTGACTGGAAGATAGTGCGTACAACCGGCGACGCGCTGATGAATATGGCTGCAATAAAAGTTGCGGGTGGGGGTGGTTAACGATGCAGATTGTCAAACCCGAGGCCGCTTATCTTCCAGGCTACGTCGCCTCGCTGAAGCGGGGCTATTTGCCCGACATGTGCGCGGTGCGGTCGCAACTCAGGAAATCCTCGCGCGCATTGAATCGCTCAGTGCCGACGCCTTCACCGCACGCCTCGAAGATCGTGAGGCAAAAGGCCCGCTGGTAACACTACCCGACGGTACGCAGATGAAACGCATTCCGGGGTTTCACCGCTGGATGTGGGACGGCGAATTATGCGGCAGCATCAGCCTGCGCTGGACGCCCGGAACGACCGACCTGCCACCACATGTGCTGGGTCACATTGGCGATTCGGTGGTGCCGTGGAGGCGTCGACTGGGCTAGGCGACGAGCGCCTTGAAACAGTTGCTGCCCGAGGCTCGCGAGGTGAGTCTGCCCTACGTTGAGATCACGACTGACCCGGACAACGTGGCGTCGCAACGTGTGATTAAAGCGAATGGCGGCGTGCTCGTGGAGCGCTGCACCAAACCGAGTCAGTTCGATAGCAGGCCGGGTTTGCATTACTGCATTGCGCTTGATTAATCTATGCCTTTAGGGCACTCTGGAAATTCGTTTTTTCGGGATGAAGTGCGAGGCGTGGGGCGTGCAGCTTCCGGAATGTACGCTCTGGTACATGAGGATTGCGAGCACCCCACAACGACGCAATGCACCCGAACAACGGATTTGTAGGCGTGTCCTTTAATCAACCTTCGCGCCGGACTTCTTGACCACCGGCAGCATCGCGGCATATTCCGACTTTAGCAGCGCCGCGAATTTCTCAGGTGTCGACGAGAGCACTTCATAGCCCTGATCTTCCAGCGGCTTTTTGAACGTTGGCGATTCGAGCGCCGCAGCGATTTGCTTCGACAAGTACTGCACAATTTCGGACGCTGTCCCCGCGCGCACGAGAACGCCGTTCCAAACGATTGACGTGTAGCCCTTGAGTCCTGCCTCTTCCATCGTCGGCACTTGCGGCAATTGCTTTGCGCGGTGCGTGTCGCCCACAGCAAGTGCGCGCAGCTTTCCCGAATTTACCAGCTCCACAATTGCGGGGAGATTGTTGAACATCATTGGCACCTGGCCGCCGAGCACGTCGTTTAACGCGGGCGGGCCACCTTTGTACGGCACATGCGCGATGTCAACGCCGCTTTGCGATTTGAACTGCTCGCCCGCGATATGCATGGTGTTGCCGTTGCCAGCGGATGCATAGGCCAGAAGACCCGGTTTCGCCTTCGCGGCAGCGATGACGTCGGCCACCGTTTTGTACGGCGTTGCAGGATTGACCACCAGCACATTCGCCATCTGGTGCGTTAGCGAGACGGGCTGCAAATCCTTGAGCGGGTCATAGCCCATGCTCGAATAAATGTGCGGGTTGATCGCGAGCGACGAGAGCGAACCGAGAAGGAAAGTGTAGCCATCCGCCGGGGCGATTCGCGCCACGTAGGCGCTGCCAAGATTGCCGTTGGCTCCCGCGCGGTTCTCCACGATAACAGTTTGGCCAATACGTTTGCCGAGCTCTGCCGCGAGCGAACGTGCGAACACGTCGGCCGCGCCGCCCGCAGGATAAGGCACGACATAGGTGAGTGGCCGTGCGGGATAGCCCGCTGGCTGTGCCGATGCTGCAACTGCGATCAAGCTCGCGCCAACGAAGCACAGCGAGCGCAGTGTGCGATGAATAACTGACATGTAGTTTCCTCCACGGCGGAGTGCATCGATCAGACAGGTCGACGTCGCCTCCATCGCTACTCAATGCTACGGCGAGCTAGCCACTCGCGGCCATCGTCAATTCAAATTCCGTGAATGATTGTTTCGACGAAGTGACGTACCAAGGTCGCGCTAGCGCAGATAGTCGCGAACCGAGAGCACGTAACGCGTACCGTCAATCGCAACACTCGCCGGTGCACCTATCGGAAGCGTGACTTTCGCCGGAATGTGACCAAACGGAAAGCCTGTAAGTATGGGGCACGGCGCGATTTCTCGCAGCGTTTCCAAAGCCTCCACCATGCTGTATGGATAGCGCATACCGTTAGTCGGGTCGCAATCAGAGAATTCGGCCACGATGATGGCGCGTTGTTTGTCAAGGATGCCAGCGTGCTTCAGCTGCCAGAACATTCGCTCGATACGATATGGCGCTTCGGCGACGTCTTCGAGCACCAGAATGCCGTCGTCAATTTTCGGCATGTGTGGCGTTCCAACGAGGTTCGCGATCATCGCGAGATTGGTGCCCCAAAGCGTACCGTTGATCGTCTGCGCTGGCGAAGCGACATCGCTCACACACTCGGGATACGTATAGCGTTGGCTGCTTAATAAGCCGAAGAAATTTGCCTCGGTGAAATCGCGGGCGGCGAGGTCATCGGTTTGCGCGAAGTCGCTGGCAAGCATCGGGCCGGAGAAGGTGACGTAGTTCGCTTCTGCAAGCGCAGCAAGATTAAACGCGGTGATGTCACTGAAGCCACAAAACAATTTTCCTGATACTGCGACAGCGTGCCAGTCGATGCGATGCAACAGCCGCGACAGACCGTAGCCACCACGCGTAAACATGACGATGTCGGCGTCGCTTTTTAGTGATGCATTTAACGCAGCCAGGCGCTCGTCGTCAGTGCCCGCAAAGTAGCGCCACGCAGCCGTGGCCGCGTCGGGAGACGTGACGGTTGCAGCGAGTTCGGAGAGGCGCGCTGCGCCCGCTGCGAGGCGATCCGGCATCACGCTGCCCGAGAGGGAAAGTGCATGAATTTTAAGCGTGCCACTCGGACTCCCTCCCCCTCGGTGGGGGAGGGTTGGGAAGAGGGGGACGGTGGAGCGAGCAGCAACGGTTGCACTCCGATCCATCTGCCTCCTCTCCCCAGGAGCAGAACGCGACAAAAGCATCGCCGCCTCTCCCACAAGGGGCGAGGAGAGCGTGCTGATGCTTCCAGTCATTGCTGCAATTAGCCCAAATTCTTGCGTTGTGCCGTAACCTTTTCCAGCGTCGAAACGAATGCAGCGAGCCGCTCACGTTCCTGCGCAACAACTGCTGGCGGTGCTTTGTCCGCGAACGCCGGGTTACCCAGTTTCGCTTCCGCCTTAGTTACTTCGCCTGTCAACCGCAAAATCTCCTTGTCGAGCCGCGCACGTTCCTGCACCGGATCAATCTTGACGTCGAGCATGAGCTTGAATTCGCCGACGATTTGCACTGGTGCATCGGTGCCGGGCAGCGTATCGACGATGCGCAGTTCGGAGAGCTTTCCGAGCGCGACGATGTAAGGTGAAAATTCTTTGAGCGTGGCTGCGTCGCCGGTGCAAATCATCGGCACGCGTTCCGCGGGAGAAATTTTCATTTCACTACGCAGCGTGCGGCATGACGTGACGATAAGTTTAAGCAGCGCCATCTTTGCGTTGGCGTCCGCGTTCACGCGATCCGCGCCGAATTTTGGGAACGGTTGCGTGCAGATTGACGCGCCATGCTTTCCAGCCAAGGGCGCAACAGTTTGCCAAAGCTCCTCGGTAACAAACGGCATGATCGGGTGGGCTAAGCGCAGCGTGGCTTCCAGCTCGCGCACGAGCACGTTGCGGGTAGCGCGTGCGGAGGCATGATCGCCGGCTTTTTCCGCTTCGGCAATTTGCACTTTCGCGCATTCGACATACCAGTCGCAATATTCGTCCCACACGAATTCGTAGAGTGCTTTTGCGGCGAAGTCGAAGCGGTAGGTATCGAAGCCTTCAGCGACGTCCTTCTTGGCGAATTGCAGGCGACCGAGCAGCCATTTGTCTACGAACGAGAGCGTCATCGGCTGCGGTTCGACGGGCTCACCACGAACGGAACCAGATGGGATAGCGCAATCCTTGCCCTCCACATTCATCAAGACGAAGCGCGTGGCGTTCCACAGCTTGTTGCAAAAGTTGCGATAGCCCTCGCAGCGCGAGAGGTCGAAGTTAAGCGTCATTGACATCGTGCACAACGATGCGAAGGTGAAGCGCACCGCGTCTGCGCCGTAGGGCGTGATGCCGTTGGCGAAGTTTTTACGAATGTACTTTTCGGCCTTTTCGCGGTGGCTGGCGAGCATCAAACCTTTGATCGATTTTACGACCAGAGGTTCGAGCGCAATGCCGTCGAGCAGATCAATCGGGTCAAGCACGTTGCCCTTGGATTTGCTCATTTTCGTGCCTTCAGCGTCGCGCACCATCGCATTGATATAAACGTCTTTGAAGGGAACTTTGTCAGTGAAATGCAGCGTCATCATCACCATTCGGGCGACCCAGAAAAAGATGATGTCGTTGCCGGTCACCAGCACGTTGCTCGGCAAGTACACGCTGTCCTTTTCGAAGCGCACCTGATCGGGCCAGCCGAGCGTGGTATGGCACACAAGGGCCGAACTGAACCAGGTGTCGAGCACGTCGGGGTCTCTGGTTAGTGCGCTGTGAGCTGTGAGCTGTGAGCTGTGTTTGGCGCGGACTTCTGCCTCGGTTCTACCCACATACACGTTACCTGCGTCGTCGTACCACGCCGGGATCTGATGGCCCCACCACAGTTGCCGCGAAACACACCAGTCCTGAATATTGCCGAGCCAGTGGTTATAGGTGCTGGTCCAGTGCTCGGGATAGAACTTGACATCGCCATTCTTGACGGCGTCCAGCGCACGACCGGCGATGCCGCCGGCATGCTTCGGCGTGGCTTTGCCCATGGCAACAAACCATTGGTCGGTGAGCATCGGCTCCACAATCTGGCCTGTGCGCTCGCACATCGGCACCATGCTCTTGTGTGGCACCGCTTTCTGCAAAAAGCCCTGTGCTTCGAGGTCCTTGAGCACGACTTTGCGGCACTCGAAACGATCAAGGCCCCAGTATTGCTTCGGGCCGTTCTCGTTAATCTTGGCGTCGAGCGTAAAAATCGTGATCAGCGGAATGTTGTGACGCAGCGCGCACGCATAGTCATTGAAGTCATGCGCGCCGGTGATCTTGACGCAGCCGGAGCCGAATTCGCGATCCACAAAGTCATCCGCAATGATTGGAATTTTGCGATCACAGAGCGGCAGATCGACCATCTTGCCGATGAGATGTTTATAGCGCTCATCCTCGGGGTGCACCGCGAGCGCGCCATCGGCCAGCATCGTCTCGGGCCGCGTGGTGGCGATGTGCATGCCGGCCATCGGTTTGCCGTCCACATCGAGCTGCGGCCCGTCGGAAAACGGGTACAGGATGTGCCACATGAAACCGTCGCGCTCGACCGATTCCACCTCAAGGTCGGACACGGCCGATTGCAGCACTGGATCCCAATGCACGAGACGCTTGCCGCGATAAATCAGGCCCTGTTCGAACAGCGTTACAAAAGTCTCGACGACGCCTTTCGACATGTGCGAGTCCATCGTGAAATAGCCCTGATTCGCCCCCGAGTCATCGGCGAAGCCCCAATTCGCCGAGGCACCCAGGCGACGCATCTGCTGCGTGATGATGGAACCGGAAGACTCCTTCCATTTCCACACGCGCTTGGCGAATTCTTCGCGGCCGAGATCATGCCGGGTCTGGCCTTGCGCTTTCAGTTGCTGCTCCACCACGATCTGTGTAGCAATCCCGGCGTGATCGGTGCCGACGACCCAGTTCGTGTTGTCGCCCTTCATGCGGTGATAGCGCACGAGCGAATCCATCAGCGTCTGCTGGAACGCGTGGCCCATGTGCAAGACGCCGGTGACGTTCGGCGGCGGAAGCTGAATCGTATAGCTCGGTTTTGACGTGTCGCCGTTGGGCTTGAAATAGCCCGCCTGCTCCCAGACCGAATACCACTTTTTCTCAATTTCTTTCGGTTCGAAGGACTTGGAAAGCGAGTCGAGGGCGCTGGTTGCACCTTGAGAAAATTGAGCCGACATGATGGAAAGGTGGCACCTTGAGAGCAAGGCGCCAAGCAGTCAAAAAATGAAGTCTGAATTGTACCGAGCGACCTGCACAGCTTTCGTTAGATCTACAGAAAGCGTAGGGGCTATCGGCTAATTTATTGAAAAGTCGACTTAACGAAAAAATTGGGCTTAGCCCATAAGTAGCCCAGCTTTTAAGGAAAAGCTGTATGTAAGGCTCAACCGGCCCGAGCAGCGCTGCCCGAAGTAGACAGAATCTTAAGGACGCTTTTTGCTAAGTTGCTCGCGAAGGCGAGCGATTTCCGCGTCCACTGCGTCCGAGACGACGGCACGGACTTGCGCTGACGTGTCTTCCGCGACCTGCTTAGCGAGGTCGCGCGCGATGCTGATCAGCGCTGGCTCCAGCGTTTCGCGCAGATTGGCCTTCAGCGACCCGGCAGCATGAAGCTCCAGTTTCTGCATCACCTGACTGAAGACCCCGTGCTGCAGCTCTTCGACCTTGGCGAGCAGCTGTTCGTTGAACTCTTCGCGAACATTACCAACGGCGTTATGCCTGTCCGGGTCCGAAGTCGAAATCGCGGCAGCATGCGAATCCTGCGGCACATGCGGGCGTCTCGCAAACAGCTCTGCCAGTGGCTGCGAAACCGCGACCGCTAGAGGAACAACCGCGGGGGCAGGGAGGGCAGATGTCGGAGCGGCGGCTACGGCAGGCGTCGGTGCAACGAGGGGGGGCGGCACCGGGGCTTTTGCAGCTGCAGGCACGGCAGGGATCCACGACGGTCGCGCACGGGTCAGAATGACCTCGTCCATGCGATCAGAAAGGCTCGTAAGTTTGATCTCTTCAATCACCAGATCCGTCAGCACCGGCAGTTCTTCCGGCGTGCGCTGCCGCATCAGGCGGTCAGCCTGGGCGAGCAGGTCTTTGGCAGTCGGCGTACTCATGCCTTCATTATGCTCGTATTTACGACTTTTCCGATGTCAGAACGAGCCGGAATCAGGACTTGTTCATGACCGTGTGGGTCATGGGATAGCCGCGCGCTTTATAAAATTTCCAGCGATCGCGTCCAGCGGCTGCCAACACTTCGTTCTGTCCCACGATTTCGAACATGCGCTCGAAGCGCGCAAAGAAAGCGGGCGGCTCGGCGCACAGATTAATCAGCACATCGTTGCTGCCATCGTGGGTGATCGAATGATCGACGATCACGGGCGTTGCGGCGGCGTGGGGGGACGACAGCGTGACGTGAGGCAGAAAGCTCTCTACGGGCTGCTCCCACAGCATGTTGTTAAGCAGTTGAGTGGAAGCGGCGTCCGGCGTGATCACGCGCACGCGACGGCCTTGCGCGTAGGCTTTGGCGACAAGCCGCGCTGTGGCACTTAGTGGATTGGCCACAGCAGTGTAGAAATTGATTTCGGTCACGAGTGCTTTGGTAGTCTACGTAGAGCGGGCAGTGCCCGCCGTACGACTTACTCGTTGCTCAGAACGTAATCAACCAGCGCCGCAACAGGCCGCCCAGATGCGCCCTTCTCCTTGCCCGAGCCTTTGTAAGCAACGCCTGCAATATCCAGATGCGCCCAATCGTACTTTTTGGCGAAGCGCCATAAGAAACACGCGGCTGTGATCGCACCGCCTTCGCGGCCAGCCACGTTCGCCATATCCGCGAAATTGGAGTTCAGCGCCTCCTGATAATCCTCCTCCAGCGGCATGCGCCAGAAGCGGTCATTCATTTTCTTGCCTGAAGCGATGATGGCGTCGGCGAGCTTGTCGCTGGTCGAAAAAAGGCCTGCATTGTGGCTGCCAAGCGCGACGACGCATGCGCCGGTGAGCGTGGCGATATCAATTACGGCTTTCGGCTTGAAGCGCTCGGCGTAGGTCAGTGCGTCACACAAAATCAGGCGACCTTCGGCATCGGTATTGAGCACTTCAATGGTTTGTCCGCTCATGCTGGTGAACACGTCACCCGGTTTGGTGGCTTTGCCGCTGATGTGATTTTCGCAGGCGACCACGAGGCCGACGATGTTCTGCTTTGGCTTCAACTCGGCAACCGCTTTCATGACGCCGAACACGGTGCCTGCGCCCGACATGTCCCACTTCATGTGATCCATATCGGGTGCCGGTTTGATCGAGATGCCACCGGTGTCAAAGGTCACGCCTTTACCGA
>JAYUWL010000148.1:0-13994 GCA_043753585.1 Burkholderiales bacterium
CTCGCACGTCGCTCAAGCGGCGTCAATCGGGAGGTAGAAGACAAATGCGGGAAGCGTGGTGAATCTGCGTGAGGGCATAAAGACGCCGCGTCGATCAACACGGCAACACACAATTTATAGCTCAGGTGAGTTGAGCCAGCTTTTTACGAGGGCGCACTAAGACAGACAGCGCGCACTGTTCATCGGGACGATGTCGGCGAATCGCGACTGCAAACCAATCAGCTTTATGACGAAAGCACCATAGTGTATGGGCTAGTGCGTATTTTTCTTGATAGTCGGGTTGTGCGTTAATTCCCCGATAGCCGATATAGATACGTTGTTTTAGCCAAAAGTTATACGTTGGCTACCGCTCCGCATTGTCCGACAAAAAAAGAGCCCGGCGTCGTAAAAACGTTACCGGGCTCAATACTGCGGGTGCACGTTCGGGGGAGAGAACGAACACTTACTGCAATGTTGCGCTCAAAAAATCATTTAATCTGTTCGCAAGCGCACATTGTGTCAAGCGTTTCTCTAGGCGCCGCCATTGGTTTTGGCAATGCCGCCAGCTTGGCGAACATTCGCATCAAATAAGAGCCGACCAAACTTCATTTTTATTCACGCCGTAGCATTCGCACGATTGTGACTCCAGCCCGGCGTGGTGAGGAAGTAGGCGTGCCGCAACTGCATGCCCGGTTCACACAGGATGTCACCGAGCAGCAGGGTCACCGGCTCAAGGTGCACCAGATGACAGGCTAGCTCCGCCTCGGGCAACTTTGCGAGCAGTGTGTTCTGCGCAGGGCTGGTCGCTGGCTTGGGCGACTGCATCATCGTGGGTAACAACGAATGACTTCCAGTGTAGCGACGAATACAACAACAGCGATCTCATCAATCATCACGTTTTGCGCTCTACACCAACCCCACGATAGCCGACAAAGCCGCAGGCTTCATCAAACATCGGCTCACCACTGACGTCAAACCTCTGCACCGTGCCATCGGGGTTAGTCCGGTTCAGAATAAAGTCAAGAAAGGGTTGCCTCGCCGCAACGATGGCTTGCAGCAGTTCACGCTCTGCCTGCACCCACCCGGACTTCGTTTGCTGCGGTTCATTACCCGATAACGGCCCGACACGAATGTCCAGCATTTCAAGCACCGGACCCGATACTTTTGTGAAATTTCCGTGTTGATCCTGCTCCCAATACCAGTCTGAGGCCAGCTCTGTCAGGCTTTTATAGCGTGCCTCGCTTGCGCGCAGTTCGGCGGTTCGCTCCAGCACCGTCGCCTCAAGCATGGCGGCCTGGCGCTCAAGGGTTTTGTACAGAAGGCGCACTTCCAGCAGGTTGCGAATCCGTGTCTTGACTTCGATCAGATCGAACGGCTTGCTGACGAAATCCTTGGCCCCGGCCCGCAATGCACGCAGCTTGTGGGCTGGCTGCGCAGTGATCACAAGCACCGACAGGTAACTCTCCTCTTCATTGGTCCTCAGTGCTTCCATCACTTCAAACCCGTCCATTCCGGGCATTTGCAGATCAAGCAGGATGAGATCGAAGCCGTGCCTGCGATGCAGCGCACATACGTCGTACGGGTTCATCGTCGAGACAACATGGGTGTAGCCCGCGTCAGCGAGAATTTGCTCCAGCAAGGCGACATTAGACTCCTGATCATCAACGATCAAAAGGTTTGCGGCGAGGATGTCTGCTTCGGTGATCTTCATGCCTGGTCCGCTTTTGCTATCGGGCTGGTTGCCGACTTCGCCGCTGCCAGCGCATCGTCAAGCGCAGCCATGAATTCCACAACCTTGATCGGTTTCGTGATGTAGCTGATAAACCCGGCATCCAGCCCTTTCTGAATATCGCGAGCTATTGCACTGGCGCTGAGCGCGATGATGGGGATGTGCGCCGTTGATGGATCAGCGTGGAGGGTTTTCATCGCTTCGATTCCGCTGATGCCGGGCAGATTGACGTTAATCAGTATCAACTCCGGCTGATAAGCGCGTGCGAACTCGATCCCGATTTCGCCGTTGGGCGCCGTCAGTAGTCGCAAGTCAGTACGCCGTCGAATGAGCTGCTCAACCAATCCAAGGTTGGCCGGATTGTCTTCGACGTAGAGCAGCGTGCTCAGCGGCGATTGAGCGGTGATCGCCTGCGCCAATGGCACATCATAATCAACAGGGTGGAGCAGTGACGGCAGTGCGCGGGTCAATGCGAATTCAATCCAGAACAGGCTACCGATGCCGACGGCGCTGTCGGCGCCGATGCGTCCACCCATGAGTTCGGTTCCCTCTTCTGCGCTTTCTTCGTTCACCAGCCAGTTAAATGGCTGGAAGGGTCGGGACAGCTGCCCTGCGCATAGGCCAGCCCCGAAGTTGGCACTGTTGACGATGGCGTTTTGCAGCGCCCCCTCCTTCTCCAACATATCGCGTGGCCGGGAGTCGCTGTTTTGACCCAACTTTTCTAGGTACTGAGCAGCATTGAGACCGCTTCCGGTGTCTGGCATGGCGGTTTCCGTAATCTTCCTTGGCCTGGATGCAGCGAACCATCGCAATATCGGCAGACCGATACGCGGTTGCCGCAAAAGTTGAAGATAGCGATCTTGCCTGCCGAGTTATGTACGCCAGCGTACATAAGGAGCGATCAATGGCGAAATGGACCCTGTTTCTCTCAAAGTGTCCAGTCTTTGAAGCTTCGGGTGCGCTAACGCCAATTCGGCGTCCCGAAACACGCGCGGATTTATTCAATCTGTCATCCTGAGCGCCAGCGAAGGATCAAGTGGCATGCCGTAATTTCAATGACTTACAACCATCCTCGCATGCAAACTCATCCTTCTCCATGCTTGCGAAGACACCAATCTGCGTTTCCAATCATTTTTGGAAGCGCGCAAACCGCCTCCGTCTGTTCGTTCTCGCACATACAAAAAGCGAGCGACACCTATCGTCACTTGGCATACTATTCGCTGCGCTTCCAGACTTACGAAGGGCCTTTAGATTGGGCGATAAATTAAAGCGCCTGCAAACGGCCCTGTCCAACTTGATCAACTCGCTGCGAGGCGAAACGCTCACTGACAAGTACGCGTCGATTGAGGCCCCGCTTCGCGCCGAGTTGCTGAGTGCGGACCAGATGGAGGCGCATGGCAGAGCACTGGCCGGGTTGCATATTGTGTCGGCGACGCGTGGCAACGACAAACTACTGGCGCGACTCGCCGAAAACGAGACGAACTTGAGCGGCGTATGCGAATTGCTGAGGTCAGCCGTCAACTCGAGCCGCCGCATTACGCCCGCAGGTGAATGGTTGCTTGACAATTTCGCCCTGATTGAAGAGCAGATTCAGACCGCCCGACAGCATTTTCCCAAAGGCTACAGTCGCGAGTTGCCACCGCTTGCCAGCGGCCCCCTGCAAGGTCAACCGCGCGTTTACGACATTGCACTGGAGGTCATCGCGCACGGTGACGGGCGTGTCGATTTTGATGGACTTTGTCGGTTCATTGCGGCCTATCAAACGGCGGCAGACCTTACGCTCGGTGAGTTATGGGCCATTCCGATCATGTTGCGTCTCGCCTTGATCGAGAATTTACGCCGCGTCAGTGGGCGTGTCGCCGCCGGAATGATCGACCGCAACATGGCCGCTGCCTGGGCAGACCAGATGATCGAGGCAGCCGAGAATGATCCCAAACGGCTCATATTGGTGATCGCCGATATGGCGCGCTCAGATCCGCCGCTGGTGAATTCGTTTGTAGCCGAACTGGCGCGACGCTTGCAGGGGAGGAGCGCTGAATTAGCGCTGCCGTTGACCTGGATTGAGCAGCGGTTGTCCGAGTGCCACAGCACCACAGAGCAGTTGGTTCAGTCGGAAACCCAGAGTCTGGCGGCCAATCAGGTCACGATCAGCAACAGCATCGGTAGCCTGCGCCTGCTGGGTGCCACCGACTGGCGCGACTTTGTTGAGTCGATGAGCTGTGTCGAGCAATTGCTGCGAGGCGAAGGCGGCGGCAATTATGCCGCAATGGATTTCGCGACACGCGACCACTATCGGCACGTCGTAGAACGGATCGCCCGACACAGCAGCCTGTCTGAACGGGACGTGGTGCTCGCGGCGCTCGAGCTTTCGACCGTTTCCACAGTCGCCGCGCAGATTGAGGATGGCACCAACACATCACTGGATGATCAAGCAGAAACGCGCAAGGCGCACGTCGGCTACTACCTGATTGATGACGGGTTAGCGCTACTTGAGCAGACGACACTCGCGCGCATCCCGTTGCAGCAAAGGCTGACGCGTCTTGCCGCGCGGTTTCCACTTTATCTGTACCTGAGCGTGATCGCGGCGTTGACGGCAGTGCAAATTGTAGGATTTGCTGCCGCCGTTAGCGCCTTTCAACTAGCTGACGGCATGCTGGCTATGGTCAGCGTGTTGACACTGTTCTGCGCGAGCCAGCTGGCGATCACACTGACAAACTGGATGGCGACACTCCTGGTCATGCCGCGTCGGCTACCGCGGATGGATTTCTCAAAAGAAATCCCGCCTGAATCAAGGACGCTGGTAGTAGTGCCCACGATGCTTACGAGCTTGTCAGCCATCGAGCGATTAGTTGAGGCGCTGGAGGTACGCTTTTTGGCGAATCGCGATGCTCACCTTCACTTCAGTCTACTGACCGATTTTAGCGACGCTGCTGAGGCGGTACTGCCCGAAGATGAGCCGCTCCTGGCGCGTGCGGGCGATCTCATCGCCGCCTTGAATATCAAGTATTCGACAGAGATTCAGGACACCTTCTTTCTCTTTCACCGACCCCGACGCTGGAATGTGACGGAAAAAGTCTGGATGGGGTACGAGCGAAAGCGCGGAAAGCTGGGTGAGCTCAATGCGTTTTTGCGCGACGGGTTGACTGAGCCGTTCTCACGCATCGTCGGAGAAACAACAGTGCTACGCGGCGTGAAATACGTCATCACGCTGGACACCGACACACAACTCCCGCGCGATGCCGCATGGGAGTTGATCGGCACCATGGCGCACCCGCTGAATCGGCCCTGCTTTGACAGTGCGGGCGACGGCGCCGTGGACTCTGCGGGCCGCGTAACGGATCTTACGGGCCGCGTAACGGATTTTACGGGCCGCGTAACGGCAGGCTACGGCATTTTGCAGCCACGCGTTGCCTCAACACTGCCCAGCACGAATCGTTCGTACTTTGCCAACCTGTTCGGTGGCGAGTCGGGTTTCGATCCCTACACGCGAGCCGTGTCTGATGTGTATCAGGATGTCTTTCTCGAAGGCTCCTTCGTCGGCAAAGGCATTTACGATGTTGATGCTTTCGAGCGCGCGCTGAACCATCGATTTCCGGAAAACCGTATCCTCAGTCATGATCTGCTCGAAGGCTGCTACGCCCGCGCCGGATTGCTCAGTGATGTGCAGCTCTACGAGGACTACCCGTCGCGCTTTGATGCCGATGTCGCGCGTCGCCACCGCTGGATTCGTGGCGACTGGCAGATCGCGTCGTGGCTGCTGCGGCGGGTGCCGGGTGCCGGCGATCAGTCGTTGCCCAACCCGCTCTCGGCCTTGTCACAATGGAAAATTCTCGACAATCTTCGTCGCAGCCTGGTGCCGGTGTCGTTAGTGCTGTTGCTGCTGCTCGGCTGGATCATTGCCAGCAATCCTCTGGTGTGGACGCTTGCAGTGCTGGTCACGGTGGCATTGCCTCCGCTCCTGACCACAACCGTCGAGCTGATCAGAAAGCCAAGGGATGTACTGCTTCACCAGCATCTGACCGGTGTGCTTAAGGCTTGCACCCGCAAAGCCGCTCAGGCCCTTTTCAATCTCGCCTGCCTGCCGTACGAGGCCTGGTTTAGCGTCGACGCGATTGTGCGGACTTGCGTGCGGGTGTTATTGTCGCATCGACAGCTTCTGGAGTGGAACGCGTCCGGCAATACACCGATTGGCGTCGGTGGCCGCGTCGGTGACCTGTCGGAAATCTTCAAGAGTTTCCGGGCGATGTGGGTCTCGCCTGTTCTTGCTATCGCAATTGTGCTTTCACTGTTGGTGACAAGGGCGGAGGCGTTGCCTGCCGCTGCACCGATCGTCACGCTCTGGCTCATCGCGCCACTCATCGCGTGGTGGATCAGTCGGCCATTGTTCAGAAAAGAGGCTGAGCTCGGTTCTGAACAGAAGCACTTTTTGCGTAAGCTCGCACGCAGAACATGGCTATTTTTTGATACGTTCGTGACCGCGAATGACCACTGGTTACCGCCTGACAATTATCAGGAGGACCCGGTGGACGTGCTCGCTCACCGAACCTCGCCCACCAACATCGGCTTGTCCCTGCTAGCGAATCTGTCAGCTTACGACTTCGGCTACATCTCAGTGGGCAAGTTGGTTGAGCGAACTGAAAATACATTTCAAACCCTGCACGGCATGGATCGCTACCGGGGTCACTTCTACAACTGGTATGACACGCTGACCCTCGCGCCCTTGCCACCAACGTACGTTTCATCGGTCGATAGTGGCAATTTGTCAGGACACTTGCTGACCTTGGCGGCAGGCTTTGATGCCCTGCCAGAGCAAACGATCATCAATGTCAGAACATTTGACGGACTCGCGGATACGATAGCGAACTGGGTAGAAGCCGCAGCCGGTAGCGCCACGCCAGAGCTAGCCAATTTGCAGCGCGAAGTCGAGTCCGCCTGTGAAGCGGCACCCACCACCGTTGAAGCAGCGCATGCTTTGCTCACGCAGTTTGCGAACAAGGTTGATCCTGCCCTTGGCCAGTCACCGGACAAGGACGCGCACAATTGGGCACACGCATTTCATCAACAGTGCCTGGACTCTGTTCGCGACTTGTCATTTCTCGTCCCCTGGACCGAACTTGCCGGGCCGCCTTTCGGCCTGCACGAATGGCTGCACGAGCTACCTGGCATCAGTTCAATTCCAACCCTGCGTGAGCTATCCCGGCTCGATGCTGTGTTTGCCCACTGGCTAGACAAGACGGAAATTGCAAACACAGATACGAGTGCGCTCGCATGGTTCGATCAGCTCCGACCGGTCATTGCCGTGGCGAGTCTTCGGGCGCGTGAGCGAATCAACAAGCTCGAACGTTTGACAGGCGAGTCGCGCGCGCTTGCTATCGTCGACTACAGCGTGGTTTACGACACGTCGAGACACTTGATGGTCGTAGGCTACAACGTCGATCAGCATCGGCGCGACACGGGGCACTACGACCTGCTGGCGACCGAGGCGCGTCTGGCGAGTTTTGTCGCGATTGCTCAAGGCGCTGTGCCACAGCAAAACTGGTTCGCACTCGGACGCCTTTTGACGGTCGTCGGTAATGACGTGATTCTGCTGTCATGGAGCGGGTCCATGTTCGAGTATTTGATGCCACTCCTCGTCATGCCGAATTACCAAAACACCCTGCTGGATGAGACCTGTCGCGCAGTCGTTCGTCAGCAGATTGCGTATGGCAAGGAGCGGGGTGTGCCGTGGGGCGTTTCCGAGTCAGGGTACAACGCCTTTGATGGGAATCTGAATTACCAGTATCGTGCGTTTGGCGTACCGGGAATGGGACTCAAGCGCGGCCTCGGCGAAGATCTGGTGATTGCGCCGTATGCGACAGCCCTCGCGCTGATGGTAATGCCTGAAGCGGCGTGCGCCAATTTGCAGCGGCTTTCGAGAGAGGGCGTGATGGGCAGGTACGGCCTGTTTGAAGCAGTCGATTACACGGCTTCACGCCTGCCACGCAAGCGGCAGAGCGCCATCGTGCGCTCCTACATGGCGCATCATCAGGGCATGAGCCTGCTCTCGCTCGCTTACGTGCTGCTTGACCGCCCGATGCAACGCCGCTTCAACTCGGATTTACAATTTCAGGCGACGCTGCTGCTGCTGCAGGAGCGGATTCCGTTGCCAACGACCGTTCATTTGCATACCCCTGATCTGTCGGACATCCGGACCGAGTTGATGGGTCCGCAAATGCCCATGCGCGTGCTGACGCGCTCCAACACGCCGATACCTGAAGTGCAGTTATTGTCAAACGGGCGCTATCACGTGATGGTGACCAATGCGGGCAGTGGCTACAGTCGATGGAAGGATCTGGCCGTCACCCGGTGGCGGGAAGATGGTACCTGCGATAATTGGGGAGCTTTCTGTTATTTGCGTGACGTTGCCACTGGTGAGTTCTGGTCAACCGCTCACCAGCCGACGCTTAAACAAGCCGAAACGTTCGAGGCGATTTTCTCCGAAGGTCGGGCTGAATTTCGCCGTCTCGATCATGAGTACGAAACGCATACGGAAATCGTGGTCTCGCCTGAGGACGATATTGAACTACGTCGAATCCACATCACCAATAGATCACGCAAACGGCGCACGATTGAATTAACCAGCTATTCGGAGGTAGTGCTGGCACCCGCAGCGGCGGACGCGCTGCATCCGGCATTTAGCAATCTGTTTGTGCAGACCGAAATCATTCGCGCACAACAAGCCATTTTGTGTGTGCGACGGCCGCGCGCGGTGGGCGAACGAACTCCCACTTTGTTTCACCTTGCAGCCGTGCATGGTGCCGATGTCGCTGAGGCGTCTTACGAGACCGATCGCATGCGTTTTGTCGGTCGAACACGCAGCGTTCATTTCCCGCAAGCGATGCGACACCTGCCGGACAGCGGCATGCTTTCAGACACCGATGGATCAGTGCTCGACCCAATTGTGGCGATCCGGTATCGCATTACCCTTGATCCCCACCAGACCGTCACTATCGACATCGTCACTGGCGTCAGCGAAACGCGCGAAGCGGCACTGAACCTGGTCGGTAAGTATCGCGATCGCAATCTGTCAGATCGTGTTTTTGATCTGGCGTGGACCCACAGCTGGGTAAACCTGCGACAGATCAATGCCACCGAGTCCGATGCACAGATTTACGGCCGACTTGCCGGCTCGGTGATCTACGCGAATCCGTCTCTACGTGCTCTTGAGGCTGTGCTCGCCCGCAATCGGCGCGGTCAGTCCAGTCTGTGGGGCTACGCGATTTCCGGCGATCTGCCCATCGTGCTCTTGCAGATTGGCGACCTGGAGCATATCGAGCTCGTGCGGCAAATGGTGCAGGCTCACGCTTATTGGCGACTAAAAGGACTGGCGGTCGATCTCGTTATCTGGAATGAAGATCATGCGGGCTATCGCCAACTGCTTCAGGAGCAAATCCTGGGCCTCATCGCGGCTGGCATCGAGGCAAATCTCGCGGATCGACCCGGTGGTATTTTTGTCCGAGTTGCGGATCAGATCTCCGCAGAAGATCGCATTTTGTTCCAGACAGTAGCTCGTGTCGTATTGAGCGACAAGCGCGGCACGCTGGCCGATCAGGTCAACGGTCGTGGCGCGCTGGATTTACGCGGTGCGCCACCGCCACAGCTCATTCCACGCGTGCTCCCCGCGCAGACTGTCCGGCTTAATTCGACGCCATCCGGCAAGCTCGACGCTACTGCGACGAATGCAAACGGCGCACTTCAGTTTTTCAACGGATACGGTGGTTTCGCGCCCGATGGGCGGGAGTATGTAGTCACCGGCACGCCTGATCGTCCGACACCTGCGCCATGGGTGAATGTGATTGCCAACGCGCAATTTGGCACCATCATTTCGGAGAGCGGTGCAGCCTACACATGGAGCGAAAACGCGCACGAATTCAGGTTCACACCTTGGAGCAATGATCCGGTCAGCGATTCGACCGGCGAGGCGATCTACATTCGCGATGACGAGAGTGGCCGCTTCTGGTCACCCACAGCATTGCCATGCGGCGGTGGTGCGGGCGCGAGCAACACGACGCGCCACGGCTTTGGCTACAGCGTGTTTGAGCACGAAGAAGATGGCGTTCAGAGCGTGCTCACGATCTATATCGACACCGAGTCTGCGATCAAATTCTCGGTGCTCAAAATCCGAAACGCTTCAGGCCGGGTACGGCGGCTCTCCGCGACGGGCTATGTGGAATGGGTTCTGGGTGACCTTCGGTCAAAGTCAGCAATGTACGTGGTCACCGAAATCGACTCAGCCAGCGGCGCGGTCTGCGCCGGAAACCCTTACAGCACAGAGTTTGCCGATCGTATGGCGTACTTCGACGCCGACGAGGCGACTCGAGCAGAAAATGTGACCGTTACGGGCGATCGCAGCGAATTTATCGGACGTAACGGTACGCATGGATCACCCGCAGCCATGGGCCGTATGCGGCTGTCCAACCGGGTAGGCGCCGGCCTCGATCCCTGCGCGGCCATACAGATTCCATTCATGCTGGCCGACGGCCATGAGCGCGAAATCGTCTTCCGCCTTGGTGCTGCGGGCCGGCGCGGAACCGACGACACGGGCGAACGCGTACTGCACTTGCGTGGCCCCGGTGCAGCTCACAATTCGCTGGCGTCGGTGCGCGAATACTGGCTTGACACGCTTGGCGCGGTGCAGGTAGATACGCCTGACCCAGCGCTGAATTTGCTGGCGAACGGCTGGCTGCTTTATCAGGTGCTGAGTTGCCGGATGTGGGCGCGCAGCGGCTTTTATCAGTCGGGCGGTGCGTTCGGTTTTCGCGATCAATTGCAGGATGCAATGGCCCTTGCGAATGCACAACCTTTAGTGCTGCGAGAGCAGATTGTGCTGTGCGCATCGCGCCAGTTCACCGAGGGTGACGTGCAACACTGGTGGCACCCGCCGATCGGACGCGGCGTGCGCACGCGTTGCTCGGACGACTACTTGTGGCTTGCCCAAGCTACCTGTCGCTACGTTCACAGCACCGGCGACACCGGCGTGCTGGACGAAATGGTTTTCTCACTGGAGGGCCGTGCGGTCAATCGGGGGGATGACTCCTACTACGACTTGCCGGTATGTTCGGAGGCAAAGACAAGCTTGTATCAGCACTGTGTTCGCGCCATTTTGCGAGGGCTCCGCTTCGGCGAACATGGCCTGCCGCTCATGGGATCAGGTGACTGGAACGACGGTATGAATCTGGTTGGCATGCAGGGTAGTGGCGAGAGCGTATGGCTCGCGTTTTTTCTCTACGATACGCTGACAAAATTCAGCGAGTTGGCGCGTGACCATGGTGACCCGGTCTTTGCAGAGCGTTGCCACTCAGAGGCGGAACAATTGCAAAGCAACATCGAAGCGCATGGGTGGGACGGCGCATGGTATCGACGCGCTTATTTTGACGACGGCACACCGCTTGGATCTGCGACTAACGCGGAATGCCAGATCGATTCCATTTCACAGAGTTGGTCCGTGCTTTCAGGCGCGGGCGAAATGGTCCGGTCAAAAACGGCAATGGACTCGCTCGATAAGCGGCTCGTGCGTCGCGATGCCGCACTGGTTCAATTGCTCGACCCACCGTTCGATAAGTCAGCCCTCAATCCTGGCTACATCAAAGGCTACGTTCCCGGTGTGCGAGAAAACGGTGGCCAGTACACCCACGGTGCGATCTGGGCGGCCACCGCATTTGCCTCGATGGGCGATACGGTTCGCGCGTGGGAGCTATTCGACATGATCAACCCGATCCATCATGGTGATTCCGGTACAACCATCGATACGTACAAAGTTGAACCCTATGTGGTGGCAGCAGACGTGTATGCCGTGCCGCCTCATACCGGTCGCGGTGGATGGACGTGGTACACGGGCTCAGCGGGATGGATGTACCGACTTATCGTTGAGTCCCTGCTGGGCCTGTTGATCGAGGCGAACCGGCTACGATTTGCGCCCTGCCTCCCACATGAGTGGAAGCAATTCACTATGCGCTACCGATTTCGTGAAACCTTCTACGAAATTACTGTGCGGCAGACCGAGGCTCTAACAGAAGAAGTGGCCGCGACGCATGTGACGGTGGATGGGGTCCGGCAGATGGAACCCTTCGTCGAGATGATTGATGACCGGCGGGATCACCATGTCCAGGTTCACATTCGAGTTGCCTCTAAGTAGAACTTGTCCGCAAACAGGCGGCGATACCGCAGCCAGCTTTTCGGGCTGGTACAGATTACAGCAAGCGTTGTGTTGGCGCGCCGCTCAGAAGCCCGTCGTAACCATGCAATGCTTCACCCTTCTTGATACCCGGGTGGTCGATGTCGAACACACGAGGTTTGTTGGAGTGCGCGCTCGCCCGCACCTTGACCACCGCCATCACGCGCTTTAAACCGTCAAGCTCAATGTAGCGCTGCACGATGATCGGTAAGCGATCAATTAACCACGCCCTTGCGCGGCGAGCGCATATGTGATGGCGTGGGAAGATTGGTCGCTCGATCTTATTCGGTTGGCAATGCAATGTTCGAAGGCAGCAGTGCTGTTGTCGCCAACGAGGAATTGAGCCACGCTGCCAACTTGTGACTGCGCCGCATTATTCGCGCCAAGGACTAGCGAGTATGCGGGTTTGGCGTCCGGTCCACTGGCTCACTGGTTCGTCGGCATAGCGGCCGAAAATGGCTCAATTTGGCGTGGGCGAGAACACTTGATCTCCTTACATAGCGACGAAGCCGATAGAGATCCTGAATTTTTGCAAGAAACTAGCTTGCGCTAAAGTGTCCGCAGCCAACACAGGGGCTTCAACGCCATTGGTGCATTCCGGCGAGTGCTGCAATCCAAGTTGTAAATTGCGCGAAACGTTTTTTGCGGCCGTGAGGCTATGCACTAGAGCGCCAAACTGTTAACGTCTAGGGACGCAAGACAAACAAGCGCGGCTCAGACGGAAATGGAGTTCTATCGAATTTAATGCCCGTGCTCGGTCGCAATTGTAAAAAGCTCCAATTGCCCTGATCTATCGCTGCCTGAAAACGCGCTACAAGAGCCAACACCTCCTGCGACTGGTCGGGCCTTAAGCCATATCGTAAGATGTACTCCTGCATATTCGCCACGTCGCAGCGAGAATTGAGAAGGCATGCTTCGCTAAGTTCTGTAGATGAAGCGTCACAGCCCCCCCCGTACGTGCACGCGAGCAAATTCCAGACTGCGTCCCCTATTACCCCATCAACCGTAGTTCGAGAAGGGCCAAGAGTAATCTCCACATCTTTGTAGAGTCCAGCTAACAGCGGCCCCGCAGCGCGTATTGCAACTGGATCTCGGCTCTCCAAAGCGGACCGTAAAAGAGACAGGTCTGCTGTTGACAAGCCAGATGCCACTACCATGCCCGTGTTCAAAGGTGACACACCAGCAGGAGTGCTTGAGACCAATGGCTGAAACGTGCCACCGGTAATTAGGCGCTCCTCTAACGTGCGCAACTTGGCGCGAACATCGCCAGCAGAGGCTGCGCGATCATAAGCGTCCTTTACGCTTTGCGCGGTGATTAGAGATGACGGGAAGTTTGCACAAAGCATCCGCGAAGACCGAGTTCGAAGTCTTGTCTGCGCTTGTTGTCGCAGCTCTAGGTTGTCGCTGCCAACGATAGGGAGTTCTCGCGGATCGGGGATTCCTGCGGCTTCTACCGCCGCTACGTGCAGGCAAATATCTTGGATATGAGCCATGACAAACAATGCTTGAGAAGAGCCGTTTCTAGCTAACTCCTCATAAGTGGTGGCGAAATTTGTCGACTGAAGAAAAGCCGCGACTGCAGCGTCCACGTTTACAGAGGCACCAATTGCGCCGATTGGCTGGCCCTGAACTGCATTTGTAGATGAAACTCTGCCCTCTACGACAACTCCTGATCCGGCATCTTTGTGCAGACTTGGCGTTTCAACTTCGTCAGCGTGAAAAAATTTGTCGTATCTACTAACGAATGCTGAACGGTACTCTACCAGCAGCAAAACAACGAGGCTAACAATCAACGCCACCGAGATATTTCGTCGGTATTTCGTGCGCGGCACCGTTGCCTGGTTGTTGCTAAACACACATCCTCATGCGGGTTCGAATGCTGAAGGTTCCTGAATATGATGAAACACCCCAGGTGCAATCGTATGTGTTGTACATATTTACCGAATAGCAACCTTCAAAATACTGCCCCGCATTAATATTACTCAGTCACCAAAATAAGACCGGAATGAGGCAGCTACGCGGCGTATCGAACATGTTTTGCTTTGAAGAAGTTGCGCACCACCTGAGGCTGCT
>JAYUWL010000149.1:0-13950 GCA_043753585.1 Burkholderiales bacterium
CGAACTTCGACCTGTTTACCAGGCTCCTTCGCGCGGGTCAGAGATTGCTTGATGGTCTTGCGACAAAGCTTGGAAATTTCGCGCTCAAGCGAGCGCACGCCGGCCTCACGTGTGTAGTAACGAACAATGTCGCGAATTGCGTCTTCGGTGACATCAATTTCACCCGTCTTTACGCCATTGTTTTTTATCTGTTTCGGAAGCAAATATTTTTGTGCGATTTTTACTTTCTCATCCTCGGTGTAACCGGAAAGGCGGATGACTTCCATGCGATCAAGCAACGGCGCGGGCAAGTTGTAGCTATTGGCCGTCGCGACAAACATTACGTCTGAGAGGTCGAAATCAACCTCTACGTAGTGATCCGAAAAAGTGTGATTCTGTTCGGGATCAAGCACCTCAAGTAATGCCGACGCCGGATCGCCTCGGAAGTCCTGGCCCATCTTGTCAATCTCGTCGAGCAGAAATAGCGGATTGCGGACACCGACTTTTGACAGGTTTGTCAACACTTTGCCTGGCAGCGAACCAATATACGTCCGGCGATGACCACGAATTTCTGACTCGTCGCGCACACCACCGAGAGACATCCGGACGAACTTGCGATTGGTGGCACGTGCGATGGATTGACCGAGTGAGGTTTTGCCAACGCCCGGCGGGCCGACAAGACAAAGAATCGGCGCCTTTACCTTATCAACACGTTGGTGGACTGCAAGATATTCGGTGATCCGCTCTTTGACTTTTTCGAGGCCATAGTGATCTGCTTCGAGAATATCGATAGCTCGGTTAAGATCCTTCGAAACCTTGCTCTTCTTCTTCCAGGGCAAGCCCGTCAAAACATCGAGATAGTTCCGAATGACGGTAGCCTCGGCAGACATCGGGGACATCATTTTAAGCTTCTTGAGTTCGGCCGCCGCCTTGTCAAGCGCCTCTTTAGGCATTCCAGCCGCTTTTATTTTCTTTGACAGCTCCTCGATCTCGGCCTGGTCTTCGCCCTCGCCTAGCTCCTTCTGAATGGCTTTAACCTGCTCATTCAAGTAGTACTCGCGCTGGCTCTTTTCCATCTGCCGCTTGACGCGACCGCGGATGCGCTTTTCGACTTGCAGAATGTCAATTTCCGCCTCGATCAGGCCCATCAAATGCTCAATCCGCTTGGCGACAGACGGCAGTTCCAGCACTTCCTGTTTCTGCTCAAGCTTTAATGGAAGGTGCGCCGCGATGGAGTCAGCCAGGCGACCTCCATCGTCGATTCCAGCCATTGACGTGAGAATTTCAGCCGGGATTTTTTTATTCAGTTTGACGAACTGATCGAAGTTCGCGAGCAGCGCGCGACGTAGCGCTTCAACCTCGGCGGGGCCTTCTTCGCTTGACGCAATAGGCTGCGCTTCGGCCGAGAAAAACTCACCATTATTGGTAAGCGCTGTCAGCAGTGCGCGATGCAATCCTTCGACCAATACTTTGACGGTACCGTCAGGCAGTTTGAGCATCTGCAGCACCGTCGCAACGCAGCCTGTATCGTACAAATCCTCGGGCGAGGGATCGTCTTTGGCGGCAGATTTCTGCGCGACGAGAAGAATGTGCTTGCCACTTTCCATCGCCACCTCGAGCGCCTTGATGGACTTTGGACGGCCCACAAATAACGGGATGACCATGTGCGGAAACACGACGACGTCGCGTAGCGGCAACAATGGGTAGGACAGGATGTTGGGGACGTCAGCGCTAATGTCGGACATGGCAAACTTTCATATCATCGTGCTAACCGCGCAATGTGCACAATGCGTTTAAATCACACACTGCACCTGCGGCTGAGATGACTCAGGCAGCTTTGCTCGGTTCGCTGTAAATCAGTAGGGGACGGGAATTAGTCTCAACCGTGTTTTCGTCGATGACCACACGTTCGAGGTTATTGAGCGACGGCAAGTCATACATGATGTCAAGTAGCAGGGATTCAACAATAGATCGCAGTCCGCGTGCACCAGTACGCCGCTTTATGGCGCGCTTGGCGATAGCGGCCAACGCGTTATCGCGTACTTCAAGCTCAACATTCTCAAGCCGGAACATCTTCTGATATTGCTTCATGAGCGCATTTTTCGGGCGCACAAGAATGTCAATCAACGCCGCTTCGTTGAGTTCGTCGAGCGTCGCCAACACGGGCAAACGACCTACCAACTCGGGGATCAAACCAAACCGAATCAAATCATCGGGCTCGGTATCACGCAACAAAGCGCTGATGGAGCTGCGATCGTCGGGCGAAACCACTTCTGCGCCAAAACCGATTCCGGTTTTGGCAGAACGTTGTCGAATCACGCGATCCAGGCCTTCGAACGCGCCGCCAACGATGAAAAGAATGTTTGACGTGTTGACTGTCACGAACTCCTGATTTGGGTGTTTGCGCCCGCCCTGTGGTGGAACCGATGCGTTGGTGCCTTCGATCAGTTTCAGAAGCGCCTGTTGCACCCCTTCGCCCGAGACATCGCGAGTAATGGACGGGTTTTCACCTTTACGCGAAATCTTGTCGATTTCGTCGATGTAAACGATGCCGCGCTGCGCGCGCTCGACATCATATTCGCAAGTCTGCAACAGTTTCTGGATGATGTTTTCGACGTCTTCGCCAACGTAGCCGGCTTCGGTCAGCGTCGTTGCGTCAGCGATCACAAACGGCACATCCAGCAAACGCGCGAGAGTCTGCGCAAGCAGTGTCTTGCCTGAGCCGGTCGGGCCGACCAGGAGAATATTGCTCTTGGCGAGTTCGACGTCGTTATCTTTGAGATTCGCGTCGATCCGTTTGAAGTGGTTGTATACGGCAACTGAGAGGATTTTTTTCGCGTGCTCCTGGCCGATCACATATTGATCGAGCTTTTCGCGAATCTCATGCGGTGTCGGCAAACGCTTCGCGCCGACGCGCTCGACCGTTTCGGCCTGAACCTCTTCCTTGATGATGTCATTGCAAAGGTCAATGCACTCATCGCAAATAAACACCGAAGGGCCAGCAATGAGCTTGCGCACCTCATGCTGGCTTTTGCCGCAAAAGGAACAATAAAGGAGCTTGTCGCTCGTAGACTTCTCGGCCATGATAATAAAAAAATCAGCGTGAATGCCACGCGTTCGTACCAGTGTAGCGCTTTGTGGCGCGCCGCGCAGAGCGCGGCATCACACCGTTAATTGGACGAGATAAATCGATTCTAAGTACCGTCAGGCCGTTTCAGCGCGAGACGATGCAAGCACGCGATCAACCATGCCGAATTCCACCGCCTCTTCAGCGGAGAGGAAATTGTCGCGATCAGATGCTTTATCAACTTCTTCAATCGCACGACCGGTGAAGTCGGCCATGTGCTGGTTGTAGCGTTTCTTCAGACGGACAATGTAATTCGCGTGACGCTCAATATCAGATACCTGTCCCGAGAATCCGCCCGATGGCTGATGAATCATCACAGTTGAATTAGGGAGCGCGAAGCGCTTGCCCTTGGCGCCTGCGGCAAGCAGGAACGCCCCCATTGATGCAGCCATGCCGACGCACAGCGTACTGACATCGGGCTTGATAAATCGCATTGTGTCAAAAATAGCCATCCCTGCCGACACCGATCCGCCTGGCGAATTGATGTAGAAACTGATGTCCTTGTCCGGATTTTCCGACTCAAGAAACAGCAACTGCGCAACGATCAGATTCGCGGTTTCATCGGTCACCGAGCCTACCAAAAATATGACGCGCTCCTTCAACAGTCGCGAGTAAATGTCGAACGCGCGCTCGCCACGACCACTCTGCTCAATGACCATCGGCACCAGACCAAGACTTTGCGGTGATTGCGCTGCCACACCGGCGAATGTTTCGCCAAAACCAGTGGGAACGGGAGGATTCCAGTATGTCATGTTGAGTCCTTGTGATTTCGCATGTGTGGTTGCAGCTGAAGGCTCGGTAATCGAGGAGCGCATGATACGTATTGTTCGACGATCATCGTCGCACGGGTGGAGTCAGATTTAGCTGGATCTTCAACTTTAGAAGAGTGGTGCCACCTTGATCAATTTCAAGAGGCTTGCTCTTAACTCGATTGGCGAGAAACGTTGGCCCGTTGCCGATTGCCGGCGACTACGAAGCTTGCTGTCCGATCAGGTCGGCGAACGGTTGTGCTTTGTCACTTGTTTTTGCAACTCTGAGCACGTGATCAACCACGTTTTGCTCGAGGGCAATGGCCTCGAACTCCGACAGCCGACGTTGATCCTGGTAATACCAGGCTACGACCTGCTCTGGCTTCTCATAGCTCTGCGCCTGCTCATCAAGCAACGCTCGCACTTGTTGCGGCGTGACCTGAAGATTGTTGCTGCGAACCAACTCACCCACAATCAGCCCCATGGCGACACGCTCTGCTGCGGCAGGCGCAAAAGTGGACGGCAACATTTGTGCTTCTTCATCCTTGCCGCCGCGCGACTTCATCTCTTCTGAAGCCGCCGTAGCCATACGCTCAGCTTCAGCGGCGATAAGCGCCTTCGGCACTTCAAGCGCAGAATTCGTGCGCAACCCGCTGAACACCTGATCGCGAATTTTCTGGAAAACACGGCGCTTGCGTTCGAGTTCAAGGTTGCCGCGCACTTCTTTCCCCAGGTCGTCGATATTGCCGTCTGCAATGCCAAAGGCCTTGGCGAACTCGGTATCGATCGTCGGAAGAATCGGATTGGCAACTTCCTTCGCCATCAACGTGAAAGTGGCCGTTTTGCCCGCGACATCCTTACCGAAATAATCAGCCGGGAACGACAGCGAGAACGTTTTGGTCTCGCCTTTTTTCATGCCCTTGGCAGCCGCTTCGAACTCCGGCAGCATGCGGCGCTCGCCGAGAACCATCGTGAAATCTTTGGCGGATCCTCCATCAAACGCGACGCCATTGATCTCCCCGTTGAAATCGACAATCAACCGATCCCCTTCATCACTGGCTTCGTCTTTCGCTACATAACGAACGCGCTGCTTACGCAAGGTTTCTAGCGTCCGGGCGACATCCTTATCGGTGACTTCCACAACCGGGCGCTCGATTTCAAGCTCCGAGAAATCGGAGAATGTCACTGTTGGAAACACTTCGAACGTCGCAACGAACTGATAATCAGCCAAGTTTGCGGCGTCCGCTTTAGGCTCAATTCTCGGGTAACCGGCGACTCGCAACTGGTTTTGTTCGATCACTTCACCGAAGCTTTTGTTGACTGCGTCCGAAAAGACTTCCGAGCGCACTTGTGGCCCGTAGGTCGACGCAACCATTTTGACCGGTACTTTGCCAGGGCGAAAACCTGACATCTTGACGGTGCGGGCCAGACGCTTGATGCGCGTTTCAGTTTCCGACTCGATCTGGGCGACCGGTATCGTCATGGTGAAGCGGCGCTCAAGGGTGCTCAGTTGCTCGATCTGCGTGGGCATGTTGTGATTTCCATCCGAACGCGCTGTTGCGTTCGCTCAAAGTGTTTCGTTAGACGGATTGTCCATTTTGTGCGGAGCGCAAAAGACTCACAGCGCAACACAGGCACCGACAGACAGTCCGTAAATCATTGGTGCGAATGGAGGGACTCGAACCCACACACCTTACGGCGCTGGAACCTAAATCCAGTGCGTCTACCAATTCCGCCACATTCGCTAAGCCCCGTAGTATAACTACCGTTTCCTATTCCCATCTGGCTCGCACGTGAACGTTGACCAGCACTACGAGAATTTTCCGGTTGCCTCTGTGCTGGTTCCCACCGCTATCCGGCCGTTTGTAATCGCCATCTATCGTTTTGCCCGGTACGCCGATGACACCGCAGACGAAGGCGATGCAACAGATGCACAGCGAGTCATCGCACTTGACGCGCTAGACGTCGACGTGCAAGCGCTGTTCGCTGGGAATACGGTGCCACGGCGCCCGGTTTCCGGGCTTGCGCTGGTCCGCGATGGCGGATTCACGGGCATCACAGAAAAGCCCTTCCGCGACCTGCTCAGTGCGTTTCGGCAGGACGTGTCCATAAAGCGATACGAAACTTACGGACAACTTCTCGACTACTGTCGCAAATCGGCCAATCCGGTAGGGCGCCTCATGCTTTCTTTAGTAGGCGTCAACAACGAGCAGGCGCGTATCGAAAGCGATCGCATCTGCACCGCGCTTCAACTCATCAATTTTTGGCAAGACGCGGCGGTCGACGCGTCGCGCGGACGCATTTACGTGCCCTATGAGGATTTCGCAGAGCACCAAGTTTCAACCGAGAACTTTCCCTCGCATCCCGAACACCAACTCCTTATGCGGTTTCAATGCGAACGCGCGCGAGCACTCTTGCGCTCCGGTGCCCCGTTGCTCATGCGACTATCGGGGCGCTTTCGCTTCGAGATTGCGTTCACCATAGCAGGGGCTTTGCGCATCCTCGACAAGATCGCCGCTAGCGATTGGGACGTTACCAAACGACCGAAGCTCGGCTGGTACGATAGTTTCCACCTCGTCGGCCACGCACTTGGCGTGTGGCGCGAGATTAGCAGGATGCAACGACGCGCGTCATGACTCCCGACCAATACTGCCACGACAAGGCCGCCCAGTCCGGTTCGAGCTTTTATTACGCTTTCCGCTTTCTGCCGGACGAGCGGCGACGCGCGATTACCGCGTTTTATGCTTTTTGCCGCGAAGTCGACAATATTGTCGACAACACCACCGATCCTGCGCTTGCCAGAGCGAAGCTTGCCTACTGGCGCCAGGAAGTCGATGCCCTTTATCGTGGCCATGCTCAGCATCCAGTGACACAAGCGCTGGTGCCACATGTTGCGCCGATGTTCCTGCCGCAAAGCGCATTTAAGACCGTGATTGACGGCATGGAACAGGATCTGGAAAAGAGTCGTTATCTGAATTTTGACGAGCTCAGCCGCTATTGTTATCTCGCGGCAGGTGTCGTTGGCGAAGTCAGCGCCCGGATCTTTGGTATGTCAACCGCGGAAAATCCTGCCACGCTTACATACGCTCGGTTGCTCGGCGAAGCGCTTCAATTGACCAACATCATTCGCGACGTCGGCGAAGATGCCCGGCGAGGACGCATCTATTTGCCTCAGGACGATCTGACGAAGTACGAGGTCACCGGCGCAGCCTTGTTGCACGCGCGAGCAGACGGTGACTTCAACGGACTCATGCTGTTTCAATACGAGCGCGCAGTTGCAACTTTCGAACGTGCGCATGCAGCGCTGCCTCGCGAGGATCGCGTGCAGCAGCGGCCCGGGCTTGCGATGGGTGCCATCTATCGGGCTTTGCTTGAAGAGATCAAGCGCGATGGCTTTCGCGTGCTTCAACACCGAGTGGCGTTGACTCCAATTCGCAAGCTGTGGCTGGCCTGGAAAACCTCGACATTCGCATGACTTGCGTCGCAATAGTGGGCGCCGGATGGGCGGGCGCAGCGGCTGCCTTGACGTTGGCCCGAGCCGGCGTTTCGGTAACGGTGTTTGAGGCAAATGCCGTTCCTGGTGGGCGCGCGCGCGTCGTGGATAAGGCGGGCAGAACATTCGACAATGGCCAGCATCTCTTACTTGGCGCCTACTCCCGATCCTTGACGCTGATCGCAAGCCTCCACATGAACACAGAGCTCGCGTACCAGCGATTACCGCTGATGCTGCATTCCGCGCCGGGAACACCAACTGCGCTGGCGCTCACCGCAGCGAAGCTGCCCGCGCCTCTGCATTTGCTGTTCGCCATCCTCGCTGCGAAAGGCCTCTCGTTGAAAGAGAAACTTTCTGCTTCCACATGGGCTGCGCGGCATTTGGGTGGCGCCGGGGTCGGCGAAAGCGTCACCGTTGCCGAGCTGATCAAGACACAACCCCCACGCCTACGCCAATTGCTATGGGAGCCGTTGTGTGTCGCCGCGCTCAATACACCGCCCGAAGCCGCGACCGCTAGTGTTTTTGTCGAAGTATTGCGGCGCACATTTACGGGTGACGCACGCGCAAGCGACTTGATCATCCCCCGCATGAATCTAACGGCGCTGATACCTGCGCCTGCGCTAGCAGAAGTCGCGTCCCGAGGCGGCGACGTCAAGCTAGGCATTTACGTTACGTCAGTACAGGCTGCTCGCACGGGCGCCTCAGTGATTTTGCGGGATCAATCACGTTGTGAATTTGATTTTGTGATCGTCGCTACGGGGCCACAGCATATTCCGCGTTTGCTAGGCGACGAACCGGTCGCTACCGCTGTTGTTGAAGCGCTTCAAGGACTAGCCTACGAAGCCATTACGACGCTCTTTTTTGATTTCGCGTGCGCGGGATTGGGAGTGAACGAACAATCGCCGATGCTCATGCTGGACGGCATCCCGGGCCAGTGGCTTTTCTGGCAAGTTTTGTGTAACGGTCATTGCCGCGCAAGTGTTGTCATAAGCGCCGACCATCGTTTGGCTGGCGAGCCCGAGTTGTTGGCGGCTGCACTTTCTCAACTCAAGCAAAGCTACGCATTACCAGCGCCGATTTGGCAATTTGCGATCACAGAAAAGCGCGCGACCTATGCCTGCTCGCCGGACCAAACTCGCGCGTTGACCAGGCTTCCCGATCATTTAGGGCGAATTTTCTTCGCTGGAGATTGGTGCGTACCGGAGTTACCGGCAACGCTT
Organism: Burkholderiales bacterium; assembly: GCA_043753585.1. Lineage (GTDB taxonomy): Bacteria > Pseudomonadota > Gammaproteobacteria > Burkholderiales > Casimicrobiaceae > Casimicrobium. Next base: position 8,569 of record JAYUWL010000149.1, read on the forward strand.
GAGGCTGCGGTGGTGTCGGGCGAACGGGCCGCGCAGCGAATTCTTGCGAAAGGTGACCATGACTGAACCAAAGCACGTTTTCACCTACGGATCACTGATGTTTTCGACGGTATGGGAGGGTGTCGTGCAATGCAACTATCGCAGCGCCCCTGCGACAGTTCGAGGATTCAAACGACTGAGAGTGCGAGACGCGCAATATCCGGCACTGGTCATTGATCGAAACGCAGCAGCTTTGAGCGGAAAGGTCTATTTTGATGTTTCGCCAATCGACATTGCGCGGCTTGATCACTTCGAAACAAGTGACTACGCGCGCGTATCTATCGCAACGCTCACAGAAGGAAAAATAACCGTGGCGCAAGCCTATCTAGCGCTCTTTCCCGAGGAACTGGAAGGTCTGGACTGGAGTTCCACTAAATTTGAACAACACGGCATCAAGTCGTTCCTTGCCACTTACGCCACGGCCAATGCGCCCCCGCTGAATCCCTGACTCGCGAGCGACGATTCGAACGGAACGATGATTGCCACGCGACGACTTTTCGCACGACCTTCACGCGTGTCGTTGATAGCGAGAGGGCGATCAAATCCGAATCCACGACACTCAGGATTTTCCGGCATAAACCCGTGCGGACTGATTTCCCGAGCCACCACTTCCGCGCGCTTGCCAGAACGAGACCGATTAAATTCGGCAGAAGCCACGTTGTCGGTGTGTCCGAACAGGCGCGACTTCCTGATTTCCAGCTTGTGAAGATTTTCCGCCAAGGTAGCAAGTCTGACTTTTGCGCTGTCGTTCAGAACATTACTTCCCGTCTCAAACAGCAGAGGGCCGGGCAGGTTTACAACATAACCTTCATCGGTCTTTTCGAACCCAAGTTCTGCCAGCGTGCCGGCGATCTGTGTTTGTGGCGGCAATTGTGGCAATGATGCGGGCGTCAGCGCGCTGGCGGAGGCGGCAACCAGCACCACCGTTGACGCGATAAGAACCGAAAGCAGCGATCTGCGGAATACAGAGTGGTGAGTGTTTTCAAACTTTTCCGCTGTTTGATTTGCGCCCGTACGCGGGCAGGGTAATTACGTTGGAAACGTCAGGCTTGGTCTGCGCCGTACGCATACCAAGTCCCACCGCTGCCGCAACCCGAATAGGCTCTTCCTGGAAAAATACTTTCGCTTTGTACATAGCCCAATCAGCGGCTTGCACAAGACTTTCAACATCGTCGCCATGGCGCTGTAACGCTTCCAGACTGACCTCAAACCGCTATTCTCCGGCCACTCTGTACGCACCGACGATGCCACCTCCGCAGTGAAATCTGCGTAATTGCTGCGCGTTAAAACAGGTTTGTCGTTGATGGACGCGAGCCACTCGCGCGGCGCCGGTCGTACGTCCGCGTGCAACCACAAAATGTGGCAACCAGACAATTGCGCGGGAGCAACAACCTCACGCCATGTCACCGGCAATCGGCACACTTCGCGGTTTAGCTCCGTCAATCGCAACTGGCGGCGGTGCAAAAGGCGCAGTCAGGGGGCCGCCATGCGCGAAGCAGATCGTGAACCCTTTACTCTCAACGTCGCCGGGTCGGGAGGTCTAGCGCACGACATTAACGATGAAATCGGACAGTTCCCCGGCGTCGGCAATGCTATCTGCCTAAGTGGGAGAAGTTACCAAGCCGCCCAGCACAAACCCGATGACCGACGCAATTTTGCGTCGGTCTTGCCAAAGTTTCGCTACCGGTTTGCCCGATCGCATCGCGTCATGACCGTGCAGAAATACTCGTGGATAAACCTAAGGGCAAGTCCGCAGAAGGCAAAATTTCTTATGAAGACTCAGGCGAGGCTTTTGAAGAAGCTGCCGCAGGCGCGACCACATCAACCTTGCCCTCATCACCGTCTGCCGATACTGGCACCGCCATCCCGGCTGACGGGTCGTCGCCTTTGCTGCCTGGCGTGTTGTAGGACTTGATCGCGCGAACCGTGCGGCCCGCCATGATGTCGGAAATCTGGTCGGCGTCGATAGTTTCGTACTCCATCAGTGCGGCGGTCATCGCCTCAACTTGCGGCGCATAGTCCTGCAAAATTTTCGTCGAGACCGCATACTGCTCATCGATGATGCGACGGATTTCCAGATCGACTTTTTGCAATGTTTCGTTTGACACATTTTGCGTCTGCGTTACGCTGCGCCCAAGAAACACTTCACCTTCGTTTTCGGCGTAAACCATCGGGCCTAACGCGTCCGTCATGCCATAACGCGTCACCATGTCGCGCGCAATCTGGGTGGCACGCTCAAAGTCGTTGCTGGCGCCCGTGGTCATCTGGTGCATGAACACTTCCTCGGCAATGCGACCGCCAAACAACATGCTGATCTGGTTCAGCATGTAGTCGCTATCGAAACTGTAGCGGTCCTGTGCCGGCAGGCTCATGGTCACACCCAGCGCCCGGCCGCGCGGGATGATGGTGACCTTGTGCACCGGGTCACACTTGGGCAGCAATTTTCCGATCAATGCGTGGCCGGACTCGTGATACGCCGTGTTGATGCGCTCGCTCTCGGGCATAACCATGCTCTTGCGCTCCGGTCCCATAAGGATTTTGTCCTTGGCTTTTTCGAAGTCCTGCATTTCCACCACGCGGGCGCCGCGCCGCGCCGCCATCAAGGCCCCCTCGTTGCACAGATTCGCCAAGTCGGCGCCGGACATGCCGGGCGTGCCGCGCGCGATGATGCTGGAGCTGACGTCTTGCCCCAACGGCACTTTGCGCATGTGCACGTTGAGAATTTGCTCGCGTCCACGAATGTCGGGCAGCGTCACATACACCTGGCGGTCAAATCGGCCCGGACGCAGCAATGCAGAGTCTAGGATGTCGGGCCGGTTGGTTGCTGCAACCACGATCACGCCGACGTTGGTCTCGAAACCGTCCATCTCAACCAGCATCTGGTTCAATGTCTGTTCGCGTTCATCGTTGCCACCACCCAGGCCGGCGCCGCGCTGGCGGCCAACCGCGTCGATTTCGTCGATAAAAATAATGCAGGGTGCGTTTTTCTTGGCGTTGTCGAACATGTCGCGTACACGGGCCGCACCCACACCAACGAACATTTCAACGAAGTCCGAGCCGGATATCGAAAAGAAGGGAACCTTGGCTTCGCCGGCAATGCCTTTGGCAAGCAAGGTTTTGCCGGTACCGGGCGGGCCGACCAGCAGCAAGCCGCGCGGAATGCGACCACCCAACTTCTGGAAACGCTGCGGGTCCTTCAAAAAGTCAACCACCTCCTTGACTTCTTCCTTGGCCTCATCGCAGCCCGCTACGTCGGCGAACGTCACCAAGTTGGTGTTTTCGTCCAGCATGCGCGCCTTGCTTTTGCCAAAACTAAAGGCTCCGCCTTTGCCGCCTCCCTGCATCTGCCGCATGAAATACACCCAGACACCAATCAGCAGCAGCATCGGGCCCCAGCTGACCAGCAGAGTCATGAGCAAGGAGCCTTCTTCACGCGGCTTGACATCGAACTTGACGTTGTTCGCTATCAGGTCGCCCACCAGGCCGCGGTCGAGATAGGTCGCCGTCGTCCGGATTTTGCGGTCCTCGGTAGTGACAGCGACGATTTCGGTGCCGCCCTGGCCTTCCTGGATGATGGCGCTCTTGATGTGTTTGCCTCGTACCTCTTCGAGAAAATCGGAGTACCCGAGATACCCGGCACTAGAAGCGCCTCGCGTGTCAAACTGTTTAAAAACAGTAAACAGCACCAAGGCGATGACAAGCCAAACGGCTACTTTAGAAAACCACTGATTATTCAAGCGAGGCTCCAATCATGGGGCTACAGAAGAAGAAAAGACGATGCTTACTTGCGTCTCATTTTAGGCGTTTCAAGGCTTGCGTTCACCGATGCGGGTGCTTTCAACCGCAGATACAACAAGGGAATTTGAAACCACATCCCCGCCCGTCGCGCTGTCATTTTGCCGGGACGGTCCCGCACTGCCGTTTTTAAGACCTATACCGACCAAAAATGTTTCGGACGACTTGTCCCTCGAGGCCTTCGGTTTTATCGGTTTTACCACCAGAAAAGACTCCTTGAACAGCTTGGCCAACTGGCTATAACCACTGCCATGAAATACCTTTACAACCAGAGCGCCGTGCGGCTTCATGTAGCTTTGGCTGAATTCGAGCGCCAACTCCACCAAATGGCTGATGCGCGCGGCGTCAGCAGACTCTACCCCGGACAGATTGGGGGCCATGTCCGAAATTACAACGTCCGCCAGCCTGCCGGCCATGATGTCGGTCAACTGGCGTAGCACTTCCGGCTCGCGAAAGTCACCCAGAAGAAAAATCGCACCCTCGACCGGCTCCATCGGCAACAGGTCAAGCGCAATGATGGTTCCGTTGAGCGCACCCACCGCCGCCCCGCCGCCGGTGGCGGTCTTGGGCGACATGCGGTTGCGCACATACTGGCTCCAGGCACCGGGCGCAGAACCGAGGTCGACCACCAGGTCACCTGGCTTGATTAGCCGCAGCGTCTCGTCAATTTCCTTAAGTTTGTAGGCCGCGCGCGCTCGGTAACCCTCCCGTTTTGCCAGTTTGACGTAGGGGTCATTGATATGGTCGTTCAACCATGCCTTGTTGACTTTCTTGCTTTTGGTCTTGGTTTTCATTGGTTCAACCGATAATAGTCACATGCCTCAAATACAACTCACGCCGGCGCAACGCAAGGAGCAACGTGCGCAGGCTCATCACCTCGACCCGGTGGTCATGATCGGTTCCGACGGACTGACGGCGGCCGTCAAGAAGGAAGTCGAAGCGGGCCTGAACGCCCACGGCCTGATCAAGGTCCGGGTGCTGTCGGACGATCGCACCGCGCGGGAAACCATTTTTCGCACACTGTCCGACGACCTCAGCGCCGCGCCGATTCAGCACATTGGCAAGTTGCTGGTACTCTGGCGGCCCATGCCAGCCAAGGAACGCATGCCGGACGAAGACCGTATGCCAGGTCCGCGCGACGTCAAGATACTCAAGTACAGCAAGCGCGGCGGCCAACGCCCCGAAGTCAAAACCCTGCGCGTGCTGGGCAACCAGCGCCTGACGCAAGGCGGCATCGTGAAGCGCGCCAAGCCGAAGAACATGGTGTCGGTCAAGAAGAAACAGCTCGACTGACGATGGGCAGTGATGCCACGGCGGCACAGCCACAGCGCCACATCATCTGCATGAAATGGGGCACGAAATATGGCCCGCATTACGTCAATCGGCTTTACGCCATGGTGAGCCGCCATCTGCGCGGCGACTTCAATTTTGTTTGCCTGACGGACGACGACGAGGGCATTCGCGCCGAAGTTCAGTGCTTGCCGATTCCTGCGCTGCAACTGGAACTGGCACCGGGCCAGCGCGACGGCGCGTGGAAAAAGCTCACGA
>JAYUWL010000150.1:0-4567 GCA_043753585.1 Burkholderiales bacterium
ACGTCGAAAAGTTACGCCAGAACCGCGTTCCTGTCGCCGCAGCGGTCTACTACGATGACATGTACGTGCATCGCGAATTCTCGGAGGAGACGGCGCGAATGGTGCCCAACATCAAGCTGTGGGTCACCAATGAATTCGAACACAACGGACTGCGCGCGGATGGTGAAGCCGTCGTTGATCGATTGCTCAAAATGATCCGCGGCGATCTCTAGGCGCTGCGCTCCATGTCGATTTTTTGATAGATTCAACAAAGGCACTCTTATCATGCGTTTGCAATTCCACCACCTGAAACGATTAGTTCCTGGCCTGGCACTCTGCCTCCCCGGTTTGTCCGGGTACAGCATCGCCCAGACTCTGTCGAATGCGACAGTCGGCAAGGCACGTGCAACCTTAGTTGCCGAGGGGCTGGAGTCGCCGTGGGCGATGGCGTGGCTGCCTCCCTCGCCGGGTAGCGCGACGCCGCGCGTACTGGTGACTGAGCGGGCGGGTCGCATGCGCATCGTCGCGATGGACGGCAAAGTGGGCGAACCGCTCAAAGGCGTGCCGAAGGTGCATGCGGTGAATCAGGGCGGCTTGCTCGACGTTGTCCTGTCGCCGCAATTCACCAGCAATCGCACGATTTTCTTTTCCTATGCGGAGCCGTCGAGCGAAGGCGCACGGACAGTCGTTGCCCGCGCAGACCTGGGTGAGGATGGCTTGCAAAATGTGACGGTCATCTTTGGGCAGAAAGATCGCGTGAGCGGCGGCCATCACTTCGGCTCGCGCATTGCCTTCGCCAACGACGGCACACTATTCGTCACCACCGGTGATCGTTACAGCGAAAAGGCGAGGGCGCAATTGCTCGACTCACATCTCGGTAAAGTGATTCACATCACTGCGAATGGCGAAATACCGGCTGATAATCCCTACGCCAAAACGGCGACCGGACTCAAGGAAATCTGGAGCTATGGCCACCGCAATTTGCAGGGCGCGGCGATCAACCCGGCGACCGGAGTGCTGTGGACGCATGAGCACGGCCCGCGCGGCGGCGACGAGTTGAACATTCCGCGCGCCGGGAAAAACTATGGCTGGCCGGTGATCGGTTATGGCATCGATTACTCTGGTGCGAAGCTGCATGACAGCGCGACGAAAGACGCAATGGAGCAGCCGGTTCACTACTGGGTGCCATCAATCGCGCCATCGGGCATGGCGTTTTACACATCACCAAAGTTTCCGGAGTGGAAGAATTCGTTGTTCATCGGAGCGCTCGCGGGTCAGCATCTCGCGCGCCTGACGCTCAACGGTGATCGTGTCGTCGCAGAGGAAAAATTGCTCACCGATTTAGGTCAACGAATCCGTGATGTGCGACAGGGGCCGGACGGATTTATGTACGTTCTCACTGACGACCGAAACGGAAAATTGTTTCGCGTAGCGCCGAATTGATTACTCAGGACTGCGCACCCTTGAGGGAGCTAAGGGAGCTAAGGGAGCTAAGGGAGACTTACCCCACGTTAACAGTCTCCGAAAGTTGCCCGAACCCACGCATCATTGTGATAGGTGTTCAGGTAGCGCTCCCCGGCATCGCAGATGAGCGACGTGATCGATCCGGTTTCACCGCAACTTTGCATGGCTTCAGCGAGCTGTACGGCGGCGAAAAAATTGGTGCCAGTACTCGGTCCAACCTTCCGCCCAAGACGCGCAGAAAGCTCGCGCATCGCCGCGACCGATTGCACGTTTTCCACGCACACCATGTGATCCACTAGCGTGCGGATGAAGCTGGGCTCCACCTGCGGTCGGCCGATGCCTTCAATGCGCGAGCCATCCGAGCAGAGCCTCGTGTCGCCACTCTGCCAATAGCGCATGAATACGGAGCCAGCCGGGTCGGCGACGCAGAGCAGCGTTCTGTGCTGGTGGTAGCGCACGTAGCGGCCAATCGTTGCGCTAGTGCCTCCGGTGCCCGCGCCGACCACAATCCAGCGCGGGATCGGATGCCGCTCGCGAGCCATCTGCGTGAACAGGCTCTCGGCGATATTGTTGTTGCCGCGCCAGTCGGTCGCGCGCTCGGCGTAGGTGAACTGATCCATGTAGTGACCACCGGTCTCGGCGACGAGCCGCTTTGACGCGTCGTAGACATCGGCCGCCTTTGCGACGAAATGACAGCGTGCACCGTAGAACTCGATTTGCGCAATTTTTTCGGCGGACGTGCTTCTGGGCATCACCGCGATAAACGGCAAACCCAGCAGTCGGGCGAAGTATGCTTCGGACACAGCAGTCGATCCGCTTGAGGCTTCGATCACCGTCTGTCCCTCGCAGATCCAGCCGTTGCACAGCGCATAGAGAAACAGCGAGCGCGCTAGCCGATGTTTCAGACTTCCGGTCGGATGCGTCGACTCGTCCTTGAAATAAAAATCGATGCCCGCCGAGTTAAATCGCTGGATCGGGAGCGCAATCAAATGCGTGTCAGCCGAGCGCTGAAAGTCCGATTCGATTTGCGCGATGGCCCAGTGCAGCCACGGTGTTGCGAAAGAGGGTGGTGCGGTGGTGTGCGGTTCGGTAGTCATGTCGGGGCTGCAAACTGTGGACGCGGGGGCAACAAGACGCAAAAGCTACGTGGACGGGGTTGATGCATCGGGCGATGGACGATAGCACCGCCTGCGCGATTTTTATGCGGCCTTAACAGAGCTTCGCCGAGCACTGTCGGCGAAAACACGTAGCTTTTTCAGTAAAGCCCAGCCTGTATATAGGCTAGCGACAGATTTATCGTTTAGTCGATAAGCATACAAAACCCGCCCTTGCCCAGCATAAACGGCTATTTCACATAAAAGCTGATTGACCAAGTCATCGCGCTTCGGCGCTGATCCCGCCGTCTGCACGCGCAAAAGTGTGGACACATCGTCGATTAATTTCTCGGCACGAAACGCCTCGCCTGAAAGGTGGCGTTTGCCGTAGAGTTCCGACTATAGTGCATGCAGCGCAGCTCGTTATGCAGTGGATCCAGCAACGGCGTGGTGAACAACGGTGACACACCGATTTCTCGGAGAAATTTATGTCGGCATATGAGGGCGATTTTTTCGCGAAGGCACGAGCGAGCTTATGAAGCAAAGCGCACGAATCATGCTGTCGATTGCGGTACCGCGCATCTTCGGCGGTCTTGCCCTGGCAACGCTGCCAGGCTGTTTTCCCTATGTAGCGAGTTACGTTTATCTCGAAAGTCCTGGCGTCACCCATAAACGGGCTCCGTGCTATGACGGCGCACCGATGGGCGTGGCGTACGAGAAGAGTGGAGTGAGCTTTGAACTCGCCCTGGAGCCTCACGCACTGTCGCCGTCAAAGGACGCCTTCCTGAAGCTGCGTGCACCACGACACGTTGCGATCTCGATACCCGAGCCAATCGCGCGTGTCCGATTCCGCGGCGAACATGAGAACCAGTCCGCTTCAATCAACCTGAAACTCACTCCGCTTGATTGGCAAGGCCCGTACGTCGCAGAAATGCGCCGCAAAAGTCCGTTCACAGAGTATCGCTTCGTATTCTCGAACCTTCCACCGATCACTTCACCAGGGACGATCGAACTCCCCGTCGTGTCAGTCGACGGAGTCGCCGTGGCGTCGCCAAGATTCGCGTTTGAACGACGGACTTATGCGGGTATGGCGCCGCTAAATTGTTAAATCTCTGGTCGGACATCCGGCACATCGTGCCGGCGCTCACAGCGCTCAGCCGCGCTCTCAGCGAGCGTCTGCGAGCGCAAGATTCTTCTGCAATAGGTGTATGAACAGCATGTATACGATTGTCCCCGCCGATCCAGCCGACGCTGCGGTCATCCATGAAATCAAACAGCGAGCCTTCGCTGAAGAAGGCCGCTTGAGCGACACCATGGAAATTCCCCCGCTTTTGGAAGCGCTCTCCGCAATTGAACTGGACATTCGGACGCACACCGTTCTCACCGCCCGAGACGATGAGCGCATCCTCGGTTCCGCGCGCGGCATCGTTACCGGAGCGGTTTGCACGATACGAGCCGTTTGTGTTGAGCCGTCACATCATGGACGAGGCATCGGCGCTGCCCTGCTTCGCGCGATTGAAGAGGCACATCCCGGCGTCGAGCGATTCGAGCTAACGACCAATACACTCGTTCCGGGCAACGTTGCGTTTTACGAGCGTCGCGGATATCAGGTCACCGAGCTGACAAAATACGGAAGCAAGATCGTGTTAGCTCAAATGAGAAAGTACGCAACTGCGAGCGACCCGTTCTAGGTCTTTGTCTATTGATCTGTCTACGGTTGGAACTACCAAGACGCGCGCCGGAACGCCCACTGACCTTTCGCGGGAGCACTTGTCGTGCTGCCCTTGCTGCTGAGCGCATCCAACGCGCTCGCAGCTGATCTCGCCATTGATGTGGTTGATACATGGAAACTCATCTTACATACTGTTTCGATGAGCGGAAGCACGTTCGATTCACACGCAGACCTGCTCCAGCCGTCAACGCCGACGGAACGTATCGGCTGAACGCCTCCGCGAGCGATTGCGATGAGAAGTACCAATCCAGCCAGGAAAAGCTTTACCCGGCGACACAGTGGAAAGTCGCAGGCAACA
>JAYUWL010000151.1:0-4563 GCA_043753585.1 Burkholderiales bacterium
CATCGAACGCATCGCCAGCCGCATTGCGATGGCCAGCGTGCGCCCGCGCGAGCTGGCGGGATTGCGCACCACACTTGCCACGCTGCCGCGCATCTCAGAGGCACTGGCGAAGTGCCACAACGAAACACTTAACCGCTTGAGCGCGGCCATCAATATCGCGCCCGAATGGCTTACGCTCCTGCAACGTGCCGTCATGGACGAGCCCGCGCTCGTGGTGCGCGACGGTGGCGTGATTGCAGGCGGTTACAGCGCCGATCTCGATGAACTCCGCGCGATTCAGAATGACAGCAGCACATTTTTGACCGCTATGGAGGCCACTGAGCGCGAGCGCACCGGCATCCCGAATCTGCGCGTTGAATACAACCGCGTTAGCGGCTTCTACATTGAAGTTTCACAGAGCTACACCGGACAGGTTCCAGTCGAATACAAGCGGCGGCAAACGCTCAAAAACGTCGAGCGCTACATCACGCCCGAACTCAAAGCCTTTGAGGACAAGGCGCTCGCCGCGAATGACCGTGCGCTGGCGATGGAAAAGCGTTTGTTCGAAGAGCTGCTGCAGCTGCTCGCGCCCGCGCTGGACGCTTTCCGTCATGCCGGTGCCGCGCTTGCAGAACTCGACGTGCTCGCCAATTTTTCAGAACGTGCAGAAACGCTCGAATTTGCACGCCCGAATTTCACCAGTCTGCCCTGCCTTGAACTCTCGGGCGCACGGCATCCAGTGATTGAGTCGCTGGTCGATCAATTCATTGCGAACGATCTGCGCCTGGACAGCAAGCGCGTTTGCGTCATCCTCACCGGCCCCAACATGGGCGGCAAGAGCACCTACATGCGGCAGGCTGCGCTAGCTGTGATCATGGCATACGCGGGCTGTTTCGTCGCGGCGAATCAGGCCACCATTGGCCCGATTGACCGACTGCTCACACGCATCGGCGCCAGCGATGATCTTGCTTCGGGCCGATCAACTTTCATGGTGGAGATGACCGAAGCCGCCGCGATTCTGCAGCGCGCTACGCCGAACTCTTTGGTAATCGTTGACGAAATCGGACGCGGCACTTCCACCTTCGACGGCCTGGCGCTCGCCACCGCCATCGCGCGACGCCTCATCAGTAAAGCACAAAGCCTCACCCTCTTCGCCACGCACTACTTCGAACTCACGGAGCTGGCGAATGATTTCGCTACCTGCGTGAACCAACATGTATCGGTCGTCGAACATGGCGACCGCGTGGTGTTTCTGCACGAGGTGAAAGCAGGACCGGCGAGTCGCAGTTACGGGATCGATGTGGCAAAGCTCGCAGGCATGCCAGCAGAGGTCATTCGTGACGCAAGACGCGAACTGGAACGACTGGAGAAAGAGCGAACTCACAGTGCTCCGCAAGCTGACATGTTTACCGCTACTGCCGCACCAGCAGAAATGGTTACCGCCCCGTCGCCGTTACTTGCTAAGCTGGCCGCGATCGATGCCGACGATTTGAGCCCACGCGAGGCGCATGCCAAATTGGCCGCGCTGATTGAGGACGCGCGCAGGGCTTGAGCGGCGACGTTCTCGGTCTCGCCTGAGCGAGAGTGGATCCAACCCAATACTGTTCGGTTTGTGTCGTTCTTCGTGAGCTCGTCGAAGGGTTCGTTGCACGCTGAATAATGCTCGCGTGACCGAACGGTTTTGGGACCCGACCATCCAATTAGAGCTTCGGGAAATCGTCCGAAATCGCAGCAACCTCACGCTGGGGCACGTCAGCCGCTTTCGCATAGTCCGTCCACCGGGCCACAGCTGCAGACACCTCGCGAATCACCTCGCGAAATCGCGGCACTAAAAAGCGATCTCCGACTGCGAAAAGATCATCACGCGTGATGCCGCTAAATCGCCCGTTCACCGACATCAAATGCTGATACGTCCTTTCGCCTTTTGGGTTGAACGCGTGCGTCACATCGTAGGCTGGGGACAGCTGCCACTTACCGCTCTTCGGAAGCAGGAAAGACAGATTTTTGGTGTGATCGTCGCAGTTCGCAGCGAGCACGTTTAACACCATGCGGCGAAAGCCCTGCTCCAGCGCATCTGCCCCAAGAGCCGGCGCCCGAATGGCCTGGAAATACTGGCTGTAATCGTGGGTGCCGCGCTGCTTGTAATCCAGTTGCTGCATGGCGCACAGCGTCTGCATATGTACTTTTTCGCCGTTCTGTCGATCAAAACGGCGTGTCATGAAATGGGCGCGACCATTCTCTTCGAGCAGGCGACATTCGGCCATGTCGATGCCAGCCGCTTTCGCCATGAGCGAGTATGCGTATTCGATACGACCATACGCACCGACCGTGCCAAGCTCGCTGTCGCGACCGACGCCGTCGAGCTTGACAAGCCAATAGTCAAATCCCGGCGCCGAGGGTAGCTGACCTGAACGGATTTCGTCGGTCGCCGGATTCCACGCGATGACCGCCTTGGCTCGTGCACCACCGGCGGACGTGCCGACCTGAATCAGGTTAAGGATCGCGGCTTCGGTCTCACGATCACCATCAAATTTTCCGGCGAGCGCCTGCCGCGAACTGGTGACGAGCTCCGAGAGTTCGATGGCTGTGGGCTTGGTGTGTCGGGGGCCACGCGCCGGGCGAAACTCGAGCGCGCCCATGCCGCGCGCGGCCATGCAGGCGAGCCGATCCAGCGGCGTGATGGCGTTGCCCTCAACGCCAGCGCGAGCAAGATTGGCGTCGATCAGCGCGTTGCCAAAGTCGTCCGGCAGGGCATCGGCAAGCAACGCGGGCAAGCGCTGAAAGGTCGCTTCCGGCAAGACTGGAAAGACGTGAATTGATTGTGCAATCGGCATTGTCAACGGTGCCAGCTCGACACCGCGCGCTTGCCACGGGTTCCAGCGTGACCGCGCCGACGGTCGTGCACCAGGCGCGGACCTCGATCACATCAACCGGCTGATACATGTGGCTAGACCGCGTTCGCGGGGTTACCAGCGATTGCCTTCGCTGCGCGCGGCTTTGACACACGTTGACGCGGCGCATTGCGGCGCACGGCGTTCAACATCTGCATGGGGCTCACGCTGACCAGTGGCGCCAACGATGCAAGCCAGTCGGTATGCCCAAGGCCGCGGGCCAGCTTGATCAACGTTTTAAGTGACGAACCCTTGCCTGATTCGAGATTTTTGATTGCCCCGATGCTGACATCAGCACGCCCGGCGAGCGCCAACTGATCAAGACCCGCACGGATACGAATGGCGCGAAACTGTTCGCCGAGGTAACGCTCCCACTCGTCGGTGGAGCTGCTATCCGAACGACGGGTCTGATTAATCATAATAGCTATAAAAACATCTCCTGAATCGGAAAACACCAATTGTAGATGCAAATATAGCTTTTAATAATATCTAAACTAAAGACTTAATTTTATTTTTACAAATGTTATTCTTATTTATGGCCATAAAAACAACTTTTATAGCCATAGCGACAACTCTACTTGTAACCCACGCGGTTCACAATTTCCTGCGCCTGGCGCTGGTTTTTGCCGAGTGCGACGATGTTGACCTGATCAGCATTAAATTTGCCCATTGAATCAAGCGCGTCGTTTTTCACCCGCGCAGTCGCCACGACCGGCCATTCGTTATTGCCGTTGGCGAAGTAGGCCTGTGCCTGATCGCTCGCAAGGTACTCCATAAATTTGATCGCGTTTTCCTTGTTGGGTGCGTTCTTGAGTACGCCGCCGCCGGACACGTTCATGTGAACGCCGCGACCGGCGCTGTTCGGCCACACCACGCGCAGGCGCTCCATCATGGCGCGCTCGTCGGCCTTGTCAGACTTGATCATGCGGGCAATGTAGTACGTATTCGCCAGCGCAATGGAGCATTCGCCTGCTGCAACCGCCTTGATCTGGTCGGTGTCACCGCCTTTGGGTTGACGCGCGAGATTGGCGTTTACGCCTTTCGCCCACTCTTCCGCTTTAGCGGCGCCGTCATGCTCGATGATCGATGACAACAGCGAGAGCATGTAAACATGCGAGCCCGAGCGTGTGCAGATCTGGCCCTTCCATTTCGGGTCGGCCAGATCTTCGTAGGTGGTGATGTCGCCCGCTTTGATCTTCAATTTGTCGACCAGAATGGCACGGGCGCGAGTTGAAAAGCCAAACCAGGTGCCGCTAGCCAGTCGGTAAGCGGCAGGAATGCGCTCGTTTAAAACCGCCGACTGAATCGGGGCAAAAAAACCTTCCTGATCGGCTAGCCACAAGCGCCCAGCGTCCACCGTCAAAAACACGTCGGCTGGCGAGTTGGCGCCTTCGGCTTTGATCCGGGCGAATAAAGTGTCTTCTCCGGCATCAATTCGGTTGATCTTGATGCCGGTGGAATTGGTGAAATTCGAATACAGCGCTTCGTCGGTGTTGTAGTGACGCGCCGAATAGAGATTCAGCACTTTGTCTTGCGCGTGAGCGTTTGCGCCCGTTAGCGCGGCGACGACGGCAAGCGCGACCAGCCCCGTACGAACCCATGAACCAGCCCTGAAAAAAGCGTTGTGTTTCATCAATCGATCCCGCAGCTTTGCGGGCTTCCATTTAAAAGCGATTAAAGAAGTATACAGAAA
>JAYUWL010000152.1:0-13766 GCA_043753585.1 Burkholderiales bacterium
GTCTTGAAGGCTGGCAGAGCTTTAAGTGCTTTGTGTGGCATACCATTTCCTTTCCCGGATCTCCCTAGTCCTGCTGTCATGGTTCGACAAGCTCACCACGAACGGACAATCTAGCCTCTCTCATCGCCCGCCTGCGCAGGCACATCAGGCACGCTACTCAAGTAGCGCTCAAAGTCACTGCGCTTGCCCTTGCTCGCCTCTGCTTTGAGGTAGTCGAGCGTCATCACGGAGGCCATTTTTTCGGCGGCGGCGCTGGCGATAAATTGATTCACCGAGATGTCGTCGCGCGCGGCCAGTTCCTTGATTTTTTGATGGACTGAGTTCGATAAACGAATGGTCAATGCGGTCATGGTTTTGTCCTCAATAGTTTCAAAAAATCACCGGGAGTGATGGCTTGCACGTTCAATGCTTCAACGCGTCGAAAGTCCCGGATATTGTGGGTCACGATGAACTGACTACCAGATGCTATCGCGCACTCAAGCACCATGTCGTCATCGGGGTCACGCAAAAAAGGTCTCCACAAAAAGTGCACGTCCTGCAGGTGCGCGACCGATGCCAGGTAGCGCAGAAAGCCCAACGCTGCGTCAACCGTCGTGCCCGCTGGCAAATGTTCGGGTCGGGTCAAGACTGCCTGCCATTCAGTGTAGAGCGCCACCGTAAGTGCGATTTCGAACTCTCGCGCAGGCAGCATCGACACGATGTGAAAGCTGGCGCCGTTGCGCGAGTGCGCAGCAGCCACAAGGACGGACGTATCGAGAACTATTCGCACGATTAGCGGATTAAAAAGTGGTTACACCAGCGTAACCAAATTGTAACTCCGAAACCTTGTAGCTGCTGCTTGCCGGGAATGACCAATCGCTAGCTGACGACTTCATCTAGATCGCGGCCCAACAATTCACAACGCAACATTTGCGGCGGGATAAACGCAGAGCAGATCGTCACCGCCTCTTTACGATGCGTGGATTGGCGCCGCCACACCAGTATCGATGACTCCGTTCTTTGTAGTCTCGGCCACGCGGTCACGCAAGTCGGTGCGCAGGCGAGGTACTTCTCAGGAGTGCTCGCCTGATCAATTCTGGCATGCGATATGCTGCCATTCACACTCACGCCACTACCCTCATGGAGCTGCTCAATGCACATTCGACGGATTTGCCAATTGTTTTTCATCCCTATCAGTGTCGGCGCGCTGGCGCTTAGTAGCCTGCCACTTGCACAAAGCAAATATCCAGATCATCCCGTCAAAGTCATCGTTGCACTGCCTGCGGGCGGCAGCGTCGACATGATCGCGCGTTCGCTGGGTCAGAAGTTGAACGTGTCGCTGGGACAACCGTTCATCATTGACAACCGCGCGGGAGCTTCGGGCCAGATTGGCATGCCGGTCGTCGCCAAAGCGCCCGCCGACGGCTACACGTTGACGGTTTCTCCTGCTTCCTTCCTCACGACGAACAAGAGCGTTTTCAAAACCCTGCCGTATGACCCGGAGGCCGATTTCGCGCCGGTGTCGCGGCTGGTCAATCAGCCGATGGTGCTGGTGGTGAAGGACAAACAGAAGTTCCCAACTGTGGCTGCGCTGCTCGCTGCGGCGAAGACGGCGCCTGGCCGCATCACCTACGCATCTTCCGGAGATGGCAGCCCGCAGCACTTGGCCGGACTCATGTTTGAGACGCGCACCAAGGCGCAGCTGCTGCACGTCCCGTACAAAGGCGGCGCGCCCGCCGTGAACGACACATTGGCGGGTAGCGTCGATGCCATGTTTGCGCTGATGCCTGAGGCCATTGCGCACGTTCAGGCGGGCAAGCTGCATGCGCTAGGCGTGATGAGTCCTCAACGATCGCCCGCTCTGCCAAACGTTCCAACGATGGCTGAGAGTGGATTCGCCGACTTGAGCCTTTCCGCATGGATCGGGCTGTTCGCCCCGGCGAAGACGCCGCGTCCGATCATCGATCAGCTCAACCGCGCCGTGCTGGCCGCGCTTGACGCCGAACTGAAGACCAAGCTCGCGGAAAACGGCATGGAAGTAGCCGCGAGCACACCCGAAGAACTGGGGCGTTTGATCGCACGAGATATCAAGCTGCATGCAGAACTGGTTAAGGCCGCAGGCTTGATACCGCAGTAGTACGTCGGCAGGGCGCCGAACAAGGCGGGTATATTTTTACTTTCTCCGTTACACGAATGATCGATGGATAGCACTTTTGCGCGCCTCGTGCAGCTCCTGCACGAGGACGAACTTCGGCACGTCTCGCCGCTCAAAATGTTCGGGCTCTATCGCGAGCAGATGCGGGTAGTTGCGTTTGATGTCGGAGCCGAGCAGGGGTTTCTGCTGCTATTGCCGCGTGCGGCGAGTCAATACGACACAGCGAAATATCCGTCGGCTTCGCGCGTGATTTTTCCGGTACTTTCGCGTTCGCCTTCTGTTGCGATGATTGACGCTTGCGTCTTTGCGATTGTTAAAAGTGCCGGAGCAGAGACGTTTGTGATCAAGTCTTGCGAGCTGGCGTTAGTTTCGGCGCTTCGTGCCGCGCGGCCAGCTTTGAGTTATCAACGGGCGCTGTTGACCTTTACACGTTTCAGCGAAGAAAGTGTTTGGCTGGCTAGCCACGCTGACGTGATGCCACCCATTAAGGTGAAGGTCACCCCGTTCGTACAGGCGGAAGCGCAAGCGCTCCTTGCCGCGCATGACGTGTACAGCGCGAGCGAACTCAAAACCATGTTCACCGATGGTTCTGCTCGCTGTTTGTTGAGTGTTGATGGCAAGGAGCCTGTGGCCGTCGCACTGGCCTTTCCAAACACCCCGACGCTGCACGAAATTGGATCGCTGTATGTTGCCCCGCATGCTCGCCGCGCAGGACATGCGGGCGCGCTGGTGCGAGCCGCGATGGCTGATATTGCGGGGCGAAATCTCGCACTGCGTTACGTGGTGGACGCGACGAACGCGCCTTCGATTGACTTGGCGAAGCGGTGCGGTTTGCGTGAAGTGCTGCGGCTGGAGCACTGGCTGTCGGCTTGAACTTTATGCTCGATACGTCCGCGTCAACTCGCGCGACCAAAGCTGCATTACCTCCTCGCCGCTCACGGAAATATCTCTCGAAGCGTGCATCAAAACCAGAGGAGAAATCTGATCTCGTTTCAAAAATTCAAAGAGTCGCGCCGCGAATTTATCGTGGGTAGTGCGAAGGCTGCTGCCGTTGTCGCCGGTGCTGCACTGGCACCTATGGCTTTTGCTTTCAGCTTTTCCGCAGCGCCTGTCGTGGGCGCCGCAGCATCACTCGGCGCAGCGACTGCCGCAGGCAACACCGATTTGCTTCACGCGCTTGGCACACGCATCGGCCTTGAGATCGCAGCAGAGATTGCGGAGAAGGCAAGGACGCAGTCCCGCTCGCGCTCGCCTACGCCAACAACGCGGGCCCCGCAATTGATCCGCTTCAGGCGGCTATCGCGCATGCGATGGTGTTGGCCTGCGGTGCCGAAGGTGCGGCGTGCATCGAGACGAGCGCGCCGTATTCATCGGTGCTCGGTGTCGCGCTGATCAGCAACCCGGCGACGGCGCGGATGGCGCGCGTTGAAATTTTCCCGGAAGCATTGAGCCACGTGACGATGATTCAGGAAGCAACCCGAAGCGCCGCGTTGCAAAAACGAGCGGTGATGTCGGCAAGTTCAGATGCGTTTTATCGCGTCACTTTTCCGGCTTGAACGTGCCGGGCGTAGTGCGCCGCGGGTCACGAGGCGGGCAATGCCTGCCTTACAACTTTAAGCTGAAAGCGCTTTTGCACCTGCGCTACAGAATTTTTATTCATATTATCGGGTTTTGCATAATATTGCCTCTAGCCCATACGCAGCGGTTTTTTTAGCGAAAAGCTGTGCGCTGGCAACACCGCTTCAGACCAGATTTCCCGCATCGCCTGGGAGAACGCGCTCGCCGCTGATTTTTGAGCGGGATGGGCGCCGTTGCTGACCACCCAACGGCCCGCCACCATCACGTTCGCAAACGGCAAAGCGGGACTACTGAACACCAACGCGTCTAACGTGCGGGACGGCGGAACACCGAGCAGCGCAGGCTCTGACGGGTCAACCACTACCGTATCCGCCCGCGCGCCGACCGTAAGGCCCCACTGCGCGTGTCCGGCGGCGGAAGCACCGCCCGTGGTCACGCGCGAGAAAAGACGCTCAGCGGTGGCCGTTTGACCCGTTGCAGGTGAGGCCGCAATATTGCGCGCACGGTGCTGCAGTCGCTGACCGTACTCCATGAGCCGCAGCTCCTCGCGCCAGTCGCGCGTGACGTGGCTGTCAGAGCCAATCGACAGGGCCGTATCCGCTTTCAGCCACGCGGCAATATGTGTCGTGCCGTCACCGAGATTCGCCTCGGTCGTAGGGCAGATCACGGCAGCTGCATCGCTCGTCGCGACTCCCTCGATTTCACCTTGCGTGACGTGTGTTGCGTGAATGAGTTGCCACCTTGCGTCGAGCGAGTGATGACGCATCAACCATTCGACAGGTCGAAGTCCGGTGGTCTTTACGCATTCATCTACCTCGCCGGTTTGTTCGGCGACATGGATGTGAATGGGGCCCTGCGCGCCCGCCACCAGCTTGCTGATTGATTCAGGATGAGCTGCGCGCAGCGAATGAATCGCGACGCCAGAATTCACGAGCGTACCTGTCGCGCTCTCACTGATACGCCTTTGCGCAGCCAGTACCCATGTCGCATCGGTCGCAAAGCGGCGCTGATCGTCACGCAACGCTGGCGCATTAAATCCCGCTCGTTCGTAGAGCACCGGCAACACCGTCAATCCGATTCCTGCTTCACGTGCCGCCTCAATGAGCATCCAAGTCATCGTGAGCGGATCGTCGTACGCGCGGCCATCGGGCGCATGATGCAGGTAGTGAAATTCGCAAACGTGGGTGTAGCCGCCGCGCAGCATTTCAATGTAGAGTTGCGACGCGACAGCCTTCAGTTGCGCTGGCGAAATGGCTAGTGCCACGCGATACATTCGATCACGCCAGCTCCAGAAATCATCATGCTCGCTTTCGCGTCGTTCAGCGAGGCCGGCGAACGCGCGTTGGAAGGCGTGGCTGTGCGCGTTGATCAGACCGGGCAGTAGCGGGCCGGTAAGAATCTGCGCACTGAGGGACATGGCTCGCGCGCGGTTTACACCGGGCGTGATCGCAAACCAGTATCCACTGGCATCAATTTCCAGCAACACATCGCGCGCCCATCCGCCTCCCGTCGAGTTGTTCAGCCACGCGAGCGGAGCCCACAGTGATTGTCCTCTTGGTTCGCTCATCGCTCACGGCCCGGTGGTGTCCATTTGAGCATGATTTGCAGCAAATGCTGGAGGGTCGGCTGAATGTGCGCAGCAAGCGTTTCATCGTACGCAAACGGCGGCGCTTCCTGCATGTAGAGCGACTGGCACATCTCCATTTGCACCGCATGAATGCCGACGTCCGGACGACCATAGTGGCGCGTGATGTAGCCGCCCTTGAAGCGTCCATCAACAGCGTACGTAGTTTTCGTACTGCTGGCTAAAAGTTTCGCCAGGCGTGCTCGCAGCGTTGGGCCACAACTTGCGCCACTCGCCGTGCCCAGGTTCAGGTCCGGCAGCGTGCCTTCGAACAACCACGGAATCTCGGAACGAATACTATGACCGTCCCACAGCAACGCATAGCCGAACGCGTTGCGAACGCGCTCGAGTTCGGCGCTAAGTGCATCGTGGTAAGGACGCCAGTAGGTTCCGCGCCGTTGATCTACTTCCGCGGCGTCTGGTTTGAGGCCGTCGCGGTACAACGCCTCACCGTTAAAAAATGTGCTCGGGCAAAGCCCAGTGTTCGACGCGCCCGGATACATTGGCGCGTTGTCAGGCGGACGATTCAAATCAATGACGTAGCGAGAAAACCTCGGAACGATCACGCTGGCGCCAAGCGCAGTCGCGAAGTCGTAGAGCTTTTCGAGATGCCAGTCGGTGTCTTCCACGGCTAACGCACGGTCAACGTAGAGCGGCTTTAGCGCATCAGGAATTTCGGTTCCGACGTGGGGGAGGCTTAGCACCAGCGGGGTCGTGCCACCTTGCAATGCGAAGGTTGCCTGTGTCACTCCGCGCTCCCTACAAAACGACCACCCGAAATCAATTGCTTCAACGGATGATGGCCAAACCGATACAAAAGATCGCGCGGATGATCTGCATTCCACATAGCAAAGTCTGCACGAGACCCAGCGCGCAGTTGCCCGTAGCTATCCGGCAAGCCCAGCGCTCTGGCCGCATTCACGGTGAAACCGCGCCACGCCTCCTCGGGTGTCATTCGAAACAGTGTGCAAGCCATGTTCATCATGAGTAGCGGCGACAACGTAGGCGACGAGCCGGGATTGTGATCGGTGGCGATCGCGATGCGAACGCCCTTTTCGCGCAATGCGGCGATCGGCGGGAGCTGCGTTTCCCGCAAAAAATAATAGGCGCCAGGCAGCAGCACGGCGACGGTTCCTGCTGCCGCCATTGCGTCGATACCGACAGCACTCAGAAATTCCAGATGATCGCAACTCAACGCATTGAACGACGACGCCAGCGCCGCGCCGCCCTGATCGCTCAATTGTTCGGCGTGCAATTTGACGGGCAGCCCAAGGCGCCGGGCTACGTCGAAAACCCTGCGCGTCTGGTCGGCGCTAAAGCCAATGCGTTCACAGAACGCGTCCACCGCATCGACCAAACCTTGTTCATGCAAACGCGGCAACCAGTCACAGACAGCTTCGATGTAGGTATCGGTGCGCCCTTCAAACTCAGGCGGCACGGCGTGTGCGCCGAGAAACGTTGTACGGATGGTGAGTGGCAATGCGTGGGCCAATTGACGGGCAACGCGCAGGCACCGCGCCTCGTCTGCCTCCGAAAGCCCATAGCCCGACTTGACCTCGATGGTCGTCACGCCCTCGCCCATCAACGCACGAGCGCGAGGGAGCGCAAGCGCCAGCAGTTGCGCCTCTGTCGCCGCACGCGTCGCCGCAACCGTTGATCGAATTCCACCTCCAGCACGAGCAATCTCTTCGTAAGTCGCCCCTTGCAAACGCAGCTCAAATTCGCGGGCGCGACTACCTGCGTACACGAGGTGCGTGTGGCAATCGATAAGTCCGGGTGTGACGCAAGCACCGCCGAGGTCATGCTCCTGCACCACATCGCGTTTGACGGCAGCAGGCATATCGCGCAGTGCACCGACCCACAACACGGAATCACCCGCCGTAATCATCGCGCCCTGCTCCATCCATCCCCACGGCTCGCCGCCATGAAAGGTCGCGATACTGGCATTTCTCCACAATTCAGATTGCATGATCACACTTCTTCTATCAGAGCGGCGCAAGCCATGCAGCCACGTTGCACACAACTCATCGAAATCATGCGTTCAAAGAACATTGAAATCCCCAACAGCCCGTTATGGCACTGACGCGCCATTCGCGCACGTCGTTGTGACTCCAAACGAGCGAGCGGGGAGGCACCACAGCTTTCCCGCGCCGCGTCCGCAACGTAATGCCAGCCCACGTAAAAATTCCACACAAATCGACGGTCTGCGGTTCACAAGTGGCCAGCCAAAAACCCTTTTGGGTGGTGGTGTGGTCGGAAACGATGCGCCGTAGCCAGCCACTCGCGCGACGATCATTAATCATCAGATTCAGATCACGCGTCGGGCCATCGATCAAGGTACACATCGGCGCGTATTCGCCCTGAAACCGATACGGCGGCATTCCGGGTTCGATGCGAAAGTTAAACGGATCGCCAAGCTCCATACCCAGTCCCGTCAGCGCGACGATCCAGCGCCGTACACCAGGAAACGCCGAGAACGGCCCGTCCCTATCAATGTCGGCAACGCTCAGTCGCAATGTCCAGTCGTCCGCATCCGGCCACCGGAGCAACTCACGCGTCACGCCTCCGCCATTTCGCCACGGTTGCGCTGCTACGTCGTCCAACGTCACAACATTCAACGTCACGGTTTGAATACTCCATCGATCTGATAACGCCCAGCGGGATGCACGAGCCGCGCCTGCGTGATGGGCACGCCACGATTGACTGTTCGTCGCGAAACAATCAGAACCGGATCGGTTAATTTGAGCCCAAGCAACTTCGCTTCGCGCGCGGTTGGCAGTCCAGCCTCGACCGCGAAATGTGCCTCCCAGAGCGGCGCAACGTCAAGAAGATAATGCGTTGGCGTGATCTGTGTGAAGTTAACCGACAGGTACTCCGGCGCGCATTCGGGATTCACGTAGCGGTCTTCACACTGCAAGGCCACGCCATTTTCGTAGTGGACGATGACAGTGTGAAACACCGGAGCATTCAGGCCAACACCCAATCGCTGCGCGGCGGTTACGCTAGCGAGCTCTGCCCTCGTGAGATGCACGGTGGCATGATGAATATGGCCGCGCTCCAGCACTTCTTCGTGGATATCGCGAATCGTCAGCGAAGACGAAACACGATGCAATTGCGCTGCAAACGTGCCAACGCCCTGCACGCGATCAACCAGACCTTCAAGCTGCAACTCCCGCAGCGCCCGATTGACCGTCATGCGACTTACTGTGAACTGCGCCACCAGGTCGGACTCAGACGGCATCAATGCGCCAGGCGTCCAGGAGCCATTTTCGAGACGCTCCTTTAGGTAGAGCTTGATTTGCTCATAGGGCGGTGCAGCGCGTGTTCCAACAGGCTTGGTCAATTCGCTTTGCGATTTCATGAAAGCGATGCTACTGCAAAAATTCCCGCTTGCGCAAACTTGTCTAGACAAGTATATTTCGCAAAATTCTGAATTTGTGACGTTTGCAGTGAGGCTTTAGTGACCCATCCCAACCATCCTCCCTTGTCCGTACTTTCGACCGCCCTGCCACACGCCGTCCGCTCGCCGCGCGGCACAGCGATCACCTGTAAAAACTGGTTGATTGAAGCGGCCTACCGCATGCTGCAAAACAATCTTGATGCCGAGGTTGCCGAGAACCCGGACGCTCTGGTTGTCTATGGCGGCATCGGCAAAGCAGCACGCAACTGGGATTGCTTCGAAGCGATACTCAAGGCGCTACGGGAGTTAGGCGAAGAAGAAACGCTACTCATTCAATCCGGCAAGCCGGTTGGCGTATTCCGCACCCACGCCGATGCGCCTCGCGTGCTGCTGGCCAACTCCAATCTGGTGCCAAAGTGGGCTACTTGGGAGCACTTCGACGAGCTGGATCGCAAAGGCCTCATGATGTACGGCCAGATGACGGCGGGCTCTTGGATCTACATCGGTAGTCAGGGAATCGTACAGGGCACTTACGAGACGTTTGTTGAAGCCGGTCGTCAACACTTCGGTGGCAGCCTTGCTGGTAAATGGATTCTCACCGCAGGCCTCGGCGGCATGGGAGGCGCACAACCCTTGGCGGCGACGTTCGCTGGCGCCTGTTCACTCAATATTGAATGCCAGCAGTCGAGTATCGAGTTTCGCTTGAAGACTCGCTATGTCGACGAGCAGGCGCGCGACCTGGACGACGCGCTTGCCCGCATTGCGAAGTACACGTCTGAGAAGCGCGCCGTGTCTATCGCATTGCACGGTAACGCCGCAGAGCTTTTGCCCGAGTTGGTGCGTCGCGTCAAAGCGGGCGGAGCAAACGGTTTACGCCCCGACATCGTGACCGATCAAACCTCTGCGCATGACCTCGTCAATGGCTATCTGCCAATGGGCTGGTCTGTCGAACAGTGGCAGGCAGCGCGTGCCGACGAGAGCCAGTTCGCGACGTTGCGGGAGGCCGCGGCCAAATCCTGTGCCGTGCATGTGCAGGCGATGCTGGACTTTCAGACTATGGGTATTCCGACGGTTGATTACGGCAACAACATTCGTCAGGTCGCATTTGATAACGGCGTAAAAAACGCCTTTGACATTCCGGGCTTTGTGCCCGCGTACGTGCGGCCTCTGTTCTGTCGTGGTGTCGGCCCGTTCCGATGGGTCGCGCTATCCGGTGATCCGGAGGACATTGCCAAGACTGATGCGAAGATAAAGGAGCTTTTCCCGGAGAACGCACACTTGCACCGCTGGCTCGACATGGCGGCACAGCGCATCGCCTTTCAGGGGCTACCTGCACGCATTTGCTGGATTGGTCTGGGCGAGCGGCATCGCGCTGGTCTTGCGTTTAACGAGATGGTGAAATCGGGCGAACTCAAAGCGCCGATTGTGATCGGTCGCGATCATCTCGATTCGGGTTCTGTCGCTTCACCCAATCGCGAAACAGAATCCATGATGGATGGCTCGGACGCGGTGTCGGATTGGCCGCTGCTTAACGCGCTTCTAAATACCGCTGGCGGCGCAACATGGGTGTCTCTGCACCACGGTGGCGGCGTCGGTATGGGCTATTCGCAGCACTCGGGTGTGGTGATCGTATGTGACGGCACCGATGCAGCTGCCAAACGAATCGAGCGGGTACTTTGGAACGATCCGGCAACCGGCGTCATGCGCCATGCCGATGCGGGCTATGAGATTGCGCGGGCCTGTTCACGCGAGTGGGGCCTGAATTTGCCGATGATTCCGAAAACCGCATAGAGCAAAGCAACGAAGCAACGAAGCAACGAAGGCGATTTTGAAAACCATCACCCTCCACGTCGGCACCCTGGCCCTCGAAGATTTGCAAACGCTCCACGCTGGTGGCGTCAAACTAACCGTCACACAATCAGTTCGTGAAGCCATTCGAGTCAGCCACAACGTAGTCGCGAAAGCCGCTGCGGGTGATGTTGCGGTTTATGGCGTCAATACCGGCTTCGGCAAGCTGGCGAATAAACGTATCAGCGCTGAAGATCTGGAAACGTTGCAAGTCAATCTCATTCGCTCCCACTCCGTGGGCGTCGGCGAACCGCTGGCCCCTGCTGTGGTGCGACTCATGCTGGCACTCAAGGCGGCAAGCCTCTCGCGTGGATACTCGGGCGTCCGCGAGATCGTGGTTGACACGCTACTGGCTGTCTATAACGCGGGCCTCGTTCCTTATGTACCAAGTCAGGGCTCGGTCGGTGCGTCTGGCGATCTTGCACCGCTTTCGCACATGACGCTGGCCCTTATCGGTGAAGGCGAAATGCTGGATAACGGGCAGCGCGTTCCGGCTGATGCCGCGCTGGCGAAAGCGGACATCGCTCCCCTGAAGCTTGCTGCGAAAGAAGGCCTTGCGCTCATCAACGGCACGCAAACCTCCACGGCGTTAGCGCTACATGCGCTGCTCACATTCGAGCCCGTGCTAGAAGCCGCACTCGTAGTCGGTGCAATGACAGTCGATGCGGCGCGTGGCAGTGACGGCCCGTTCGATCCACGCATTCATGCGGTGCGCGGGCAACCCGGACAAATCGATGTCGCACAGTATTACCGCGCCCTACTGGCAGGCAGCGAGATTCGTCATTCGCATGAAGAAGATGACGACCGGGTGCAGGATCCGTATTGCCTGCGCTGCCAGCCACAAGTGGTTGGTGCCTGTCTTGACCAATTGCGGCATGCTGCGCTGGTACTGCTGCGCGAAGCCAATGCCGTCACCGACAATCCACTCGTCTTTGCCGATACGCAAGAGATGATTTCAGGCGGCAATTTTCATGCAGAACCCGTGGCGCTAGCGTGTGATGCGATGGCCGTCGCGATCGCTGAAGTGGGCGCGATTGCCGAACGCCGCATTGCGATGCTCATCGACGGCAGTGTGTCGCGCTTGCCGCCATTTTTGACCGCTGACGCGGGACTTAATTCCGGTTTCATGATCGCGCACGTCACCGCTGCATCGCTTGCCAGCGAGAATAAATCACTCGCACATCCCGCCAGCGTCGACAGTCTGCCAACTTCGGCCAATCAGGAAGATCACGTTTCGATGGCGACCTTCGCGGCACGACGTCTACAGGCAATGATCGCCAACACGTCGCACATTCTCGGAATCGAATTGCTCGCCAGCGCCCAGGGTATCGACTTTTTGCGGCCCATGAAAAGCTCGGATGCACTCGAAGAGGCACACGGTTTGCTCCGAGCGGAATGCAAATCCATTGAACGGGACCGCTATATGGCGCCCGAGATTGAACGTGCGACACTCTTGGTCCGTAATGGTGCGCTGTCAAGAGTATTTCGCGCGCTGCCCGCCGCCGCCAATTTACCGACCCTCTGGACTCCGATTTAATTCGCTCTGCACTCTTCAACTAAACCATCGAAAGAAATTCGAATGAAAAAGCCTCTGATTGCCCTCTCCCTGTATGCACTGGCGTCTGCGTCGGCACTCGCTCAAGAAACCAAAGTCACCATCGGCATGTCCGGTTGGACCGGCTTCGCACCACTCACGCTGGCGAAAGAGACGGGCCTGTTCAAAAAGCAGGGGCTCGACGTTTCCATCAAGAAAATCCCGCAAAAAGATCGCCATCTGGCCATAGCGTCGGGCGACATTCAATGCGCGGCAACGACCGTTGAAACCTGGGTTGCGTGGAACGCGGCGGGCGTGACAACTACGCAGATTTTCCAGCTTGACAAAAGCTACGGTGCGGACGGCATGGTGGCCAAGCCCGGTATCGCCAAGATCACCGACTTGAAGGGAAAAACCGTTGCCGCCAGTGCCCCGGGTACTTCACCTTATTTCGCGCTGGCATGGATGCTCAAGAAAAATGGCATGACGTTAAAGGATGTCACGATCGTGAACCTTGAGCCACAAGCCGCAGCGAATGCCATCATTTCAGGTGCCGCTGGTGTCGATGCCGCAATGACCTACGAGCCCTATCTCAGCGCTGTTCGAGCGAAGCCAGAAGCGGGAAAAATCATCGCGACCACGCTTGACTACCCGATGGTCATGGACACGTTCGGTTGCACGCCAAAGTTCCTCGCTGAGAATCCGAAGGCTGCGCAAGCTCTGGCGAATGCGTACTTCGACGCGCTCGACATGATCAAAACTGATGCAAAGAAGAGCTTTGAAATCATGGGTGCCGATGTGAAGCAAACCGGCGAGGCTTTTGAAAAAAGCGCTGCGTTTTTGCGTTGGCAAGACAAAGCAGCAAACCAGAAATTTTTTACGGGAGAGCATGCACAGTTCAGCAAAGAGGCAGCGGATTTGTTGCTTGAAGCTGGCGTTATCAAGGCGATTCCTGATTTAACCAAGCTCGCAGATACGCGGTTTATCAAGTAGGTCTTTGGCCCCCCTCCCTTTGCGGGAGAGGGTCGGGTAAGGGGTCGGTGGCCAGCAATTCCATATTGCGTTGCTCGATCAACGTCCGCCGCACCCCGGCCCTCCCGCGATGGGAGAGGGGGCTGCTACTCAAGCGCCCGCCCTATTACCCTTACGCCCGCTACCGGATCAATGAAACCTCTTACCCCCGTCGCCCCAGCCGCCCGCGTAACGCTCGGCATCTCATTCTTCGTGGTGTTTGTCGCGATTTGGGCGGTGGCAACGCTGGGTGGCCTTGTTTCAAAAACCTTTCTCGCTGACCCGATAACAATGGTCAAGAGCGGTTACACGCTGCTGACTGAAATGGGGTTTGCAAAGGACATTGGCATGACTGTGGGTCGCGTCTTGGGCGGCTTTCTGATCGCGACCCTGCTAGCGCTGCCGCTAGGCGTAATGATGGGCGCATACAAACCGATTGAGGCGTTCTTCGAACCTTTTATTTCTTTTGCTCGTTACCTGCCAGCCTCAGCTTTCATCCCGCTGCTAATTCTTTGGGCGGGTATCGGTGAGGCACAAAAGCTCGCCGTGATCTTCATCGGTTCGTTCTTTCAATTGGTACTGATGGTTGCGGTTACGGTGGGCAATACGCGACGTGACCTCGTGGAAGCCGCATACA
>JAYUWL010000153.1:0-4548 GCA_043753585.1 Burkholderiales bacterium
GCGAACGAAGAGTTTAGGTCTCGCCTGGTAGGCAATCCGAAGCTGATCACGAAAACCGCGCGTCACGACGAGCAGCGTGCGTTCGCCTTTGCGCTCAAGCAGCGCATTGGTGGCGACCGTCGTACCCATCTTGACAGCCTCGATTTGATTTGCCGGGATCGGCTCGTCTGCCGTGAGGCCGAGCAAATCACGCACCCCCTGAACCGCTGCGTCCTTGTAGCGCTCCGGGTTCTCGGAGAGCAGTTTGTGGGTGACGAGCAATCCGTCGGGCCTCTTCGCCACGATGTCGGTGAAAGTGCCCCCGCGATCAATCCAGAATTGCCACTGACTCATAGGGCAGTCCCTTTTGCTTTTGCAGGCGCGTTGCGCGTCGCGTTTTTGGTGATCTCGGTGGGCAGTAAGGTCGTCATGCGTTGCTACTGTTCAAACAGGAAGGCGAGTCGGTCAGCATCACGGGAGTGGCGCGCTTATCCACCCCGCGCTGTGTCGGTGTTGTCGCCGACAGCGTCGAGGTTTCGTTCGGCTTCAGTCTCCGCAGGCGGCATGTTCAGCGGGCCGTATTACAGCATTGCGGCATTGCGCAACACGCCCGTCATGGCTACTGCTCTTTGCCCATAACAAAATCAGGTAACCACGTCACGATCTCGGGGAAGACGGTAAGCGCGATCACGCAGGCGATCAGGCAAAAGAAAAATGGAATGGATGCACGGGCAATCGTGTTCGAGTCCTTGCCGGTCATATTTTGCAAGACGAAAAGGTTGAAGCCTACGGGTGGGGTGATTTCGGCAATCTCGACCATCAGCACAATGAAGATGCCGAACCAGACCAAATCAAAACCCGCTTTTTTAATCATGGGTAACACGACGGCCGCTGTGAGTACGATCATCGAGATGCCGTCGAGTGCAGTGCCCAGAAGGATGTAGACAACGGAGAGCACCATGATGAGCGAGTACGGACTCAGATTGAGTGATGACACCCATTCAGCCAGCGCAATCGGAATGCCGGTAAACGCCATCGTGAGGCTTAGATACTTTGCGCCCGCAAGAATGAACATGATCATGCAGGACACACGAGTCGAGCTCATGAGCCCGGTCCAGAAGTTCTCCCACGTCAACATCTTGCTCCACCACGCAATCGCAAGCGATCCAAGCACGCCATAGGCGGCGCATTCAGTAGCGGTGGCGATGCCTGCGATGAGCACCCAGGTGATGAACAGAATCAGCAGAGATACCGGAATCAACCGCCTTGACGCGTACAGCTTCTGCCGGAAACTCATCGAAGGCTCGATAGGCGGCATCTTGTCCGGATTGCGTATGGCCCAAATGCCAATGTAGAGCGAGAAGATGCCCATCAGCAAAAATCCGGGCAGAAATCCGGCAAGGAAGATGCGGATGATCGACGCATCAGCCGCCACCGCGTACACCACCATCGTGATCGAGGGCGGAATAAGGATGCCGAGGCCACCTGCAGTAGCGAGCGAACCAATGGCGACCTTTTCGTCGTAACCACGACGCAACAACTCGGGCAAGGCCACTTTGGCGACGGTCGCGGTGGTGGCGGCGGACGAGCCTGATACCGAGCCGAACAAGCCGCAAGCAAGAATATTCACATGCAGCAAGCGCCCTGGAATTCGGCGCAACCAGGGCGAAAGCCCCTCAAACATTTCATCCGACAGTTTGGTCCGGAAGAGAATCTCCCCCATCCAGATAAACATGGGCAGCGCGGCAAGCTCCCATGAGGCGGTAGCGTTCCAGAACGCGGTAAACAAGTTCTTGTCCGGCGGACTGGTGCCAAAGACGGCCAGCCCAAACCAGCCCACCATCGCAAGCGATAAGCCAATCCAGATACCAAAGCACAGCAAAACCAGCAGCAAACCCAGCAGAAGTGCTGCGATTTCAATCAGACCCATGACTACATGTCCTCGCTGAAGTCGCCGCGCGCGTGGCGCTCGCGAACGGCAACGACGTAGTCAGGCTCAAACCCGCCAATGACATGCCAAGTCTGATCGACAACAGCGAGAAATAGCAGGATGGTGCCAAACGCAAACGGCGCCTGCGGAATCCACAACGGGATTGCCACCAGCCCATTTGCGTAGTCGTTGAACTCGTAGCTCTCGTAAACGAAACGGCAAATCGAATATGCGATGTAGCCCGTAAACGCAGTGGCGACGACCAGACAGAAAATCTCTATCCGCTGCTTCCACGTCGGACTGAGCTTCTCGGTGATGAGCGACATGCGCACGAAGTCGCCGTGCCGGAAGGTTGCAGCCAATCCAAGAAACGCCGCTGAAGCCGTCAACCACGCCACCACATCATCGCTGCCGCCTGTCTTGATGCCGGTTTCGCGCATGATTGTGGTGGCAATCATGATCACGAAGATTGCGAGTACACACAGCGCCGCGAGGACGCCCGCGAAATCAAACAACCAGATCAGTTTTTT
The DNA here is from genome assembly GCA_043753585.1 of Burkholderiales bacterium. Taxonomy (GTDB): domain Bacteria; phylum Pseudomonadota; class Gammaproteobacteria; order Burkholderiales; family Casimicrobiaceae; genus Casimicrobium. The sequence goes on from JAYUWL010000153.1 coordinate 2,440, forward strand.
TCGCACGCGGCACCCGCCAGTCAGATGAAGATTTTTGTGTTTACTTAGTACGGTAGTCCGCGATGATGGCGCGGCCTTCATCGCCCGCTTTGCGCTGCCATTCGGCGAGCATCACGTTGCCCGCTTTACGCAGGTCGGCGACCAGTTGCTCACTTGGAACCGCGATGTTCATGCCTTTGGCTTTCAACTGATCTTTGTACCAGTTGTTCTTTTCTTCAGAGAGTTTCCAGCCGCGAATTTCTGCGTCCTTCGCCACTTTCAACAGTGCGGTTTGCGTCGGTTTGTCCAGCGACTCGAATGCCTTCTTGTTGATGATCACTGCATTCTTGGGCAACCACGCCTGAGTGTCGTACCAGTTCTTGATGCTCTCGTAGGTCTTGGTGTCGTAACCGGTAGAGCCTGAAGACATATAACTTTCAATCACACCAGTGGACAACGCTTGCGAAAGTTCTGCTGCCTGTACAGTGACCGGCTGGGCGCCTAACAATTCAGCGAGCTTGGCAGTCGCAGGGCTATACGCGCGCCACTTGCTGCCCTTCAAATCGTCGCCTTTAGTCAGCGGCTTCTTGCTGTAAACCCCTTGTGGTGGCCATGGCACGGTATAGAGCAGCATCATGCCCTGTTTTCCGAGCATCGCGTCCAACGGCTTCTTGCTGACGTCATAGAGCTTTTTTGAATCGGCGTAGCTGCTCGCCAAAAACGGGATTCCGTCAATGCCGTATAGCGGATTCTCGTTTTCAAAGGTGACCAGCAGCACCTCGCCCGCCTGCGTCTGGCCGCCCTGAACGGATCGCTTGATCTCTGGTGCTTTGAAAAGTGAGGCGTTCGCATGAACGGTGATCTTTAACTTTCCTGCGGTCGCTTTTTCGACGTCGGAGGCAAACTGGAGCAGATTTTCGGTATGAAAGTTAGTTGTCGGATAGGCAGATGCGAGATCCCATTTGGTCTGAGCCATGCCGCTGGCAGCGACGGCTGCCGCCGTTAGCGCAACGGCAAGCGTACGAAGATTGAGTTTCATTTGTTTTCTCCAGAATTGAGTTTTAATTTTAGAGCGAGGTCAGGAATTTTTGTCGAGCGACAGCCGATGCATGCCGCTGTATTCTGTAATCTTGGTAAATTGCGTTTCATTCAATAGTAGTGTTTTGATCATTCCTTCGCCCGCTTCCATTCCACCACCGCTCGGCATCATCATGCTGGATACGCAATTTCTACGCCCGTTGGGTGATGTTGGTAATCCGGACTCCTGGCCGTTTCCGGTCATCATCGAGCGCGCTAACGGTGCATTCGCGCAACCTGTGGTTTCCGGAACCTACACCGGGGCTGAGTCGTTTGTCGAAGCCGGGCGGCGGCTTGTCGAGCGCGGGGCGTGTGCGGTGACAACTTCGTGCGGATTTCTGGTGCGGTACCAACGAACGTTGGAAACGGCACTTGCAGTCCCCGTGCGAACGTCGACGCTTTTGAGTTTCGGAGTACTTCAGCGGGATTTGGGGGAGTCGCGTCGGGTCTGCGTTCTGACCATCAACAAAGAGGCGCTTGACTCGTCGGTGCGCGCGACAGCTGGTATTCCCGACGATGCGTTGATTTTTGGACTGCCCGGCGAGTCGCACTTTCGCAGGGCGATCCTTGATGCCGTAGGTTCGCTTCACGAGCCTACCGCCCGGGATGAATGGGTCAGTCTGGCGCTCTCGGTGCAGCGTGCGCAACCCAACATCGGTCATTGGTTATTTGAATGTGCCAATATGCCGCCTTATGCGGGCGCAGTTGCCGCCGCAACAGGCGTGGCGGTTTATGACGCGCTGGCCATGGGGAAAGCGCTCTATCGATCCACGCAGCGATGACTGACGTACGCACCGAGTTGATTGACCGATTCTGTGATCAGCTGTGGCTGTCGGACGGCTTGTCACCTGCAACGCTGGCAAGTTATCGTCAGGATATGGTGCGCTTTGCCCTGTGGTGCGATGGACAGAACGTTGCTCTTGGCAACGTAACCCGCAGCGAAGTTGAGCGCTACCTGGCGCTACAGTTTGCCGAAAAAGCGCGACCCAGTTCGGTCAGTCGGCGGTTATCGACCTTAAAGCGCTTTTATAGATGGCAAATCGAGAGCGGCGG
>JAYUWL010000154.1:0-38698 GCA_043753585.1 Burkholderiales bacterium
GGCGATCTGGCGCGCGTGCTGTCACGACTGGCCGACTACTTCGAAGATCGTGATGCGTTGCGCGGCAAGTTGATCGGTGCGCTGGTCTACCCTGCGTTAGTCGGCATCGTCGCGCTTGGCGTCATCGTCGCGTTATTGGTGTTTGTCATGCCGCAAATCGTGGCGGCCTTCGCGCAAACCAAGCAAGGCTTGCCCTGGCTCACCCGTACGCTGCTTGGCCTGGCGACGTTCATGCGTGGCTACGGGCTGTGGCTGGTGATGCTGGTGGCGGCGCTAGGCGCATTTTTCCTTTGGTCGCTTCGTGGACCGCTACGTGAACGCGGGTTGGCGCTGCTGCAAAAACTACCGTTGCTTGGGCCGCTTGCACAAAGTGCAGATGAAGTCCGCGTACTCACGACGCTCGCGATGCTGGTTGAAAGCGCCGTGCCCTTGCCGCGCGCCATCAGCGCAGCCGCGAAAACGGCACGCTTTCCCGGCAACGCGCGACGGCTGGAGGCGGCGAGACTGGGCCTTGAGCGCGGGCAGGCGGTGGCGAGCTCCTTCGCGGACAACGATGCGCTCGACGGTATGTCGCTTGAGCTGTTGCGGCAGGGCGAGGCGGTGGGCGGCATTGCAGCCGCCTTTGGCAAAGCCGCTCACTTGAAGCGGCAAGCGCTCGAGCGCCGCTTGCAGTGGTTTGCCGCGCTGGTGGAGCCCGTGATGATCCTGGTGCTCGGCGGCGTAGTACTGGTGCTGGTACTTGCCGTTATGCTGCCAATTGTGACCCTGAATTCAGCGGTGCGCTGACGTCGACTTAGTACGAACTAAGCACCGTTCAGTTGCTCATCGCGATAAAAGCGATAAAAGAGGTTTTCGTTTTTGAACGGATGTTCGTTGTGGACATGGTGAATAAGCGACAGGTCGACCAGTTGCTGCCCCATGCTGAGCGCCTCGTTCACCGTGTTCCCCTGCGCCTGCATCCACTCAACGGCTTGAGACCCGACAAAGCAGCGAGGGTGTAGCGTGCCGCGATAGCTGCGATCCTTCACGTCAAAGCCCGCGCTGCTGCGGGCTAGCGCATAGAACGCCTCAACATCCCAGCGCGGCGGAATTTGAGCCACCCGAAAAAATAGCGATTCGTCGCTAAACGGCTGCTCCCGGGCGACGTGATAAATCAAACCTGTCGCCTGTAACGCCTGACCAATCGCGATGGCCTTTTCTTTTGTTACTGACAGCCCGCGAGTGAGCCAGGTCACGCCTTCGTCGGCAACAAAACACTCGGGATAAATTCGAAGGCGATAGCGCCGGTCGGCGATTTTGACCCCGCCCGAACGCTGCATGCGAAAGGCAAGGGCCGTCAGATCAATGCCATCCGCCTCGGCGTCGCCAATGAGGCGCGCCTGCAAGTTGCCGGTGCTTGCGCCCGTTGCGTGCATCGCAACCCGCAAGTACGGTTTGACACGGCGACTGGCAGCCGCCACCCGCTCGTCTCCATTCAGCAGCGCGTTGAGCAAGCGCTCCCCAGTCGCCGTCCAACGGGACGCGCTGATTTGCCCGACGATGATGTCTGCGCCAGCTTGCATCGCCCAATCATCCACAGCGGCCACGATGTGATGAGTGTCAGATGCAATCAGACCGATTTTGGCAGTGGCGTCTGCTTGCTTCACGTGTGCACACAAGTTGGCTATCCGCAAACCCGCGAGCGCGACGCTCGCCAAATCCAGCATGACGATCAACGAATCAGCATCCGTTTGCTTATTGAGCTTCCGTTTGAGGTCGGTTGCATCCCCGAACGCGTCCAGCGTTGACTCAAACGCGTCGCTGGCTGCGCGCACCAGCGCGAGCGTCGTGGGATCGTTCGAGAGCAAAAGTAGTCGTACCAATTTAATACTCCACGCCGCTTTTGCTGTTTCAGACAGGTCGGCTACACACCAGAATTCCATCAGCGTACATCAGCAAGCGCTAAATGCTCTGTGCGCAAACGCTCATTGCGCGCTGCGAATACACTTTTGGTTTGTTAACTCTCGATGCGTATCCATGCTGCTGCGTAGCGCCGTTAGTGCTGCCCTCCGGCCATTCAGGCGATTTACACGCACTGGGTGACCGCCGGGACCGGCAGTTTTGAACGGCGAGCCCCCACACTTCAAGAAATGGCCAGCGATGCGCTGATGTTTTATCCAGGGGGCGGAAATCGAGCGACAGGTGGCGAGCTATGCCTATGCCAACGGGTTTCGCGCGCGACCGGCTTACCGGTTCTGCGTCGAAAATTCCGTTTGCGTTCATCCGGAGCAGGAACGTAGTGGCACTCCCCGACTGCTGATGACTGAACTCATGAGCCGCTGCGAAGTTGTCGGCGCGCCACAAATGGTTGCCGTGATCGGGGATTGCGCCAACGCGGGATCGGTCAGGCTGCATTTGGCGCTGTGTTTGCGCTACATCGGTACGTAGCAGTCGTCCGGCTGGACCTTTGATCGGTGGCTGTATACGGTGCTGCTGATCGGATACCTGCCTCAGACAAAAGCGCCGCAGCCCAAGATGACTTACAACCATGCTCTCATGCGAACCGATCCTTCGCCATGCTCGGGATCAAATTAATCTGCGTTTCCCTGGTTCAAGCCGATAGTTCTGTAGCACCGCAATCGTTTAGCGATCCCACCCAAACGCGTGGGACGCGTACACGGAAAAACGGATTACGCTACGGCTGTCGCTGATTTGACCTGACCCTTCAGCCAGCAGTCGCTTGAAACTCCAACTGGACATTGATCGAGTAACAGCTTTTTGATTACGTCGCGTTTAACGAAGGCTAAGCGACGTTTTGAGGAGTCGATATTTGCGAAAAGCACGCGCTGACGCCATAATTTGTTGGAGAAACGTGAGAACCTGGGTAACGAACGACGTCGTGATTAATAGTTTTGTCGGCAGATTGCAAACAATCCGGTTCGTATGTCTGATTTCAGTCAAAAAATACGTCTATAACGTCCAATACGGTAACTGTTGTATCGAGACCAGCCAGAGTGCTTAGCTGCTTTAGTTCAACGGTCGGTGGAAATTCTCATGGCCTTCACACCTACATTTCAATGTCGTTTCGTCGTCAAAAATGGGTTGGTGGAGTCCAGGAAACGACTAATTTGTACTTTTTCATCCAATTTTGTTTTTTTATCTTCACAGTTTTATCAAGGGCGTGTACGATGCGAGCAGATATGAAACCAACTGGGAAAAATGCCGTGCAAAAATTCAAGCGAACCGCAGGGGCACTATTTGTGTCGTTGAGTCTGGCGTCGGCTGCCGTACAGGCTACACAGACAGTTGATCCGTTCACGTTGCCCAGCGGTGGAGCCAATTTGAACGGAACCACAATCTCGCCCGGAGCGGGTCAGCCGGTGGTTTTTTACGGACTCTACACCGCGACTGGCAATGCCAACGAATCCGGTCTGGGGGTGAAGGTTAAGTATGACGACGCCAAAATCAAAAACGTGGTCATCACCGAGGTGATGGACAAATGCATGATCGCGCCGCCGCAGGTGCAGATCAACGGCGCTGCGAGCCAGGCCGTATTTGGGTGGATTGACACCTCAATTCGTACGACAGCGGTTCCAACGGGTGCAGTTGCGTGGCCTTGGGATGTTGATGCGCCAGTTGGCAGCACCGCTTGCCTGAACCCCAATGCCCCAGCTAACGGCATCGCCGCGATTGCGCCGACGGCTGGACTGAAAATGTTCAAATTCGCGGCTAATACCGATGCCGCGTTTACGTCGGGTACCTCGGTCATTACGCTTGCGTCGGACGGCAACTACTCGTACGCAACGGGTGCTGCTGGGTTTGCCGACAAGGCGTTTACCGTGCAGGGTGCGGCTGCACCGACGATTGCTTTTGCGTCCGCAGGTTCGCGCAAGGTGCATAACGCTACCCCGATTGATTTGCCGATTTCCACCGGCCTGGGTGTTGCCTCCGCCTCCACTGCCGTCACCGCAGGTGATACAACGATCATCGTTGAGCCACGGGTTGGGCCTGCCTACTCATTGGTCATGACCTTCGCTGGTGCTAATCCCGTAGCCGCCACCGCATCCGTTGTGGCCTGCAACATGTGGAACGGCACTGCGTCGGTTTCTTGTACGACCAATCCGACGGTTGGCGCTGTAACCTTCTCGGGCCTGGAGGCAACCATCCCGTTGACTGGCGTTACCAACCAGTCGCGTGTACAGCTTCGCCTTAACCTGACAGCTCCTGCTGCGCTATCGCAGGACGTGACCGTCGGCTTCCTTGTGGGAGATGTAAACAACAATCGGGTCATTCAAGGTAGTGACGTGACGTTCATCCAGCAGAGGTTGGGCCAAACGCCCGCATCGGCTAACTTCACGACCACCGGCTACAAGGCTGACGTGAACGCTAACGGTACCGTTCAAGGGTCAGATGTGACTGCCGCGCAGCAGCGGCTCGGCACGCGCCTACCGTAGCTCCTTATTTGCTATTACCCAGGAAGACTCCTCTATATGAAGATGATTAAGTTAACAGCTAGCGCCGCGATACTCGGCGCGCTTGTCGCTCTAGTGCAGCCGGCGAGCGCGACGGTTGGGATCAAGATCGTTGCGGGCGCGTCATGCGCTGCAGCGCCCGCAACCGTCCCGATTACGACTGCCGGTGGCACAGTTCCGCTCTCGCTGTGCGTTACGACTACAGCCAGCGAACGGGTTTGTGGTGCAACATATCCTCTTAAATCGACCAACGCAGCGGCGAACGCGGCAGCGATTCAGGTCTTTTCACGAACTGCAGTCGCACCCTATACCAACGTCCAAGACTTGACTTTTCCTCCAGTTACATTGACAAGTGTCGCAACTCAATTTGCTCAATCCGTGCCCCCAGCCGGCTTCCAGGCCGGCGACACAAGTGCAAACATCAAGATCGCTGATTTGACGTTTGCGATTCCATCTGGTCTGCCTAGCGGAACGTCATTCACTTTTGACGTCGATGCCACCGGGGAAGTCGCGACGATTACGGGTACTAACGACTGTAATGACCTTAACGCAACCGCGGTAAGCAATCTGCCCAACTCGACGCCCCTAACACTGGCTACGCCTTTGGCGCCGCCATCCGTGTCGATCGCCGCCAGCGCGGCTACCCTGACGGATTCTGCGGGTCAAGTGTCGACCATCACAATCACGGCTTCGAATTCCAATCCGCTAACGGTCAACCTTACGCCACCGGCAGTCAGCGGACGCTATTCGACGACCTGCGGCTCGACCATTGCAGTTACCAATAGCGCAACGTGCACCATCACTGCCATTGCCAACACGACACCGTTCGACGGCAACGTAAGCGCGCTCGTAACGGTAATTGCGGGCACAGGCTACACCGTTGGCGCGCCGGCCACCGCAACTGTTGCAATAAATGATGACGACCTGCCGACAGCAACATTGTCCCCAGCAACTGCAAACGTTAACGACAACGGCACTTCACAAACCGTGACGGTTACGCTAAATGCAGCTGCACCAGCGGGTGGCTTTAGTGTTCCAATCACCGGACCTGCTGCCAACAGTCGCTACAGCGGTACGTGTGTTGGTGCGACATCGATTGTTGTCGCAGCGGGCGCTACGACTGGGTCTTGCACCATCATCGGCACTGCCAATGTGGTGGCTGGCGACGGTAACGTCATCGCGGTCGTTGCCCTCAACTGTGGCACAGCCTGCACGCAGGTGGCTCCCGCCTCGTCGACGATCACTATCGTTGATGACGACGTGCCGGTCATCACAGCAACCTGCACTCCGACAACGCTCACTGACAGCGCTGGCCAAGTCGCAAACTGCACGATCAGCTCTGACAAAACTATCGGTGCCACTCCGCTATCGGTCACGGTGACGCCACCAGTTGTGAACGCCTTACGCTACACGTTATCAAATTGCACATCGCCAGTCGTTATCCCGGCCAACACGGCGGCAGGCGTTGCTGTAGCTGCCTGCACCATTACTGCGGTCGCCAATACGACCCTTGGTGACGGCAATGTGACGGCAACCTTTGCAGTTGCTGCGGGCTCGGGCTACAGCGTCGGTGGTGTTGCGCAAAACGTCGCGGTCAATAACGACGATCTGGCCACAATCAATGTGACCGTGTCGGCTCCTGTGCTTGAAAATAGCGGCAACCTGTTGACCTACACGTTTACACCATCGGCTCCGTCGCCAACGGCTACGACGCTGCTCATCACGCCGCCTCCAGGCAGCGGAAGGTACAGTACGACTTGCGCATCGCCGCTGATATTGGCTGCGAATGCGGTAAGCGTCTCCTGCACGGTTACACCAACACCTAATACGTTTGTTGACGGCAACGTTTCGGTGCCAGTGACTCTGCTCCCAAGTGCAGGGAACTACATCGTGGGCACGGCAACAGCTACAGGCGTCATCACAGACGACGACTTTGCGATCACCGTGGCACCAGCATCAAGCGCGGTTACCGAAGGTCAAAACGCGGTGTTCACGATCAGTTGTAACGGTGCGACCGGAAGCTACACCGCTAACTACACGATCACGGGACGCGACGCAGGTTCGGTAATCACGCCTCCTGCTACCGCGACTAGCGTACCGCTTAACTGCACGACGGGTACGTCAACGGCTACGGTGACAGTCTCCACGATAGACGACTCGATCATTGGTAACGCCCGCAGCGTCACGCTCACAGTCAACAGCATTGCTCCGGCCGGTGGTGTGGCTGTGGGTACGCCTGCAACCGCGACTGTCACCGTCCTTGACAACGACCAACCGCTGATCGTCCAACCGGTGATCGTCCCAACGATGAGCGCCGTCGGACTTGGAATGCTCGCTATGTTGATCTTCGGCTTCGCTGCCTTCGGTCAACGCCGTCGCGTCAAGTAATCAACGTAACGACTGAAAAAACCCGCTTCGGCGGGTTTTTTTATGTCGGAAGCAAGGCGAGACCTGCTAATTCGAAAGGGCGGCAGTGAATTCGCGCACCGCATTTCCTGTACTGGATCGACACAAAATTCCCAGTCGGAGCAACGCTTGACTACACTTCAAGTATGAACACGCTTTGCTGGCTACACGCCTCGGATCTGACTCGACAATATGCAATCGGCGGTATGCAACCCACCGACGCTGTGGGTGCCGGTCTTGAACGAGCGGCTCAATGCGAACCCCGACTGAACGCACTCTACCTGTTAAAAACAGAGCAGGCGAGGGCGGCTGCCCTCGACAGCGGCGAACGGTGGAAGCAAGGTAGCCCGTTGTCGCCGCTCGATGGCGTGCCCATTACGCTGAAAGAAAATCTCTACACGACCGGGGACGCGGCACCGATAGGCACGGCAGCGACTTCGGGCACGTCGTCGGGCGCGCCCAGCCCGAAAACCGTGAACTCGCCGGTGGCCGACCGTGTTCGCGAGGCAGGTCTGATTCTCCTCGGCAAGACAACCATGCCAGATTTCGGCATGCTGTCTTCGGGGCAATCAAGTTTTCATGGCGTGACCCGAAATCCGTGGCAGTTGAACCGCAATCCTGGAGGGTCCAGCTCCGGCGCGGGCGCCGCCTGCGCTGCCGGCTATGGCCCGCTTCATGTGGGTACCGATATCGGTGGATCAGTGCGAATTCCAGCCAGTTTTTGCGGCATTTTCGGCCTTAAACCTTCGCTCGGGCGGGTGCCTATCAATCCGCCTTACATGGGCCGTGTCGCGGGTCCCATGACCCGCACCGTGCTCGATGCAGCACTCTTGATGAATGTGATTTCCCGGTTTGATCCAGATCACCGTGATTTCATGAACTTGCCGCCTCACGCGATCGACTACGCCGCCAACCTGGAGCGTTTTTCACTTAAAGGCAAGCGCATCGGAGTGATCGCCGACATGCGCGTTGGCAGCGAAGTGCAGGGAGATGTTGCTGCGGCCACCTGGGAGTGCGGACAATTACTGGAGCAACAGGGCGCTCGCGTCGAGCCGTTACCGCCGTTCATCACGCGCGACATGCTTGATGCAATTTGTGGCTTTTTTGAAGCGCGCAGTTATTTTGAAATATCGCGGATGCCGGAGGCTGTTCGCGAAAAAATATTGCCATTTATTGTGCACTGGGCGATGCACCGCGCAAAGCGCTTTTCGGGTGATACGGTGATGGGATTCATCGCGCAGATCGCAGCCATGCGCGAGGCGACAGTTGTTGCAACTCATGCGTTTGATTTCGTCATTTCGCCGGTCTGCCCCGTCCCGGCATTCAAGGCGGAGCATTGCAGCCCTGAAAACGACCCGGAGCGTGCGCTCGAACACATTGCGTTCACCGTGCCGTATAACGTTAGTGAGCAGCCCGCTGCATCAGTCAACTGGACCTATTCGACAGACGCTCGCAGCGTCGGCTTGCCGATTGGCGTGCAAGTCGCGGGGCGGCGCTTCGACGACCTGGGCGTGCTGCAAATTTCGAGAGTGATTGAGCAAATCAGACCGAAGCAGCGACCCTGGCCTGTGTTATTTTGAAGATCCTGCAACCGTTACTATTGTCATTAATGGGTATTCCGTTAAATCCGTTGTTCGGGCGAATTGCTTCGTTTTGGGGTGCTCGCAATCCACATGTACCGGAGCGTACATTCCGGTTGCTGCGCGCCCCACGCCTTGCACTTCATCCCGAAAAACGAATTTCTGGAAGTGCCCTAATCTTAATTTTTTTGAGGGGTTTACCGTGAAATATCTCAAGTCGCTCGCTGTACTCGCGGCCGCGGTCATCGTCGCGCTGCCGACGTCGTCCGCCCTCGCTCAACAAAAAGTGTTGAAGGTTGCGCCACACGCGTTCCCTGCCAATCTCGATCCGTTTAACGTGACTGCCTACATCACGCGCAATCACGGTTATATGGTGTACGACACGCTGTTTGCCACGGATGAAAAGGGGGCCATCAAGCCGCAGATGGTCGAGAAATACGACGTCAGCGCTGACAAAAAGGTCTACACCTTTACATTGCGCAGCGGGCTCGAATTTCATGACGGCAAGCCAGTGACCGGTGAGGACTGTGTGGCGTCCATCAAGCGCTGGGGCGCGCGCGACACCTTCGGTCAAAAGCTCATGACGTTCGTCGACAAAATGGACGCTCCGGACGCAAAAACTTTCCGCATGACGCTGAAAGAGCCAACCGGCATCTTGCTCGACGCCCTCGGCAAACCCTCGTCAAACCCGGCCTTTATCATGCCGGCGCGGGTCGCTGCCACCGATCCGTTTAAGGTAATTGACGATTACGTGGGTTCTGGTCCTTACGTGTTCAAGAAAGATGAATACAAAGCAGGTGTTCAGGCGATCTATCTCAAAAACACCAAGTACGTGCCGCGCAGTGAACCGCCGTCTGGCCTGGCCGGCGGTAAAAAAGTTTATGTTGATCGGGTTGAATGGCTCGCGCTGAAAGATGCGCAGACGCAGCTGAACGCGCTGCTGGCCGGCGAGATCGACATGATCGAGCAGCCTGCGTTTGAGCAGTACCCGCAGCTGCGCAAAGACCCCCGCGTCAATATCGTCGACACCGGCACGGTCAACTATCAATACGTGATGCGTTTCAATCATTTGGTGCCGCCGTTCAACAATGTGAAAGTGCGCGAAGCCGCGATGTGGGCGATGAATCAAGAGGCGTTCCTGCGTGCGCAGGTCGGGCCTGAAAACGAGGGCATGTTCTTTACGTGCCCAAGCGTCTATCCGTGCGGCACGCCGTTGTCGTCGCCGAAGGGCAGCGAATTCATGGTCAAGGGCAACATGGCGAAAGCGCAGGAGTTGCTGAAAGCGTCCGGCTACGATGGCAAGCCAATTGTCGTGATGCGTCCGACTGATTTGCAGTCAATTCACAAGCTGCCGCTGGTCGCAACACAGCTGTTGCGTCAGGCCGGGTTCAAAGTTGATCTTATTACGATGGATTGGGGCTCTCTGGTCGCGCGGCGGTCGAAGAAGGAGCCGGTAGAACAGGGAGGCTGGAACATTTTCCTGACCGCTTGGGTCGGCGCGGACATCATGAATCCGTTGACCAGTTCGCCGCTCGGTGGTCAGGGAGAAAAGGGTTGGGCCGGATGGGCGAGCGACGCTCAGCTTGAAAAGCTGCGCGACGATTACGCCCGCGCTGGCACCGACGCCGACAAGAAACGTCTCGCCGAAGAGGTGCAGATTCGCGCCGTACAAGTCGGAACGCACGCCATTTTGGGGGAGTACAAAAATCCGGCGGCGACACGCAAGAACATTTCTGGCGTGCTGAAAACTGCGGGTTCGGCCTACTGGAATATCCAGAAAAACTAGGGAAACACCGATCAATTTATCGTTCGGCCTGAGCCCGTCGAAGGCTCGGCTGCATGCGCTTCAGTTCATTGGTACCTGCATCGGTGCGCTTCAACGGATTTGGCGCGAACGCACTGGATCCGCGCTTGCCTGGCCTTTCACCAAAGGCAAGCAAGCAGAGAGAGTGTCGGCCCGGCGCGGTCCGTCATTATCAGCTTCGACGTGCGCGCTCGATCGCACAAGGGCTGTATGCACAAATACGCTAAAGTCGATTTCCCGTCAATTTAGCAATTAGCCCGGATTCGGCGGGCGTTTCACTGAAAAGCTGATCATGTCTGAACTTCTGTTTTCATCGGTTCGCGAACTCTCCGGACTGCTCAGCTCGCGCAAACTTTCGTCGCGCGAATTGCTGGACGCGAGCCTTGCCCGGATTGACAAGGTTAATCCATCGCTGAACGCCATTGTGACGCTGGACCGCGAAGGTGCCTACGCCAACGCTGATGCCATCGATGCTCGCCGCAGCAAAGGCGAAGCCACCTCGCCGCTAGCGGGCCTTCCGATTGCGATGAAGGATCTGGAGCCAGTCAAGGGCATGCGAACCACGATGGGCTCGCCCATCCTGAAAGACTGGCGACCGGACTACGAATCAATTATGGTCGAGCGATTCCGCGCACACGGCCTCACGTTACTCGGCAAAACCAACACGCCGGAATTTGGCCTCGGTAGCCAGACGTTCAACACCGTGTTTGGCGCGACGAAAAACCCGTGGGATCCGGGCAAAACCTGCGGCGGTTCGTCCGGCGGCGCGGCGGTGGCGGTGGCCTCGGGCATGCTGCCATTCGCCGACGGCTCAGACATGGGTGGCAGCTTGCGCAATCCGGCGAACTTCTGCGGTGTCGTCGGTCTCCGGCCATCGCCCGGCCGGGTGCCGACGTATCCTTCGCTCAATCACTGGGGCACGCTGGGCGTTTTAGGCCCCATAGCGCGCACGGCGGAGGACGCGGCATGGCTACTCTCCGTTCAGGCAGGCGACGACCCCCGGGCTGCGATTGGCCGCTGTGGCGACCCAACGGTTTTTCGCGCGCCGCTGGATCGTGATTTCACCGGTACACGAATCGCTTGGAGCCCTACGCTCGGCGGCTTGCCGGTAGAGCAAGGTGTGCGCGACGCGCTGCAACTGTCATTGCAGCGCTTTGCGGCGATCGGCGCGATCATCGAAGAGGCCGAACCCGACCTGGAGATTGCCGATAACGCGTTTCAGGTGATGCGTGCGCTGCATCTGGTGAACAGTCTGGGTGCGCACTACAAAAATCACCGTGCGCTGCTTAAGGATACCGCTGTCTGGAACATCGAACAGGGCCTGAAGCTGACTGGCGCGCAGATCGCTCAGGCTCAGTCGCATCAGTCAAAGTGCTTTGAGCGCATGCAGCGATTTTTGACGAAGTACGACTACTTCATCTGCCCGGTCAATCAGGTTTTGCCGTTCGACATCAACACACCGTACCCAATAGAAATTGACGGCACGCCACTGGCGAACTATCTTGAGTGGATGAAATCTGCCTGTCGTATCACCATGACCTCGCATCCTGCCGCCAGCGCGCCGGTTGCGTTCGCCGCTAACGGGCTACCGGTGGGAATGCAAATTGTTGGGCACTTTGGTTGCGAGCTGGAGGTGCTGCAACTGGTGCACGCGGTGCAGTTGCCGCTGGCGGAGCGGATCGCGCGGTTGTAGGCTAGCCATATTTGCCCGCGCGCAGGGTGGTAACGACTATCGGTGGTGGGCAACGGTCGCCCACCCCAGCCCTACGGCCTGATCTTCACCCCGTTCGCGCGCTCGGCTGCGGTCACCAGCTCCGCAACCATGCCGTCGCCCAGCCCCATTGCGCAGGCCTGCACCAGAGTTTGATGCACCGCTTCGCCCATCCAGCTGGTCAGCGGCATGCTTTCTGTGAAGTGCGTGTAATAGCGCAAATCTTTACGGGCATTGTCGAGCTGAAATTTAAGCCCACCCATGTCACCGTCCAGCGTCTTCGCCATCGCCTGAAAAAGACCTGAATTGACGCCACCCGCACTCACCACCCGAACTAACTGCTTCGGGTCAACACCCGACTTCACCGCCGCAGCAAACGCCTCGGCCGACGCTGCACAAATTGCCTGCGCGATGAAGTTATTCATCAGCTTGATCTTGTGACCCGCGCCGGGCGGGCCCACGTGAAAAATGTTTTCGCAATACGCTTTAAGCACTGGCTCGATGCGCGCAAAACTTTCATCGGTCGCTCCGACCATGGTGTTTAATTTGCCGAGCTCAGCCTCAACCGGCGTGCGTGCCAGCGGTGCATCAACAAACTCTACGCCGATGGCCGCGAAGCGCGCACGCAGGGCAGCGGTCGAGGTTGGCTCGGCGGTAGAGGTGTCAACCACAATCAACCCCGCGCGTGCCGCATCCGCAATGCCGTTGGCACCAAAGCAGACTGATTCGACGTCGGGTGAACCGGTGACGCAAAGAATGACCACGTCGCTCGCTGCCGCAATTTCTTTTGGCGTGTCCGCGGGCGTGCCGCCCAAGGCCACCAGCGCAGCACCCGCGTCCGGCGCGCTTCGACGGCGCATGAAGGTCAGCGGGAATCCCTTCGCTGCCACGTTTTTCGCCATGCCGTGACCCATCAGGCCAATACCGATGATTCCGACGCGTACGGATGCTGAACCACTCATGGCTAGAAGCGATCGCGGGTGGTGTTCACCGAATTGTCGTTACTGGCCACGGTGCCGAGCAGGACAGGCTTCAAACTCTCGTCGATCGGCTTGGGGCCGATCCAGATTTGCAGGAGCGCCTGGAAAAACGTGTCGTCCTGAAACACTTCGCCGACGCGCTTGTTGTTGACCAGAATGACCGTGCCAGTGCCCGGCACCGAATCTATGGTGATTGACTCGCCTTTTTTAAGCGTTGGAACCTGACCGAAAATCTGGCCAAGTTTGAGCAGGCTCTCGAAATGTTTTTGCTGCTCCGCGCTCGACAAATTGGCGCGCATACCGGACAGCAAAGCCTTCGAAAAATCATTTGAATTGATCTCGCGCATCACGCTCAGTTGCATGCGCTTTGCCCCTTTAAGCGCACCGATTTCATTACTGGTGTTTTTCTTTTGCGGCAGGTAGAGCGCTACCACGTATACGCGCACGAGTCCGGCAGCGGCGTAGCGAATGCCGGCCCCGTTTAACACCAGATCCTGATTGGCGAGCTTCAGCCGCTCCTCGACCTTGATGCCTGCGACGTCAAGTGCAAATGCTGTGGACGCCAGCACCAGAGCGACTGATGCGGCAACCAGGCGGACAACGCCTGTCTTTTGCGCTGCGAAAAAAATAGGGCGTTTCATACAAGCCTCCTTCAAACTTGAGTCAGTCGAAACTGCCAACTCTAAGCAGGTTGGAAGTGTAGGCATTGCTGCGCCGCAGCGTGGTTCTTATTTGCTGAGACCGAGACGCGCCAGCGCGCCGTTGCCAATGCGCAACACTTCCGGCGTGTCGCCGGTCAGGTCAATCACCGTGGTTGCCGCTTCCGGCGTTTGCCCTGCGTCGAGAATCGCGGCCAGACTCTTTGGCATGCGCTGTGCGATCACGTCAGGGTCGTTTAACGGGTGTTCCTCTCCCGGTGGAATCAGCGTTGCCGAAAGAATCGGTTCGCCCAGCTCCTGCAAAAGCGCCTGCACCACCGGATGATCCGGCACCCGCAGGCCGAGTGTCGCGCGTTTAGGATGCAACATGCGCTTGGGCACCTCGCGTGTGCCTTCCAGGATAAAGGTGTACGGCCCCGGCGTACCGAGCTTGATGATGCGGAAAGAAACGTTGTCTACCCGCGCGTATTTGCCGAGCTCGCCCAGATCAGCGCAGACCAGCGTCAGGTGATGTTTATCATCCACACCGCGAAGCTGGCGCAGCAACTTAAGCGCACTGCCGTCGCCCAAATGGCAGCCAAGCGCGTAAGAGCTGTCGGTGGGATAAGCGATTACCGCGCCATCGCGCAGCAGGTGTGCCGCCTGTCGAATCAGTCGCAACTGAGGGGTCACCGGATGTAGAACAAATCGTTGCGTCATAATGTGCTTATGTTACAAGAGCATAACCAGAAGCTGCCAGACGGATTGCAAATATGAACCTTCAACAAATTAAATTCGTCTGCGCCGTGGTTGAAAACGGCTTTAGCGTTTCCGAGGCTGCGGTGGCCTGCTACACCGCCCAGCCCGTCGTCAGCAAACACATCAAAACGCTTGAAGACGAATTGGGTTTACAGATATTTCAACGCCGCGGCAAACGCTTTTTGGGCCTGACCCAGGCGGGCGAAGAGGCCTACGCTATCGCCAAGCGCCTCAACGGCGACGCCACCAGCCTGAAAGCGCTGGGCTCCGAGATGACCAACGCCAAGGAGGGCGTGCTCACCATCGCCACCACACACACGCAGGCGCGCTACGTGTTGCCGCGCGTGGTGACGCAGTTTGGTGCCAAGTATCCTGATGTCAAACTGAAGCTTAAGCAGGGTAACCCGAAGCAATGCGCCGACTGGGTGGCTGGCAGTGAAGCCGACATTGCAATTGCCACTGAGGCGTTAGCGCTGAACCCTCTTCTGGTGACGCTGCCCTGTTATCGATGGAACCGATGCGTCATCGCGCCGCCGAAGCATCCTATCGTCAAGGAGCCGGTGCTCAGCATCGAGGCTTTGTCGAAGTATCCGCTGATTACGTATGACACCGCGTTCACCGGACGCTCCCAGGTTGATCGCGCGTTTGCCAGCGCCGGTTTCACGCCGAATGTCGCTTTGACTGCGCTCGACTCGGACGTGATCAAGACCTACGTTCGCCTGAACGTCGGCATCGGAATTCTGGCCGAGATGGCCTATGAGCCCAAGGTAGACGCGGACTTGAAGCGCCTTGACGCGTCGCACCTGTTCGCGCCATCGGTCACTCGCGTTGGCCTGCGCCGCAATGCGTTTTTGCGCCGCTTTGCCTACGACTTTATTGTCATGTTTGCGCCGTCCCTCAAGCGACTGGAAATTGAAGAGGCCGTGTTTGCGCCGCAATGATTTAGAGCCTCCCGCCAGGCCCGCCTTTACCGTTTCGGCAGCCGCAAGCGACTCCCAGCTCGCGTTGATCGCGCGCTACGCCAGTGGCCGTGAGCGCATGAAGCTCACCTGGCTGCTCGCCGCATTGGCGATGCTCGGGCCGTTCTCGATAGATACCTACCTGCCGGCCTTCCCGACGATGGAAGCGGCGCTGCCAGCGACCGAAGTGCAGATGCAGCTGACACTCACCGTGTACTTCATCGGCTTCGCCATTGTGTCGCTGTTTCACGGCGCCATCAGCGATTCAATCGGCCGCAAGCCTGTGATCATCGGCACGATCTGCGTTCATGCGCTGGCATCGGTGGGTTGCGCGTTAGCAGCGTCCATTGAGTCCTTGCTGGCGTTTCGAGCGCTGCAGGGCTGCTTCGCCGGAGCCGGTTTTGTGGTGGGCCGCGCGGTAGTGCGCGATCTGTTTGCGGGTCACGAAGCGCAGCGGCAACTGTCGCGTATTTCCATGTTGTTCGCGCTGGCGCCCATCGTCGCGCCGATCCTTGGCGGCTGGCTGGTTGCGCATCTGGCGTGGCCTGCGATTTTCTGGTTTCTGGGTGGTTACGCGGTGTTGCTGGTCGTGTGGTCGCAACTAGGGCTTGAGGAGTCACACCCGCGTGAGAACCGCTTGCCGTTTGCGCTGGTGCCACTGGCGAAAATGTATGGGCAGATGTTTTTCAACATGACGTTCCAGAGTCTGGCGGCGATACCGGGCATCAATTTCGTGGGCTTTTTTGTCTACATCGCAGGCGCACCCGCCTTTCTCATGCGCCACCTGAGCTTGACGACCAAAGACTTTGCGCTGCTCTTTGTGCCGGGCATTGCCGGGATCACGCTGGCCGCTTACTGCTCGGGTCGTATGGCCGGGCGTGTCAGTCATGTCCGGCAGATGAACTGGGGCTTCTCGATCATGGCACTCGCGGCCCTTGTGAACCTGCTTGTCAGCGCCTTCCTGCCGCCGAGCGTTGTCTGGAACATCGCACCGATTGCGCTCTACACTTTTGGAATGGCTCTGGTCACACCCTGCATCACGCTCAAACTGCTAGACGCGTTTCCTCACGCACGGGGCAGCGTGTCGGCCCTGCAATCATCCACTCATGTGGCGATGATGGCGGTGACCACCGCAATCGTGGTGCCGTTCGCCCAGCAAAGCTTGCTACGATTTGCGCTGGTGATGCTCGGCTCGGCAGCACTGGGCGCGGCGATCTGGAAGTTCTATCAAATGAGCCATCCCTCTCAATTAGCAGCTGACGCTGAAATTCCACATGAAATTCTGTAAATCTTTCTTTGCCGCCTTGTTTGCTGTTGTCGTGATGATGACTGCGCCAACGACAGCGAGCGCGCAGGTCAACAAGGGATTGCCAATCGTTGAACTCTCCATCAAAAGCGCCAAGCTCAAAGCCGAAGTCGTCGCCGACAACGCCACGCGCAGCATCGGGCTGATGAACCGCTTTTCTCTGGCACCGGATCACGGCATGCTGTTTGTCTTTGCGCAGAGCGAACCATTGGCGTTCTGGATGAAAAACACCTTTGTTCCGCTGTCGATTGCCTACATCGACGCCAAAGGCGTGATCGTTAACATTGTTGACATGAAGCCACACGACGAATCGACCTATCCTTCCGCCGGCCCGGCGATTTTTGCGCTGGAAATGAAGCAGGGCTGGTTCAAGGAGCGCGGCATCGTCGCGGGCGACAAGGTGAGCAATCTCGACAAAGCGGGGCGAGCGAAGAACTGATACAGCTTTTCTGATTTTGCCCCATTTTATATGGGCTACGTCTGGATTTTTCGCTTTATCGACGTATGCGGTTTCTTGCCTGTATCCGAACAGAAATAGGGGCTCCGCGAAAAAGCTGATTCACCGTCGATGCGTTTGGCACGCCGCAAGTGCGGACTCGCCAGGCAACACAGGCCACGTCAGGCAGCAACCGGTTCCAGTACATGAATCACGCGACCAGCGACCATGTCCTTGACCGATGCGGCGTACGCTTTCATGTGGGGCGACACAGCATGCGCTTGCAGCGCGGCAAGGCTCGCCCATTTCTCAACGACCACAAAGGTGTCTGACCCCACGCTATTACGACCGGGCGGAAGCTCCTTTGCATCGACCGTTGCACCGTATTCAATGCACCCGTCTTCCGCAAGCACTGCGGGCACGTTGGCGTTGAAGGCTGCCAGGACTTTTTCGCGCTGCCCGGTCTGGGCGGTGATGAAGGCGACGACGTGAATCATGGGTTTCCTGTTCTTGCTGTGAATTTGAGAGATACGATTTTGTCACCACGAAGGCGCTGAACCGGAATCTGTCCGGGCATGCCGTCTCGCGTTGCCGCGTCGGCTGCGTGTGTTGAAGCAATCGTTCCTTGAGCCTCAAACCCCCTGCACCATGAAACAATGTCGATATGCAAGTTGAAATTCTTATCCCCGACCACGTTCCCATCGCTTACAGCACGCGTGGCGGACACGTCGAAAACGTGTTTTACGGCTCGATCGCGGTGGTTGATCGCGCAGGCAGCGTGATCGCCAGCGTTGGTGATATTGGCGCCCCCATTTTCACCCGATCTGCGCTGAAACCTTTTCAGGCGTTACCTCTGGTGGCGAACCCGCGTTTCTCCGAGTACGGTTTGACGCCGCAAGAAATTGCGCTGCTTTGTGCGAGCCACAACGGCGAGCCGATCCACGCCGAGACCGCCCAGCGCCTGCTCGCCAAAGTCGGCCTGACCGACGCTGCGTTGCAGTGCGGCAACCACGTTCCATATTGGTACAAAACCAATGACGTCGCGCCGGAGCCCGGCAAGCGCTGGAGCTCGCTTTTTCACAACTGCTCTGGCAAGCATTCGGGCATGCTGTTACAGGCCAAATTGCTCTCAGCCGCGACGGATACTTACCTTGAGCGGGACAATCCGGTGCAATTGGCGATCCGCGACGCGGTGGCTTATGCCTGCGGCGAGCCTGACCCAACCGCTCTGGTCTCGGGAACCGATGGCTGTAGCGCGCCGAATTTTGCGGTGTCGCTGACGGCGTTGGCTCGCGCCTTCGCGTGGCTGGCTCGACCGGAAGACGACCCTCGCTATGGCAGCGCGCCGCGCCAAATCTTTGAAGCGATGGCCGCGCACCCGGAAATGGTTTCTGGCGAAGGCCGCAACGATTTGGCGCTGGCGAAAGCCGGTCGCGGCGATTGGGCGAACAAGGTGGGCGCCGACGGCGTACAGACTTTGGCCAGCCGTTCACGCGGCATCGGCATCGCGGCAAAGGTGAGCGACGGCAACCCGAAAGCGCTGATGCTGGCGTTTTGCAGTGTGCTTGCGCAGCTCGGTATGCTGGATGACGCGGCTCGTGGCGAGCTGAAGGCGTGGATGGACGTGCCGATTAAATCGGTGCGCGGTATTGAAGTCGGACGCTTTGAGCCTTATGTTCAACTGCATCGTCAATGAACTTTTGGCCCGTACCGACTGTCTGTCATCGAGACCGGATGCGTGATTAAGACCTTGCAGCCACGGCGAACAGAAAAACAAAGGGAAAAACGCTGATGAGCGACCGCGCGGTCGACCAGGAACTCGTCGAACGAGTACAAGCCGGAGACAAGCGGGCATTTGACCTGCTCGTCCTCAAATATCAGCGCAAAGTACAGCGTCTGGTTTCCCGGTTTGTGCGCGACTCTGGCGAGGTAGACGACGTGGTGCAGGAGGCATTTATCAAGGCCTACCGCGCGCTGCCCACCTTTCGCGGCGATGCCGCTTTCTACACATGGATTTACCGGATTGCAATCAACTGCGCCAAAAATTATCTGGCCAGCCCGGCACGCCGTATTGTGCCGAACAGCGATCTGATGGCCGATGATGACGATACGGAATCTTTTGAACGCAACGACGGTCTACACGACGTCGCCACTCCCGATGCCGAATACGCCAGCAAGCAGATTGCGGAAGCGGTAAATCGGGCGATGGCGGCGCTGCCAGACGACTTGCGGACGGCAGTGACACTACGCGAAATTGAGGGCTTGAGTTACGAAGAGATCGCAGAGGCGATGGATTGTCCGATTGGAACGGTGCGCAGTCGCATCTTTCGCGCTCGGGAAGCAATTGCAGCCGAACTGCGACCGATGCTTGGAACACGGGAAGACAGGAGATGGTAGAGATGGAAACCAAAATGAACACTTCGACGTTTGCGTCGGGCGCGTCAAACGCGTCCGGCATCCCTGAAGCGTCTGATGTTGTGATTCGAGAGCAAATCTCTCGCTGGCTTGACGGCGACATTGCGCCCCACGAAATTGATCTTGCGATGAAAGTTTTGTCGCAGCAAGAGGGACGTTACTGCTGGGCTGAAATGCACTTCGTCGGCGATTGCATTCGGGGGCTGGAAAACACGCCTGCAGGTTGCGCCGAGCGCATCCGAAGCGCGCTCGCTGGCGAGCCTGCGATTGTTGCGCCTGCGGGCAAACGGCTACGTGCGCAAAATGAGATCAGGGAACGTGGCCTGTTTAGCGCTATGACTTACATGGGCCGTGGTAGTCGCGCCTGGGCAACAGCTGCAGCCCTGGCCGCCGTTGGCTTTGTTGGTACGGTGGTCTACAAAGATCAGGTGTCCGGAGTACCGATGGCGCAAGTGGCCAGCGTGCCAACAGTTGGAGCTACTGCCACTGCCAAGCCGAATGCCGAATTCAACGCCTACCTTCAGGCGCATCAGGAAAGCGCGGACATATCGAGCCTGTCGCCAATGCGGCAGTACATGAGGCCCGCTGTAATCGTTCAGGCGCAATAAGCGTTTGATGAAAACAAGCGAAGTAGAAAGAGAACCCTTGTGACATTGACGATTACGGTTAACAAGCTTTCGCAAGCAGGTCGACGCAGTTTGCGCACCGCGCGCCGATGGAAGCAACTACCAATTCTGGCAGCGGCGCTGAGCGGTGCGCCAGTGGTGCTGGCGCAGTGGCCGGTGACGACAGGCGCTAACCCCACTAACGCAACGTCGGCCACGCAGGCGGTGCCAAGCGTTGGCCAGATATTGCAGCAGGCCGCGAATGCAGCGTCAACGCTTAACTACACGGGCACCATCACCTACAAGCGTCGCGGTGCCGAGGAAACCTCGCGTATCGTTCATCTGTTCGAAAATGGCGTCGAGATGGAGCGTGTCACCACGCTCGATGGTCCTCCTTTTGAGGTCGTTCGCGTCGATGAAGAGTTGACCTGCTACATCCCCGAGGCGCGTCTGATTCGCATCGAGCCGCGCACCGGGCGACAGGGCTTCCCTTCGCTGCTACCGAGGCAGATGACCACGCTGGCGCAACATTTCACCGTCAAGCGCCTCGCCATCGAGCGCGTTGCCGGGCATGACGCGCAGGTATGGGAATTTGCGCCAAATGACGAGTTTCGCTTTTGGCACCGACTCTGGACCGAGCTGAAAACCGGCCTCTGGCTTCGTGGTCGAGTGCTCGATGAGAATGGTGTTGTGATTGAAGAAATCACTTTCAGCGACATCAAAATTGGCGGCAAGATTGACCGGGAGCAAGTCAAATCCACCCTCGCCAACAGTGTTTCGAACTGGCGAATCGACCGTAGACTATCCTTTAGTGCGATGAAGACCGATACTGGCTGGGTAGCGAAGGCCTTGCCGGCAGGTTTTGTAAAGATTAGCGAAAACTTCATGCGCGCTCTTCCGGGACGAAGCGAATCGGTGTCGCAACTGATGTATTCCGACGGGTTGACCTCGGTTTCGGTGTATGCGGCCCCGCTGCCTCCAGGCGATCCGCCTGCGCTTGGAGCCAGTATGCAGGGTGCTCATCAGGTGTTTTCGCGACAAGCCAATGACCAGTTGGTAACGGCATTCGGTGATGCACGACCGGCAGCGGTGAAGGCGATTGCCAGTTCGCTGGTTCGTAAGTAGTTTGGTAGATCGTTTTTTTGCAGGTCAGTATTTTGTTAATTAAACACGTCAAGTTTTCAGGAGAAAAAACCGTGAAGAAGTCACTCATTGCCTCGCTGCTCGCTGTCGGCGCTCTAGGCGTCACCATGGCCGCATTCACTACGCCACATGTGCCAGCGTTGGCGCAGGCTACTGCAGCGTCCGCTGTGCCCCAGGCGCCGCAAGCACCGCTAGGCCTGCCGGATTTCGTTACGCTGTACGAAAACAACAGCCCATCAGTCGTCTCGATTGCGGTCAGTTCCACGATTGGCAAGAAGTCTGCCAAGCCGGGTGCCGACGGCGCAACTCCCGACAAAGAAGACATGGAAGAATTCTTCCGTCGCTACTTTGGTCAGGGTGGTCAGGGTGGCCAGGGTGGACGTCCGCCTCGCGACCTGCGTCGACAGGGCGGAGGCTCCGGTTTCATCATCTCGGCCGATGGCCTGATCGTCACCAACAGCCACGTCGTGGAAGACGCGGACGAAGTGCTGGTCAAGCTCACCGACAAACGCGAATTCAAGGCCAAAGTGATCGGCTCGGACAAGCGCTCCGACGTTGCCGTGATCAAGATTGAAGCAAGCGGATTGCCTGCCGTAAAACTCGGCAATCCGGATCGCCTGCGTATCGGCGAATGGGTTGCCGCAATTGGACAGCCGCTCGGTTTCGAGAGCACGTTGACTACCGGCGTGGTGAGTGCCAAATCGCGTGCCAGCCGCGGCGCGGATGTGACGGGTGACCTCGTGCCGTTCATTCAGCATGATGCCGCTGTGAACCCTGGCAACTCCGGCGGCCCGTTGTTCAATACACGCGGCGAAGTGGTCGCAATCAATTCTATGATCGCAACGGTTAGCGGCGGTTTCCAGGGTATTTCATTTGCGATTCCAATTGATCTGGCGATGGATGTTGTGGGCCAACTGCGAGCCGGTGGATCGGTCAAGCGTGGCATGCTCGGTGTCAACATTGGCGCGGTCAGCCGCGATCTCGCCGACGCGTTCGGATTGCCGAAAGCCCAGGGTGCGCTGGTGTCCGGCGTGAACAAGGGCAGCGCAGCCGAAAAAGCTGGCGTCAAGGAAGGCGACGTAGTTCTCAAGTTCAACGACCGCGTGGTCGATGATTCACGCGATTTGCCGCGCTATGTCACCTCGGCGCGCCCGGGAACACCGTCGAAAATTCAAGTGTGGCGTGACGGCAAGACGGTTGAGCTCACCGTGACACTCGATGAGTACAAAGAGCAAACGCAGTTGGCGTCGCTTGATAAAGCCACGCCAAAGGCTAAAGTGGTTGAGACGCCCGACACCAAGGATGATCGCCTCGGACTTTCGTTCCGCGCACCGAACGAAAAAGAACGTGGCGCTGCCAAGCTCGCTTCCGGCGGCGCTGTAGTCTCGGACGTGTCAGAGAAATCTCCGGTACGTGCGCTGACTGAAGGCGATATTATCCTTGGCGTCACCCGCAAGGGCAAATCAACCGCTGTGACCAGTCCGTCGCAACTTGCTGAACTGATCAAGGGTTCCGAGAAAGGATCTACTCTGGCGTTCCGCGTAAAACGCGCTATAGATCGCGCAGGGGCGGAGTACAACGAGTTCTTCGCGCCTGAGAAACTGCCGGAGTAGCGTTTACTGAAACATGCAAAGCCGCTAAAATCAGCGGTTAGCCATGAAAAGGCCACGGGATGAGCGACCAGCTTTAACCCGGTGGCCTTTTCCTTTTTCACTATGCAGAACATACGTAACTTTTCCATCATTGCGCACATTGACCACGGCAAATCTACGCTGGCGGATCGGTTCATCCATCGTTGCGGAGGGTTATCGGATCGTGAAATGAGCGAGCAGGTGCTCGACTCCATGGATCTCGAAAAGGAGCGCGGCATTACGATCAAGGCCCAGACCGCCGCGCTGGCGTACACAGCTAAAGACGGCGTCGTCTACAACTTGAACCTGATCGATACGCCGGGCCATGTGGATTTTTCTTACGAAGTTTCGCGCTCGTTGTCGGCGTGCGAAGGCGCGTTGCTCGTTGTCGATGCGTCGCAGGGTGTTGAGGCGCAAACAGTCGCTAACTGCTACACCGCGATTGAGCTGGGCGTTGAAGTGGTGCCGGTACTCAACAAAATTGACTTGCCGAGCGCCGATCCCGAGCGTGTCAAGGACGAGATCATGGATGTCGTTGGCGTCGATGCGTCCGACGCGGTGCTGTGTTCCGCCAAAACCGGTATTGGTATCGACGATATTCTCGAAGCGCTGATCGCCAAGGTGCCGGCGCCGACGGGTAATGTTGATGCGCCGCTCAAAGCGCTGATTATCGATAGCTGGTTTGACAATTACGTCGGTGTTGTGATGCTCGTTCGCGTGTTTGATGGCACGCTGAAGCCCAAAGAAAAAATCAATTTCATGGCGACAGGTCGTAACCACTTGTGTGAACAGGTCGGTGTCTTCGCGCCGCGCTCTACGCAGCGTGATTCGCTGTCGGCCGGGCAGGTGGGCTTTGTCATCGCGGGGATCAAGGAGCTGGACTCTGCCAAGGTAGGCGACACCATCACCCACACGCAAAAGCCCGCGGCAGAAGCGCTGCCGGGCTTCAAGGAAGTCAAGCCGCAGGTGTTCGCGGGTCTCTATCCGGTCGAATCGAACCAGTATGAATCGCTGCGCGACGCGTTGGTCAAATTAAAGCTCAATGACTCATCGCTGCACTACGAGCCCGAGGTGTCGCAGGCATTGGGCTTCGGGTTCCGTTGCGGGTTTCTGGGCCTGTTGCACATGGACGTGGTGCAGGAGCGCCTTGAGCGCGAATACGATCAGCATCTGATCACCACGGCACCGACGGTGGTTTATCAAATCGTTCAGCGCGATGGCACGATTCTCAACATCGAGAACCCGGCGAAATTACCGGATCTGTCGCGTGTTGAAGAGATTCGCGAGCCGATCATCACAGCCACGATCCTGATGCCACAAGAATACGTTGGCGCGGTCATGGTGCTGTGTAACGAGAAGCGCGGCACACAGGTCAACATGCAGTATCTTGGGCGGCAAGTGATGCTGACCTACGACATGCCGATGGCTGAAGTGGTGATGGACTTTTTCGATAAATTGAAGAGTGTGTCGCGTGGTTACGCGTCGCTCGATTATGAATTCAAAGAGTTCCGGGCTGCGGATGTCGTCAAGCTCGATATTTTGATCAATGGCGAAAAAGTTGACGCGTTGTCATCGATGGTTCACCGTGCGCAAAGCGCGTACCGTGGCCGTCAAGTCGCCGCGAAAATGCGTGAATTGATTCCCCGGCAAATGTATGATGTCGCGATCCAGGCGGCCATCGGGGCCACAATCATCGCCCGCGAAAGTTTGAAGGCGATGCGCAAAGACGTGCTTGCCAAGTGTTACGGCGGCGATATTTCGCGCAAACGCAAACTGCTGGATAAACAAAAAGAAGGCAAGAAACGCATGAAATCAGTGGGCTCGGTTGAGATTCCGCAGGAAGCGTTTTTGGCAATTTTGCAAACCGGAGACAAGTAGCTTGCGTCCGCCAAATGCTGCCTGCACCGCGTAGCGTCGCTTTGTCGCTTCGCTCCGCTCGGTCGCAGAGTTCGTACTACTGTAGCGATGTCATCCTGAGATCCTCGAACAATCAGGTGGCAATCAACAGCGTCTTCGACCATCGCTGGACAATCACGCGATTCTTCGCACAGCTCTGAATGACATATCGATGAAATACATTCCTTCTCTAGCCCTGGCTATCCTCGTCGTAACCGCCCTGCGCGGCGTGCTCACGGGTTCACCCGTTAACTTTCCCCTGCTGCTGCTGCTCGCTGTCATCGTGTGCGGTATCGCTTGGGCCGTCGACAAATTTGTCCTGGCGAAGAAGCGCGCTGCGGGTGAGGTCCTGCACTGGGGTATTGAAGTCCCGGCGTCAATCTTCACTGTGTTGCTGGTGGTGTTTTTGCTGCGCTCGTTTCTGGCTGAACCGTTTCGCATCCCCTCAAGTTCGATGCGTCCGGGGCTGGTGACCGGTGATTTCATTCTCGTAAACAAATTCTCGTACGGCATTCGTCTGCCGGTGCTGGATCAAAAAGTCATTGACGTAAACACGCCACAGCGCGGCGATGTCGCGGTGTTTAAAGCCCCGCATGAGCCCGAGAAGGATTACATCAAGCGCATCATTGGCGTCCCGGGCGACACGCTTGTTTACAAGGATAAAAAGCTCACGCTCAACGGTGCGCCAGTGTCACAGGTCGAAGACGGGACATACAGCTACATGGAGTTTGGCCAGTTTTTGACCACGCAAAAATTCAAGGAAAAACTGGGTGATCGCGAATATCTGATCGCGCAATTTCCGCAGTTTCCGTCCTTCATCGCGAACCAGAAATATCCCGGCACGCCGGTGCCGACTTGCACCGACGACGGCAACGCGGTGACCTGTAAAGTGCCGCCGGGACATTACTTCGCGATGGGCGACAACCGTGACAACAGCCTCGACGGGCGCTACTGGGGCTTCATTCCCGACACGCATTTGCGTGGCAAAGCGTTCTTTATCTGGTTTAACTGGGAAGATGTGTCATCGTTTGCTTTCAAGCGCGTATTTCGCGGCATACAATAAAAGTTGGCTTACACACTTCGCGGCGCGCTATGAAACATCAACGTGGTCTCAGCCTTGTCGGGTTCATTTTTCTTGCGGCCATCGTCGGGTTCGTAATGTTCACCGCGTTTCGATGTGTGCCAGCGTGGACTGAATATTTTTCCCTGAAGAAAGTGCTCCAGGCAACCGCTAACGAATTTAGCGTGGACGCGCAGGGCGCTGTCATTCGTGCATCGTTTGGCCGCCGTGCCAGCATTGATGATCTTCCAGTAAAAGGAGCTGATATTGAAATCAGCAAAGACAACGGAAGGATTGGCCTCTCGGTTGCTTACCAGCGCAAAGTTCCTGTCGCTGGCAACGTGAGTCTGCTGTTCGACTTTGAAGCTGCTGCGACCGGTACTCGCTGATGGCACGAGTGAAGGCACCAGAATAACTTGAGCCTGGAAGCCGCTCTCGGTTATACGTTTCGCGAGCCCCGCTTGTTGCGTGAGGCTTTGACGCACCGCAGTTTTGGCACGCCGCACAACGAGCGTCTCGAATTCATCGGCGACGGCGTGCTTAACTGCGCCATCGCCCTTGCGCTATACAACAAATTTCCTGAGCTGCCCGAAGGCCAGCTCTCGCGGATGCGTGCCAATCTGGTCAGTCAACCGGCGCTGCATTCGCTGGCCCAGCGCCTCGATATTTCGCATCATTTGCGCATCGGTGAAGGCGAAGAAAAAAGTGGTGGCCGTGAACGACCTTCCATGCTGGCCGATGCACTTGAGGCCATCTTCGGCGCGATCCTGCTTGACTCAGGCCTTGATTCTGCCGATGCAACAATCAATAAGCTCTACCTCAACCGTATCTCTCAAGTTAACCCGCGCGAAGGCGGCAAGGACGCAAAGACGCGACTTCAGGAATTTATGCAGTCGAAGCACTTCCCCCTGCCGGGCTATACCGTCGAACGGGTAGACGGCGAAGCCCATGCGCAGATCTTCACTGTACGCTGCAGTGTCCCGCAGGTGGAGCAGGAGGCCATTGGCAAAGGCTCCTCGCGCCGCGCTGCGGAGCAGCAGGCAGCCAACGCAGTACTCAATAAACTGGGCGTTAGCGCATGAGCGATAAAGCAACCAGAGCCGACTTTCGCTGTGGCCAGATCGCGGTCGTTGGCAAGCCTAACGTGGGCAAATCAACGCTGCTCAATCGTCTGGTTGGCGAAAAAGTCTCCATTACTTCGCGCAAGGCGCAGACCACACGTCTACCACTTCGCGGCATCCTCACAACCGACGCGGCTCAGTTCGTATTTGTCGATACGCCGGGCTTCCAGACCAAGCACGGCGGCGAGATGAACAAGCGCCTGAACGGCAGCGTTCGTCGTACCTTGAACGAAGTTGACGTCGTGCTGTGGCTGTGGGATGCAACGCATTTGTCCGCTGCCGATCGCGCCGTGCTCGACCTGGTTCCCGACACCGTGCCCATTATTGCCGTGCCGAACAAGGTGGACTTGATCAAGGATCGCAGCGCATTGATCGCGGCCGTCACCGAGTTGTCCGCTGCTCGAAAATTTGCCTCTGTAGTGCCGGTCGCGGCGAGCAAAGGCACGCAAACCAGCGAACTGCTTGCCGAGATTGAAAAATTGTTGCCTGTATCGGAGCCGATGTACGATGCCGACGATTTGACCGACAAGCCCGAGCGCTACATGGCCGCCGAAATCATTCGTGAAAAAATATTTCGCCTGACCGGAGACGAGCTGCCGTATCGCGCGGCCGTGATGATCGACAAGTTTGAGCAGGAAGGCAATCTCCGCCGCATATTCGCTGCGATTCTGGTCGATAAAGACTCGCAGAAGCCCATCATCATTGGCGCTGGTGGCGAGCTGTTAAAGCGCATCGGCACTGAGGCTCGAATGGACATGCAAAAGCTCTTCAACGGCCCGGTTTATCTGGAGCTGTTCGTCAAGGTCAAAAGCGGCTGGGCGGAGAACGCGATTGTGCTGCGCGATTTGGGGATTACCTAGTCAGTGAGCCGTGAGTAGTGAGTAGTGAGTAGTGAGCAGTCGACGATTTGCCACAACTAGCATGGAAGCGGCGCGAACGTTGCAATCCAGCGCGCGCTACTGCTCACCGCTCACTGCTCACTGTTTACTCTAATGGCCGTTCAAGCCAAAAAGTCCACCCCTCAACGCGCATTCGTACTGCATAGCTATGCGTACAAAGAGTCGAGCCTGATTGTTGATCTCTTCACCGTCGACAATGGCCGCATGGCGGCGGTTGCCAAGGGAGCAAAGCGTCCCGCGTCAAACATTCGCGGCGCGTTACTTTCGTTGCAGCCTGTCGAGGTCATCTTCAGCGGGCGCGGTGAAGTGAAAACGCTCACGCAGGCGCAGTGGCTTCCCGGCCAGCCCTGGCTGACTGGACAAGCCCTGATGTGTGGCATGTATCTGAACGAACTGCTGATCAAACTATTGCCCCGCGAAGATCCGCATCCCGAGCTTTTCGAGAGCTATGCCGCTGCGTTATTAACGTTGGCCGGGAGCGATGAGCACAGCGCGATCCTGCGTGAATTTGAAACGAGCCTGCTTGCAGAAATGGGCTACGGTTTGCAGCTCGTGTGCGACGTGAGAACCGATAAACCGCTGGTCGCCGGGACGCTGTACCGATACGACCCGCTTTCCGGGCCGAGCGAAGCCGGCAATGGATCCGGACCCGTCGTCCACGGCGAGGCGCTGCTTGCGCTTGGCCGCGGACGCTTCGAAAATTCTGCTGTCGCCGCCGAAGCCCGCGACTTTGTGCGCACCATCATCAATTTTCATCTTGACCAGCGCAAGGTAAAAACTTCAGAGGTGATGCATGATTTGCGGATGCTCGCCGAGCGGCTCGATGTGAAGCCTGTCAAGCCAACGCGCAAGCCGTTGACTTCAGTTCCGGAAAAAACATGATCATCGGCATCGGTACCGATATCGTCTCCGTCGCGCGCATCAGCGCAGCGTACGTTCGTCAGGGCGCTGCCTTCACGCGGCGGTTGTTGAGCGATTCCGAGCTGGCTGAGTTCGCAGCGGTCAAAGTGCCCGGCCCGTGGCTCGCCAAGCGTTGGGCGGCCAAGGAGGCATTCGGTAAAGCCGCAGGAACGGGCATACGCATGCCACTGACGCTTTCGGGCATTGGGGTCGGGCACGATCAGCTCGGACGCCCCTTTTTTGAACTCGCGCCTGTCGTTCTGGCACATCTGCAAACGCTGGGCGTGACGCAGACTCATCTCAGTATTTCCGACGAACGCGAACACGCCATTGCCTTCGCGGTGTTTGAGAAATTAGTTTGAAAAATCTGTTTCAAAAATGCGATAGCAAACGAGATCAAGAAATCTGCATGAACAATAACGAACTCACAGGCAAGGAGGCCACGCGTGCCACGTAAATCCGCAACCGCAAACCGACTTCCCCTCGGCCCAATCATGACTTCGATCGACGGCGTGGAACTCACGGCCCAAGATCGTGAAATCCTCGGTCACCCATTAATCGGTGGCGTGATTTATTTCGCGCGCAACTTCACCGATAAAGCGCAGCTTACTGCGCTGTCGCACGAAATCAAAACGCTGCGCGATCCGGCGCTGTTGATCGCCATCGATCACGAAGGTGGGCGCGTGCAACGCCTCCGCGAAGGCTTTACCGAAATCCAGTCAATGCGTTCTTTGGGGGATTTGTGGTCAACGCATCCCCCCTCAGCGCGTGCCCGCGCATTCGAGGTTGGCTTCACCATTGGCCACGAGCTCGGCGAGGTCGGCATTGATTTCAGTTTCGCACCGGTGCTCGACCTCGACTACGGCGAATCCGCCGTTATTGGTCATCGTGCGTTTCACCGCGATCCGGGTGCCGCGGCAGCGCTCGCCACCGCGGTCATGCAAGGCCTGCGCGCCGAAGGCATGGCGGCGGTAGGCAAACACTTTCCCGGTCATGGATTCGTCAAGGGCGACACCCATTGGGAGCGCCCGACCGATGATCGCGATTTCGCCACGGTATTAGCCGCCGACCTGATCCCTTTTCGCGAACTCATTGCCGCTGGCATCGACGGCATCATGGCCGCACATTTAATCTTTCCAGATATCGACCCGCAGCTCGCAGGCTTCTCGCCATACTGGTTGCAGGAAATTTTGCGCCACAAACTGCACTTCAAGGGTGTCATCTTCACCGATGATTTAGGAATGGTTGCCGCACACGCTGTTGGCGATCTTACGGCGCGTTGCGAAGCCGCCGTGCAGGGTGGCTGCGACGTGGTGCTGCCGTGCAACGACCGTCCGGGCTTGATTGAAATACTGGATTGCTGGAAGCCTGAACCCGAGCCGAGCCTGGCGCGCAAATGGGAGCGGATGCGCAAGAAAGTCGCCGGACGGCGGTTGTAAGTTTTGCTCCCTCTCCCGAAGTGCGGGAGACGAAACCAGCAAACGGGGTCTTCAAATCGCGCCACGATGCCGCGATCGACGCTTATACAAATCCGGTCAACTTTCTTCTCAAAGCTACAAAGCATGGCGGCTAACGGGCATTTTTGTTTAAAGTCGACTTTAGAAATTTAAAGCCGTAAGCCTATATAAAATAAGGTTTACAGCCAAAAGTCAATGCACCCATTTCCCAGCTCCTCCCCCTTCAAAGGCCGCATCGAAGAAGCGCTTTGACGTGCTGGGGCAACAACGGTAACGGACAACTGGGCAACGGCAGCATCACCAATAGCCTGATTCCGGTGGCGGTCACCGGTCTGACCACGGCCACGAGTGTCAGTGCGGGGAATTTCCACAGTTGCGCCGTGCTCGCCAGCGGTAGCGTGCAGTGCTGGGGCACTAACGGTAGCGGACAACTAGGCAACGACAGCACCACGCAGAGCCTGGTTCCGGTGGCAGTCAGCGGGCTGACCACGGCCACGCGTGTCAGTGCTGGGAATGTCCGCGGGTGCGCCGTGCTCGCCAGCGGTGGCGTGCAGTGCTGGGGCAATAACAATTCCGGACAACTGGGTGACGAAACCGGCGGTTTGTCAGCGGTGGTGCCCGTCCTGGTTCTGCCAGGTGACTGCACGATGGATATAGACGGTGACGGTAGCGTGGCCACACTGACCGATATCCTGATGCTTGGTCGCGCATCCATGGGGCTATCCGGTAGCGCAGTGACACAAAACGCGGTGGGCGCACAGGCCACGCGCAGCAAGTGGACCGACATTCGCGCTTAGCTGCCTCGCACCTGCGGCATGCGCGGCTTGGCACCCTAGCGCGCCGCGGTTGCCGGCCGCGCTACGCGGACGGTCGGCTCGCGCCGCCGCGAGCGCGACTCTAAAATCGCGGTACGATGTTTCAATCAACACCACAGTATTCGCAATCATCTTTCGGGTC
This sequence comes from Burkholderiales bacterium, assembly GCA_043753585.1. Lineage (GTDB taxonomy): Bacteria > Pseudomonadota > Gammaproteobacteria > Burkholderiales > Casimicrobiaceae > Casimicrobium. The sequence continues at coordinate 31,115 of JAYUWL010000154.1, forward strand.
AAACGTCCATCTCATTGGGGCTAGGTGGAGATTTAGCTACAAGTCGACTTTAGTTATTTCAAGCAGTATGCCCATATTGCATAAGGCTTACAGCCAAAAGTCAATCTACCAAAACCGCTGCTGCGCCGCATGACCGCCAGCATCGAAGACACGCTCAAATCGTTGCCCCTGCGCCCTGGCGTTTACCGCATGATCGGGGCGGAAGACGTGGTCTTGTACGTCGGCAAGGCGAAGAATTTGAAGAGCCGGGTGTCGTCGTATTTCGTCAAGAACGACCACAGCGCGCGCATCGCGATGATGGTGTCGCAGGTGGAGCGGATCGACACGACCGTGACGCGCTCGGAGTCCGAGGCGCTGCTTCTTGAGAACAATCTCATCAAGACGCTGGAGCCGAAGTACAACGTCGTTTTCCGCGATGACAAGAGCTATCCGTATCTGTGCATCAGCGGCGACCCGTATCCGCAACTGCGATTTTTTCGTGGCAAGCCGGACAAGCGGCATCAATATTTCGGGCCGTTTCCGAGCGCGTGGAGCGTGCGCGAAGGCATCCAGACGCTGCAAAAAGTGTTTCAGCTGCGGGTGTGCGAGAACACTGTGTTTGCGCATCGCTCGCGGCCGTGCATGCTCGCGCAAATCGGGCGTTGCACGGCACCCTGTGTCAAAAAAATTAGTAAGGAAGACTATGCAGCTGACGTGAAAAACGCGTCCATGTTTTTGCGCGGACAGCAGTCTGCAGTGGTGAGTGACTTGCAAACGCAGATGGAAACTGCCGCGACGAATCTCGAGTTTGAAAAAGCCGCGCGCACGCGCGACAAAATCGCACGGCTCAATCGCCTGGTCAGCAAACAGTTCGTTTCCAGCGTGTCCGAGCGCGATGTGGACGTGCTCGCGCTGGTGCATGAGAGCGGCATGATCGCAGTGAATGTGGTGATGATTCGCGGCGGTCAACACGTCGGCGACCGCACGCACTTTCCGGTAAAAAACGCCAGCTCCGAAGTGATGCCCAATGAGGAATTGATCGAGGTGCTGGAGAGCTTCATTGCGCAGCACTACATTGGTCGCGAAGTGCCGCGCAGCATTGTGTCGACGCTTGAATTTGATGTCGGCGCGCTCGCCGAAGCGCTGTCGATGCAGGCCAGCAGTCGCGTCGATTTGCAGTGCAATCCCATCGGTGAAAAGCGCGTGTGGCTGCGGATGGCGGAGGAGAACGCACGCCTCGCCATTGCTTCGCGCCAGCGCCAGAGCGACACCGGCAATGATCGGCTACATGCGCTCATCGAAGCCATCGGACTGCCCGAAGGCACGCAGCGTCTGGAGTGTTTCGACATCTCGCACACGATGGGCGAGGCCACGGTCGCGAGCTGCGTGGTGTGGGACAACAACGGCATGCAGACCGGGCAGTATCGCCGCTTCAACATCGAGTCCACCAGCGACGGCGACGACTATATGGCAATGAAAGAGGCGCTCACCCGCCGCGCCGCGCGCATATCCAAAGAAGAGGTGCCACGCCCCGACGTGTGGGTCATTGACGGCGGCAAGGGTCAGGTCGGCATCGCCGCCAGCGTGCTCGCCGAAGCGGGCCTGCACGACATCGTCCTGTTCGGTTCGGCCAAAGGCGTCGAGCGCAAAAAAGGCATGGAACAAATCATCTTCCCTGATCGCGAAGACGCCATCAGACTCTCCGCCGATCATCCCGGCCTGCACCTGATCCAGCAAATGCAGGACGAAGCACACAGGTTCGCTATTCAAGGACACCGAGCCAAACGCGCCAAAAATCGCGAGGGTTCTGCGATCGACGACATTGAAGGGATTGGGCCGAAGAAGCGCGGGGAATTGTTACGCACGTTCGGCAGCGTGCGCGGGATTGCGGCCGCGAGCGTCGAAGACATCAAGCGTGTGCCGGGGATTTCGGATGAGCTGGCTGAGCGGATTTACGGGGCGTTGCATTGACGCGGAGTGTGACCGTGTAAGCTTTGGATAGCTAGCTTGAACCAATTGCCGGAGCGCTTTCACCGATGCCGATTCCTGATTTCCAATCAGTCATGTTGCCGCTGCTGACACTTGCCTCGGACGGGCAAGAGCATTTGCCGCGAGAAGCTGCTGATGTGTTAGCTAAACATTTCGCTCTTTCAGACATCGAGCGCACCGAGTTACTTCCTAGTGGCATGCAACCCGTTTTCAACAATCGGATTGGCTGGGCTAGAACTTTTCTGAAACAAGCGGGACTGCTTGATTCGCCTCGAAGAGGCGTTTTCAAAATCACGAACGACGGGAAGCAACTTCTGGCAGAGAAACCGACGCGAATCGACATGAAGCTGCTCGAACGATATGAGTCATATCGTGCATTTCGGCTGCGTGGTAAGCGGTCAAATGTGAGCACCACGCTTGTGGAAGAGCTTCCGTCAGAAACACCGGAAGACGCAATGGCTGCTGCCTACCAGCGGCTCCGAGCGGAGCTTGAGTCAGAGCTTCTAGAACAGGTGATGGCGGCGAGTCCTGCATTCTTTGAAAAGCTCGTGGTCGATCTGCTGCTGGCAATGGGGTACGGCGGCTCCCGGCGCGACGCTGGTCGCGCGATCGGCCAAAGTGGCGACGGTGGGATTGACGGCGTTATTAACGAAGATCGCTTGGGTTTGGACGTCATCTACCTTCAGGCAAAACGATGGGAAGGCACTGTCGGACGGCCTGAAATACAGAAATTTGCTGGCGCGCTGCAAGGGCAACGCGCAGCCAAAGGGGTCTTCATAACAACGTCAACCTTCTCAAAGGATGCCGTCGAGTATGCCAATCGGATCCCGACCAAAATTATATTGCTCGATGGCGACACGCTTGTTTCTTACATGTTCGATTACGGCGTAGGTGTTTCGCGCACGGGTGGGTACGAAATCAAGCGCTTGGACACCGACTACTTTGATCCAGCGTAGGGCCGTAGCAAGTAGGGTGCGCATCAAAATGCGCACCGTCGTTGCAAGCAAAGCCACCGTCGGACACACCGCGCCGGTGAGCACTTTGGCGCACACCCTACAAGCGTTAAACTGCGCCTTACCAGACTTCAAATGGGTAAGGTAAAATTCTTTTAGATAAACAATGAGAGTACGCCATGTACGTCACCTTAACCGCCAAACGACAAGTAACCTTCCCGGCAGCAGTACTTGCCGAGTTGGGTGTTGCGCCCGGCGATCGGTTGGAGATTGTGCGGGGGCGCGATGGTTTCATGCTTCGTCCGAAGCGCATTGATCTGACTCGACTAGCCTTGCTGCGCGGCAAGGTGAAGCCTGATGCAAAGCCCTTTGACATCGAAGCATTTAGAGCCCAGTCGTATGACCCAGCGCTTCGGGATTGATACCTCAGCTTTGGTGCGGCTGGCGACCGGAGTGCCGCAGGTTCAATTTGAGCGGACGGTTGACAAGCTGACGGTGCTCATCGAAAAGCAGGGCGCAAAGATCGTAGCGAGCAATCAGGTAATTGGTGAGTCCTACATCGCGCTTCAACATCACTACGGCGTGGAAAAACTCGATGCCCGCGCGGCACTGACTGGCGTGCTGCAAAGCGGTTTGGTCGAAGCGCTGCGCGGGCAATCAGCGCTTGACGTGCTCGCCGCGACGAAAGGTTGCGGCTTGATGGATCGCCTGATCGCCGCTGCCTACAACGAAGAAGGATTCATGACGCTGACGCTTGATAAAAAAATGGCGAAATTGAAGAACGCGATCTTGCTTTAATGCGCGGATCGACCCGCGTTAGTCAAGAAAATAGAAGTATTACCAAGTAATACAACGCTAAAATATGCCATGAGTGACACATCAACCTCCGTCACCAGCAAAGGTCAGGTCACCATTCCTGTTGACGTGCGGCAGAAACTTGGCATTCGTCAGGGCAGCCGTATTGGCTTTCGCGTGCGCGGCAACGTGGTTGAGATGAGCGTGTTGCAGGCGGTGGTTGCGCCGTCTGAGGTGACGAGCGCGTTTGGCATGCTCAAATCAACGCGTCGCGCGGTGACGCCAGCGTTTGATGTTGCGCCGCTTCTCCGCAAGTAATTAGACGTGATCGGGCTTGATGCCAACGTCCTCGCGCGCTACTATGTTGATGACGCGGCGGACAAAGGGGCCACGCGCGAAAGAATGGCTGCGAAGCGTCTGATCGAATCCGGGCGGGCATTGATGGTTGCGACCACGGTACTGCTGGAGTTCGAGTGGGTGCTGCGCGGCTACTATGAATTTAGCCGCAAGCAGATTGCAGCCGTGTTCGAGCACTTGCTGGCATTGCCTCATATGTCGGTGCAGAACGAAACTGCGGTGCGCGCTGCGCTCCTCTCCTACACCGAGGGCTTCGACTTCGCGGACGCTTTGCATCATGCGAGCTACGCCGGGTGCGAATCGGTAGCTACTTTTGACGACAAGGGTTTCGCGCGGAAGGCGAACAAGCGCGCGATGTTGCCGCGTGTGAGCATTCCGCAGTAGTTTTTAGTTTTGCGTCGGTCCGGATTTCCGGCCTTCTACTGCGAATGATCGCGGGGCGTCGGTACCGCGCGGTTACGATTCATGCGATGAACGATGATCAAGTCAATCGCTTACGCGAAATGCTCGCTCGATTCGTGTCAGCGTCGGCCGCTGCCTCGGCGGACGCGAGACGCCACGCTGAAAGTGTCCTGAAGTTCATCGCAAGCGAAACTCGCCCGTGGAGCCGTGCAACGCTCGCGGGGCATCTGACCGCGTCCGCGTGGGTGCTCGACCGCGCGCAAACGTATGCGGTGCTCATTCACCATCGCAAATTGAACCGCTGGCTGCAACCAGGCGGGCATATCGACGACGCCGATACGTCCTGGCGCGCCGCCGCGCAGCGTGAGGTGACAGAAGAGACCGGGCTGGGGACATTCGTTGCACCATTGGACGCCGATGGCCTGTTTGACGTGGACGTTCATCCGATTCCTGCGCGAGACGACGAGCCCGCACACTTTCACTACGACCTGCGCTTTTTGTTCGTCGCTGATGTCGACGCGGCGCTTGATGGCCAGCTTGAGCTCAACACGGATGAGGCGCACGATGGCCGCTGGTTTCGGCTGATTGATCTGGCAAATGATCCAGCGTTGGAGCCGTCGCTGCGCCGCATGGTTGAATTGAGTATTCGCCGTTCGGACCACATTCCAGTCTTATGAAAATCAGCTTCTCTCGCAGTCTGTGCGCCATTAGCGCAATTGGTGCCATCAGCGCAGCGCTCGTATTCTCCGGGGCCGCCAATGCGCAAGCCTGGCCGAATCGACCGATCAAGTTCGTGGTGCCGTTTGCAGCGGGTGGGGCCAACGACCTGATGGCGCGCGCTGCGGCCGAGGGCGCATCCAAAGTGCTCGGGCAGCCCGTGGTGATCGACAACAAGCCTGGTGCGGGAAGCACGCTGGGCGCGGAGTTTGTAGCTAAAAGCGCGCCGGATGGATACACCTTTTTGATCAGCGCTGCCGGTGTGATCAGCAACCACATGATCAAAAAGTCGATGCCGTACAAGGAGGCCGATCTGGTGCCCGTCGCGATGATCGCGCTGGCCCCGTCAATCATCGTGGCACCGCCAAATGCTACGTACAACAACCTGCGCGAGTTCGTGGAGGCGTCGAAGAAAGAGCCGGGCGGATTTAATTTCGCGACGGCAGGCACCGGTAGCACACCCCATTTCGTGGCTGAGTTGCTCAAGACCAAGTACGGCGCGAACCTGCAAGTCGTGCCCTACAAGAGCGGCAATGAGAGCGCGACGGCCATCATGGGCGGACAGGTGCACGCGACGAGCGAGGCAAGCATCGTGTCGCTGCCCAAGGTGAAGGGCGGCAAGATGAAGGCGCTGGCCGAGACCTGGACGAAACGTATTTCGGTCTACCCGGAATTGACGACCGCAACCGAGCAGGGCTTTCCGGAAATCAACATTGTGCATTGGGCGGGCGTGCATGCCCCGAGCGGTGTGGCAACCGATATTCTCGATAAGGTTGCCTCGGCGGTGGATGCTGCAATGAAAATGCCGGACACTGCCAATCGCCTGAAAGCATCAGGTATTGAGCCGATCGGCGGCACCCGCGCGTCGTTCGTCCAGTACGTCGCCGAAGAGCGGGCGCGACTTGCAGCCATCATCAAAATCTCCGGCATGAAAGAGGACTGAAGCTGTGGCGACTGACATCAAACGAGTCGTCGTCTATTGCGGTGCTAACGTTGGCAATAACCCTGCATACAGGGCTGCGGCTGAAGCGGTGGGCCGGACGCTCGCGGAGCAGGGCATTGGCCTCGTCTATGGCGGCGGTGGCGTCGGCCTGATGGGTGTGGTGGCCGACGCGGCGCTGGCGGCCGGTGGCGAAGTCGTCGGCGTGATTCCCGAGGCACTAAAAGTGCTTGAAGTGGGGCACAAAAATCTGACTGCGATGCACGTGGTGCCGGACATGCATAGCCGCAAAGCGATGATGCTCGGGCTGGCCGATGCGGTGATTGCGTTGCCGGGTGGCTTTGGCACGATGGACGAGCTGTTTGAGGCGTTGACCTGGAGCCAGCTCGACTACCACCGCAAACTATGCGGGCTGCTGAACGTTGCTGGATACTACGATCATCTGTTGGCCTGGGTTCGGCATTCGGTCGATGTCGGGCTGGTGAAAGCTGTAAATATGGAGTTGATTATTAGCGGCGACAGCGTGGGCGAGCTGTTGAACGGGCTGCGTTCACGCGAGTTTCCGCTGTCGCAGAAATGGATGGGGCGATAGGGTTTGCAGTTGCAGCGGCTTTTCTCTGGCACTTCTGTGGGGGCTCCAGATATCGGCGGCATGCCAAAATGCAGTTATGGCGCTTAATATTCCCACCACGCTCACCTGGATCCGCATCGCGCTGATCCCGGCCTTTGTGGGCGTGTACTACCTGCCGCACGACTGGCTAAGCCCGACGCAACAAAACTGGACTGGCGCGCTGATTTTTTCGGTCGCCGCGATCACCGATTGGGCTGATGGTTTTGCTGCGCGCCGACTGGGTCAGACGTCGGCTTTCGGGGCCTTTCTCGATCCGGTCGCGGACAAGTTGATGGTCGCTGCGGCGCTTCTCCTTCTGGTGCAGATGAAGCGAGCCGATGCCGTGGTCGCGTTCATTATTGTCGGCCGAGAAATTGGCGTCTCCGCGCTGCGCGAATGGATGGCCAAAATCGGCCAGTCGAAGAGCGTTGCCGTCAACACCATCGGCAAGTTCAAGACCACAGCACAGCTCACCGCCCTGATTGCACTGTTGCTTTACGAACCGTTCTTTCCCGGCATTTCGACACCGGTGCTGGGCACCATCGCGCTGTTTATTGCCGCTGCACTGACGCTATGGTCAATGTTCTATTACCTCAAACTGGCGTGGCCGCACATGCGCGACAACGCGGATCGTCCGCGTCCACCCGGTGAGCCGGATTAGACAAGGGCTGTTTGTCAAACAAATCGAGTTGTAGCTATAATTTAGGGCTTCGATTCCTCGATAGCTCAGTTGGTAGAGCGCCGGACTGTTAATCCGTAGGTCCCTGGTTCGAGCCCAGGTCGAGGAGCCACTAGAACATACGTTGCAGCGATAGTATCCGCTAACTCGAAAGAAGTTAGGG
>JAYUWL010000155.1:0-13631 GCA_043753585.1 Burkholderiales bacterium
CCTGTCAGGGTGACGATGCCAAACAATTGACCATCAGCGATGCGCGCTTTGGCCAACTCAAGATAGCGTTGCTCAAAGACCTTGAGGCTCAGCCGACCGGCAGGGAACAGCGTGGTTCCGAGCGGGAATAACTGGAGCGTGTCGGGCAGGGTGTTGGCCGATTTTCGGCCGAGAAATGACAACATAACGGGAGGGATTAAACAGCTATTCTGGGAGCGGGTGCTCACGATCATGTCGCAGCACGCGCGCGACGTCCGACAGGGCATCCTTCAACGCATTGGCCACGTAGACAGATCGATGTTTGCCGCCCGTGCAGCCGATGGCAATGTGAATGCGGGCGCGATTATCAGTGGCGAAACCCGACATCGATGCGCGAACGTAATTGGAAATTGCGGTCACCAGCACATTTGTTTCCGGCTGTGCGCGCAAGTACTCAACCACGGGCGCATCGCGCCCAGTAAGCGAGGCGAGACCGGGTTCGTAAAACGGGTTGGGCAGGATGCGCGCGTCGAACACAAGATCCGCATCCGGCGGAATGCCCTGACGGTATGCAAAAGATGAAATCTCCACCAGCGGCAACTCGGAATCCCCCGCCAGTTCAGCCGCGAACAGGCGAACGCGTTGCCGCAACAAATGCGTGCTGGTGGCGCTGGTATTAATCTCGAAGGCTGAAACGCCCACCCGCAAGAGCCGCCCTCGCTCTTCGGCGATGGCGTCGTGTAGGGTGCCCGTATCGCTTGCGAACGGGTGTCGGCGACGAGTTTCGGCGAAACGGCGCAGTAACGTGGAATCGCTTGCGTCAATGCGGATGACGCGCAGCGGTATGGCGGGGTGAGCATGCGCGATGGCGTCGACGCCGGCGTTAAACGCGCTGACGAAATCAGGTGATTGCGCGTTGACGCTGATACCGAGCGCCTGCGAATGGGTTGCCAGCATCGCCTCAACCGTATCGAACAGCAGCGCTGCGGGCAGGTTGTTGACGATGGCAAAACCGACGTCTTCGAGCGCGCCAAGCGCGACGTTTTTCCCCGCGCCGGAGACACCGAGAACCAGGATGATTTGCAACGACACGACGACCGCTGGAGGGCTAACCCTCCTCCATCAACTTCGCCTGCCGTTCGATAAATTCGCGCGTCGAATCGATGCCGCGCAAATTGAGGACGAAGTTGCGCACTGCGGTTTCCACCAGCACGGCGAGATTTCGGCCTGCCGCAACCGGGATGATCATTTTTCGAATTTTTACGCCAAGAATTTCCTGGTAGCTCGCGTTCACGCTCATGCGATCCAGTCGCTTGAACTGCTCATCGGTGTGATCTTCGAGATGCACGATCAATTTGAGCGATTTGCGAGGACGTACTGCGGTTTCGCCGAATGTGGTGCGTACATTCAGAATGCCGATTCCTCGCACTTCAAGAAAATCTTTTAGAACCTCGGGGCACCGACCTTCGATGAGATCGGGCGAGACTTTATAGACCTCAACAATGTCGTCGGCAATCAGGCCGTGACCGCGACTGATCAGCTCCAGCGCGAGCTCGCTCTTGCCGATAGCGGACGCGCCGGTAATGAGCACACCCATTTCCAGCACGTCAAGAAACACGCCGTGCAATGTTGCGTTCGCTGCCAGCATGCGCGCGAGATACTGCCGCAAGACATCGACCACATGCGGGCTCGGAAACGGGCTCTGCATGAGCGGCACATGCGCGTTGTCGCACTGCTCTGTCATGTAGTCCGGTGGAGCGCCGACGCCACAGACAAATATCGCGCCGAGTTCATCGACCAGAAGGCGGCCGAAAATACCAGCTTGTTCGGGTAGTGGCAGCGTAGAGAGATATGCGATTTCAGCGGGGCCGATCAACTGCACCCGAAACGGGTGAATGAAATTCATGTGGCCAACGAGCCCAACGTGCGCCTGCGCGTTGGTGTCGCGCGAGAGCATGCGCTCGCCGCCGTCGCGCCCGCCGACCCATTGAATGTCCAGCCGCTCCTGATTCTCAGTAAACAGGCGCGAGATTTCGACCGTACGCATGACGACGGAACTAAGGATGAGGCGCGCTGAACAGCGCGTGAATCACAGCGGGATCGGTCGCGGCAGCAAGTTCATCACGAAACACACGATTTGAGAATCGCTGCGCCAGTTCGGACAAAATCTGCAAGTGCTCGTCGGTGGCCGCTTCGGGCACCAGCAAGACAAAAATATCGCGAACGGGTTGGCCGTCCGGAGCTTCAAATATGATGGGTTTTTTCGGTCGCGCGAAATAGCCAATGGATTGCTCCAGACCACGGATACGCCCGTGCGGGATGGCGATTCCTTGACCCAAACCCGTTGAACCCAGACGTTCCCGCGAAAGCAGGCTATCGACGGTCGTTGTGGGACTTAAATCGTAGCGCAACTCGGATTCGAGCGCGATCAATTCGAACAAACGCCTTTTGTTGTTGACGTCCAGGTCAAGCAGCACATTTTCAGCGGGTAAGAGATTAGCTAGGCGGCTCACAGGGGGCGAGAATCCAATGGCGTTAGATTTTGTCCGAATCAGCCCACAAATTTACAGGCCTAGCCGACGATTCTAGTGCAGTGCGTCATACGCCAGAGGCGACCCGACGCACCAAGGAGACTGCGAGCCTAAGCCTCGCTCACGTCGAGACGTTTCCGCTCATGGCCAACGTCACGGTGCACCTGGAGTTTCTCTTTGTGACGTACGACCTGACGATCAAGCCGATCAGCCAGTTCGTCGATCGCGGCGTAGAGGTTGTCACTCTCGCAGGCGGCATGAATTTCTTTGCCGCTGACATGCACGTTTGCCTCTACTTTTTGCCTGAGTTTTTCCACCGACATCACAACGCTGACCTCTATCACATGGTCGAAATGGCGCTTGACGCGATCCAGCTTGGAAACCACGTATGCGCGCAAGGCATCGGAGACAGCTACATGATGGCCAGTGATGTGCAAATTCATGAACGTACCTCTAGAAAACGAATGATGAAGTGAAGCGCTGCGAATTCGCTGATGTCCAGCAAATTACCTGCGCCGTCTCAAGTTGACCGGGGCTATGTTCTGCAGTTCCCGGTATTTCGCCACAGTCCTTCGAGCAACGATGATGCCCTGGTCGCCCAGCAGCTCCGCGATGCGACTATCGGTCAGCGGCTCGTTGGTGTCCTCCCCGGAAATTAAGGTTTTGATCATGGCGCGAATTGCCGTCGATGACGCAGCGCCGCCCGCATCGGTCGCCACATGGCTGCCGAAGAAGTATTTGAGTTCGAATGAGCCGCGCATGCAGCTCAGATATTTTTGTGTGGTGACGCGGGACACGGTTGATTCGTGCAGGCCCAACGCGTCAGCGACTTCGCGCAGCACGAGCGGCCGCATTGCGACTTCACCGTGATCAAAAAAAGCTTGCTGTCTTTCCACTATTTCGGAGGATACCCGAAGAATCGTATCGAAGCGTTGAGCCACATTTTTAACCAACCAGCGCGCTTCCTGCAACTGGGTTGACAGCGGAGTAGAACGACCTTCCTTCTGGCGGTGCAGCATATCGGCGTAGACGCTGTTAACCGAGAGCCGGGGCACCGCCACGGAGTTCAGTTCCGCGATCCATTTACGTTTGCTGCGGCGCACGATGACGTCTGGCACCATAAGGCTCGCGGAGATGTCCGCAAAGGGTGCGCCAGGACGCGGCGTCAACGTGCGGATTACCGCATGCGCATCTTTCAGATCGATTTCGTCGATATCGAGCAGTTTTTTAATGCGCGCATAGTCGCGCTTGCCCAGATGCTCCAGCGCTTCGCTGACGATGCGGCGCGCTAATTTGGTATCACCATTATTGGGGCGATTTCTAAGTTGCAGCAACAAGCATTCACGCAAATCCGCCGCGCCAACGCCAGCTGGGTCGAGGCTTTGCAATATGTCCAGTGCTGTGTCCCAGGTTTCGTCGGCAATACCGTCGTCATTACCGCCCCTAGCCAGCAAATCATCAATATCGGACTTGGTGACGGAGAGATATCCATGCTCATCGAGACTGTCGATGAGTGCGTGGACCAGTTGCAGGATGCCTGCGGATTCTTTAACCATCACCAGCTGTGTTCGAAGATGTTCACGCAGGCTGGGCGGGCTCGCGCGCTGTGATTCGAACGAATCGTCATCGTCGTCGAAGCTGCCAGCGCCGGAGCTGCCCCATTCCGCGAAATCAAGTGATGGCGAGTCGAATTCGCCATCGCTTCCGCTACCGGAGCTTTCGGTGGCAGTTTCGACAGCTGATGTCTGCGTGAAATCAGCGATGTCACTTTGCCCACTCATGGCAGGTGCATCGACCGCATCAACGCCCAGTTCACGGCGGTCCAGTTGCTCAGGCGTTGAGTAGGCTGCCATTGCATCGCTGCCGTCGAGCAAGTGTTCCCGGTCAACCGACGAGGCGTACACGTCTACCGCGTCTGGCACATCAATTGGATCAACCGCGCCGCGATCATCGGGCGCATCGGACTCAGCCAGTTCGAGCAGCGGATTCTCCGCAAGCGCAACTTCGATCTCCTGCTGCAATTCAAGCGTGGACAACTGCAACAACCGGATCGATTGTTGCAGTTGCGGCGTCAGCGTCAAGTGCTGCGCCAGCTTGAGTTGGAGGCCTGCCTTCACGTCAATTCGGTTTCACGCTAAAGGCGGAAATGCTCGCCCAGATAAACCTTTCTCACCGACTCGTTACCAATAATCTCCTCAGGATGTCCGTCGGCCAGCACGCGGCCTTCGCTGATGATGTAGGCGCGGTCGCAAATACCGAGCGTTTCACGAACATTGTGGTCGGTAATGAGCACACCGATACCACGTTCACGCAAGAAGCGCACGATGCGCTGAATCTCAATGACAGCAATGGGATCAACGCCGGCAAACGGCTCATCGAGCAGAATAAATCGCGGTCGGGACGCCAGGGCGCGCGCGATTTCGAGTCGCCGTCGCTCGCCACCCGAGAGCGCAACCGATGGCATGTCGCGCAAGTGCGCAATCGCCAGATCGTCAAGCAACGCCTGCAATTCGCTCTCGATCACGCTCTCGTCTTTTTCGCGCAGTTCAAGGATCGCACGAATGTTTTCACCTGCAGTTAGCTTCCTGAAAATCGAGGCTTCTTGCGGCAAATACGACAGGCCCTTGCGCGCCCGCTCATGAATCGGCAAATGCGTCAGCTCGGTATCGTCGAGCCTGATCACGCCACCGTCGGCAGCGACCAGCCCAACGATCATGTAGAAACAGGTGGTTTTGCCGGCGCCGTTCGGCCCGAGCAAACCCACCACCTGACCGCTATCGACGGTCACGGACACATCGTGCACGACTGTGCGCGACTTATAGCGCTTTTTAAGCGCAACGGCTGAAAGCTGGCTCATTGCGTTTGGGTGGGGTTGCGGATTTGACAACAGGTTTTTTTACGACGGGTTTGGGCGTGCCATCTGGAGATTTTTCGTTCACAGCTGACTCATCTTTTTCGCGTGGTTGCAGGACAAAACTCACGCCTTTGCCCTCGCTTGCTCTTGCCTTTGATTCGCGCGCTTCGTACTTGCTGGTCTGGGTGTTGTAGATGATGTAGTTGGCGACCGTCTGGTCTTCACCGATGAACAAAATGGCATTGCCGAACAGCTCGACGATACCTTTGCCGCTGTCGTAATCTGCGCGATCCGACACGCCTTGCGCCCAGTCGCCGTTGTCTGTCCTTTGCCGAAAACACACTGGCTTGCCATTGAGTACGGCGTTGTAGTTATCGTCGGGCGTGGTCTGGGCAGTACCACGATCAGCGGTGAGTTTCAACGTGCCCTGGGTGATGACCACCGCTTTTTCGAGCTTGTAGAAGCCCTTGGCGTGATCAGCGTCACCGTCGATCGCATTGATCAGTATTTTTTCTTTACGATCCGCTTTTTCGGCGGCAGCACCGGTCGGAAGCAGCAGGCAAAAAGCGGGGATCACCGCAGCCGCCAGAAGAACATTGCATTTCATGGTTTTTCCTTGGTCTCGGTGATTTGAACGGCGTCTTTTGGACGCAACTCAATTTCAATCCCCCGCGTGGTTTGTCCCTGTTTTTTCTCGGCATCCACGCGCAGTCCCTGCGTCGTCATCACGCGGTCGCCGCTGATGGTGCGGGTGGTCGATTCTGTCTGCGCAAGCTGTGTTTTCGGAAACACAGTGAGCGTTTCGCTCTCGTAGGTTACAGCCTCGCGCCCCTCGCTCGCTCCCTGGCGCGCAACGACTTTTCCGGAAAAATCGACTTGCTCGACGGCACCCTTTTCGCTCAGGCTTTTGAGCACGGCACGCGCAGAAACAACCTCCATTTTTGGCTTGCCTGCAGGCTGGTTTTCGTAGCGTGGTTGGTCGACGACCGTGGTTTGATTATTGGGAAAATGGGTTGCGCGTTGACCAATCATGGTGCTTTCAACGCGCCCGTCCGCGGCTGTACGCTCAATCCTGAAATTTTGCAAAAAATGATCGGGGGCGGGCTGGGACGATTTTTGCTGGTCGCGTGCGCTCTCGGTTACCCGCGCATCCAGCCAGAACGTGAGCAACGCAAACAGGGCGATGGCGATCAGAGGGAAAAGCGCCGCTAAACGATCCTGCCGACGGCGCCAGATAAACGTGCTCATCGGCCTGCTTCCGACGGCACGACAAGGTAGGGCCTTAGCAATTCATCCAACCGTCCCTGAATGCGCAAAATGGCTTCCACCAACTCCCGCACGGCACCGTTGCCACCCTCGAGTGTGGACAGCCAATGCGCGCGCTGGCGCACGGCAGCCGCCGCGTTGGGCACGGTCGCGGCGAGCCCGGCGACGAGCATCGCTGGCAAGTCAAGCCAGTCGTCGCCGATGTAGGCGACCTGCGACACCGGCATGGCCCACGCCGCGCAAATCTGGCTAAATCCGCTGCCTTTGTTGCGCTCGCCACTCACCAGTTCTACGCCCAGTTCAGTCGCGCGGCGCTCGACCGCAGCACCACCGCGCGCGGTGAGAAACGCCACTTTCCAGCCCGCCTGCTTGGCCAGCGTGATGCCGAATCCGTCAAGTACCGAGAATGATTTAAATTCTTCGCTTCCGAGGTAGTTCAACTTGCCGTCCGTCAACACGCCGTCGACATCGCACACGAGGGCACGCACCGCAAGCATGCGATCTGCAACAGTAAGCGGTCGCGCGGGTTTGGTCATGATCAAACCACCTTCGCACGCAGCAAATCGTGCATATGCAGCGCGCCGACCAGTCGTCCAGCTTTAACGACCAGAAGCTGGGTCTTGCGTTTCGATTCGAGCAGGCTGACGGCTTCCACCGCGAGCTCGTCCGGACCAATGGTGACTGGATTGACCGTCATGAAATCCGCAACCTTCGCCGCGTTGAAATCACCGACTTTTGGCAGGCAACGACGCAAATCGCCGTCTGTGAACATCCCGGCCAGCGTGCCGTCGGCGTTGAGCACGGCGGTCATGCCCATGCCTTTGCCGGTGATCTCGAACAGCGCCTGAGTGAGCGTGGCTTGAAGCCGAACGGTCGGAATCGCCTCACCGGTGCGCATCACGTCCCGCACATGCGTGAGCAACCTGCGCCCGAGCGATCCGCCCGGATGCGAGCGTGCGAAGTCCTCTGCCGTGAAGCCGCGCGCTTCCAGCAGCGCCATCGCCAGCGCGTCGCCGAGCGCCATCGCGGCGGCGGTGCTCGCTGTAGGCGCGAGACCGAGTGGACAAGCCTCCTCCGCAACGCCCGCATTGAGGGTGACGTCCGCCTCCGTCGCGAGTGTCGACTGTTCGTTGCCTGTGATGGCGATGATCTTCGCGCCGACGCGCTTGATGGGCGTCAGAAGCGCGTTGACCTCAGCCACTTCGCCCGAGTTCGACAACGCGATCACCACATCGTCCGCGGCGATCATGCCCATGTCGCCGTGGCTTGCTTCGGCCGGGTGCACGAAGAACGCCGGCGTGCCCGTGGACGCGAGCGTTGCCGCCAGTTTGCGTCCGACGTGGCCCGACTTGCCGATGCCGGTTACGACGACTCGACCCGGTGCAGCAAGAATAATCTGGACAGCGTTCACCATCGGCGAACCCGATGCGTCGCTCAAGCGCGAACCCACCGCCGCAATAGCTGCTGCTTCGGTGGTCAGAACCGAAAGCGCACGTCGCAAAATGGCGACAGGATCTACTGCAATATTCATGCAACCCAGTATATCTGCCCGGATTCAACCAGGAATGCAAACGTTGACGCGAAGCGAAGTAACCGGATGTCGCATTTACTGCCTCATAAGCTAACAGCTTTTCTGTAAATGCTCTATTTTATAAAGGCTAAAGCGCAATTAAGTCACAAATCGACTTAAGGCTTTAATTAAATACAAACCACGTTCCGATTCGCTTTCAAAGAAAAGCTGCTATTTCAAAAAGTGTGTCAGCATGCGATTCAAAAAGCGCTGACCACGTTCGGTCGGGCGGATAAATTCGTACGTCCTCGTCAGCAATTGCTCGTCCTCCGCGGCTTCCAGCGCACGGTTGACGAGCGTGATTGGATAGCCAGTGCGCTCGGCGAACCACGCCACCGGAAAACCGTCATTCAGACGCAGCGCGTTCAGCATGAACTCGAAACCAATCTCATCGCGTTTGACCTCGCGACGTTCGAACACGCAACTTGAGGGGTCGCCGGACAGCGCTTTTTGCATGTAGTCGCGCGGTTGTTTCACGCGTTCGGTGCGAACGATTTTTGCCTTTTCTGTCGGGCTGCCGGGCATTGATAATTTGCCGTGAGCACCTGCGCCAATTGCCACGTAGTCGCCGAAACCCCAGTAGTTCAAATTGTGCTGGCAACGCATGCCTGGCCTGGCGTAGGCAGATGTCTCGTAATGCTCGTAGCCCGCCTTCGCAAGCATTTCCTCGACGCGAATCTGCATGTCCGCCGCCTCATCGTGATCGGGTAGCGGCGGCGGCTTTTTGGCGAAAACGGTATTTGGCTCGAGCGTCAATTGATAGCAGGACAAATGCGGCGTCTGGAAGGCAAGCGCTTCGCGGATATCGGACTCGCATTCGGCCATCGATTGCGCCGCACTGCCCGTCCGCGATGCGGGCAACGCAAACATCAAATCAAGATTGACATTACCCACTGTCGCGAGACCAATCTCCACGGCACGTTTTGCCTCTGCGCTGTCATGCACACGTCCAAGCGCCGACAAATGCGCATCGTTGAAGCTCTGAATGCCGATTGACAGGCGCGTGATACCCGCCGCATTGAACTCGGCAAACTTCTGCATCTCGAAGGTGCCGGGGTTGGCTTCCAGCGTGATCTCAGCTTGCGGCGACAGTCGCGTGCGCGCTCTCACGCCGGCGAGGATGTCGGAAATCGCCTGTGCCGAAAACAGGCTCGGCGTACCACCGCCAATGAACACGGTATGAATCGTACGGCCCCAGAATTCGGGCAACTGCACCTCAAGATCGCTCATCAGCGCGTTAACGTAATCCTGCTCCGGCAACCCGCCACTCTGTTCATGCGAATTGAAATCGCAATACGGACATTTGCGAATGCACCACGGAACATGGATGTAGAGCGCGAGCGGTGGAAGCACGGTGAAATTGGGGCCGAGCATCTTGGGCGGCGATCAATATCCGTGCACGGCGTTGTCAGGGAATTGCTCAGACTTGACTTCAACCACGTAAGCCGCGACGCCCTCATCGATGCTGGCGTAACCCTGCATAAAGTTCTTCACGAAACGCGGTAATCTGCCGCGCGTGATGCCCAGCATGTCGTGCAATACCAGCACCTGCCCTGAGCAATCCACTCCCGCGCCAATACCGATCGTCGGGATCGGCAGCAGGCGTGTGATCTCGGCGGCGAGCGCGGAAGGAATCAGCTCGAAAACAATCATTGCGGCGCCTGCATCAGAGAGCTCCTTCGCATGCTGGCGCAACACGCTGGCTGCCTCGTCGGTCTTGCCCTGAACGCGATAGCCACCCAGCGCATGTACCGACTGCGGCGTCAGCCCCAAATGCCCACACACCGGCACCCCGCGCTCGGTCAGGAAATGAACCGTCTCGGCCGTCCAGCCACCCCCTTCAAGTTTGACCATCTGCGCGCCGGCCTGCATCAGAACGGCAGCGGATTGCATCGCCTGCGACGGCGATTGTTGATAGGTCGCAAACGGCATATCGCCAATGACCCACGCGGTTTTGTTGCCCGCAGCAACCGAGCGAACGTGATACGCCATCTCGTCCAGCGTGACCGGCACGGTGCTTGGTTTGCCCTGCAACACCATGCCCAGCGAATCGCCCACCAGCAGCATCTCCACGCCTGCGTCATCAAGCACGCGCGCGAAGGTGGCGTCGTAGCAGGTAAGCATCGTGAGTTTTTCGCCGGACGCGTGAAGCTCACGCAGCCGATGCAGCGTTATGGGTTTGCGGGCGGTTGTGCTGTGTTGTTCTTGTGAGTGTGAGGACATCATTCAATCCTGTGCGTCAGTGACGAATACAGTGTTGGAGCGGCTCTGCCGCGACCCAGGCGGTTGTAGTGTTGTGTGGGTCGCGGCAGAGCCGCTCCTACAGGAAATCGCGCATCACGCGCCAAGTTGCATGCGAAGCGCGGTCAGCACTTCCTCCAGCTCGGCAACCTTCGTTTCCAGCGCAGAAACGCGCTCCGACAAAGCCGCCTCGCGATCCATTTTTGAAGGCGGCAGCGCTACGGCATCGGCAGCGGGCAACTCACCGCCAAACAACATGTGCCGCCACTTCGCAGCCCGCGCACCCGACTCTCGCGGCAGTTGCACCACGAGCGGTGGCGTCAATTCGCCCATCGCGTGCAACGCGGATTCCAACTCTCCCAGATCGGAGAACGCATGCATCCGTTCAGCGCGCGAACGCAGCTCACCGGGCATCTGCGCGCCGCGCAACATGAGTTCGCACAACAGCGCGGTTTCCGCTGCCGCGATGCCCAGCCGTTCGGCGAAGCGCTCCGCATATTTCGGCACCCGTGTCGCCGCCCCGGTGTAGAGCCCGGCAAATCCTCGCTCGCGCAAACGCTCGACGGCGCTCGTCACCTCCGCCTCAGTTAATGCGGTGACCGGCGCGCGATTGTTCATCTGATTGCAGCCGTTCACGATTGAGTTAATCGTGAGTGGATACGAATCCGGCACCGTGATGCGCTTCTCGATCATGGTGCCGATCACGCGAGCTTCGATGGCGTCTAAAACAGCCTGCATTTTTAACCGAGCCTTGCCTGTAATTCGGCGATGAGTTTCGCCAGGGCTTTGCCGCGGTGCGAGCGCACGCCTTTTTCATCAATCGGCATCTCAGCCCCCGTCAAACCAAACGTTGTGTCGAGAAAATACGGGTCGTATCCGAAGCCACCATCGCCGCGTGGCGTATCGATGATTTCGCCGTACCAGCGGCCTTCGGCGATGATCGGCTCAGGGTCAGTTTCGCTCATCACTAGCGCGAGCAGCGCGGTGTAATGCGCGCCGCGATCAGCGACGCCCTGCAAATTAGCGATCAGTTTTGCGTTGTTTTCGGCGTCGCTCTTTTGCGGGCCGCCGTAGTAAGCCGAATTGACGCCAGGATTGCCGCCTAGGGCATGCACACAAATGCCGGAATCATCGGCGAGCGACGGCAGACCCGTGTGGTGTGCGGCGTTGCGCGCTTTGGCGAGGGCGTTTTCGAGAAAGGTGCAATGTGGCTCGGGTGCCTCGGGGACATTGAAGGCACTTTGCGCAATGACCTCAATGCCAAGCGGCGCGAGAAGACGCTCGAACTCTTTGAGCTTTTTCAGGTTGCCGCTGGCGATGACCAGCTTTTTCAAATTCATGTTGCGCTGTCAGTCACTGTGGGAGCGGTTCTACCGCGATTATTCCGCTCACAAAGGCTTTCGCGGTGGAACCGCCAACACAAAGTCACTAAGCCGCCACGATGGCCGCGTTCTGCGCTACGGTCAACTGTTTCAATCCCTCAGTTGCCAACGCCAGCAGCGCGTCCATCTCAGCGCGGCTAAACGGCTTGCCCTCCGCCGTACCCTGCACTTCAACAAAGCCACCGCTGCCCGTCATCACGACGTTCATGTCGGTCTCGCAATTTGAATCTTCGTCGTAGTCGAGATCGAGTACGGTTGCGTCCTGATAAACGCCGACCGATACCGCAGCCACCGAATCGATCAACGGCGACGACGCGATGGTTCCCGCTTTCACCAATTTGTTGCAGGCAATGGCCAACGCAACGTAAGCGCCTGTGATCGACGCACATCGCGTACCGCCATCCGCCTGCAACACATCACAATCCAGCGTGATTTGACGATCGCCGAGCTTTGTCAGATCAACTACCGCGCGCAGCGATCGCCCAATCAGCCGCTGAATCTCCTGCGTGCGACCGCTCTGTTTGCCGCTTGCGGCTTCGCGACGCGAGCGCGTGTGAGTGGAACGCGGCAACATGCCGTACTCCGCCGTCACCCAACCCTCGCCAGAGCCCTTCTTGTGACCCGGTACGCCGTTTTCAACGCTGGCATTGCACAGCACGCGCGTGTGGCCGCACTCGATCAGCACGGAGCCCTCGGCGTGAACCGTGAAGTGTGAGGTGATTTTGACGGGTCGAAGCTGGTCAGAGGAACGATTTGAAGGACGCATGAGGCGGAACTTGCTTTTGATCGGGACGGGACGAAGATTGTAGGTTGCCGGCAAGATACTTAAAAGAGGCGCCATCCATGGGTATTGAAGAAGCGCAGCCCACTGCGCACAAAAACGCGCAGGTGTGCGAGCCCGCGCGACGCCGAATTGCCCCCGTGATGAATCAGGGTGACCTCTGGATCGCTAATGACGCGCCCTTGCCGCGCGAGCCGCAACGACAAATCAAGATCTTCGAAGTGTAGAAAATAGCGCTCGTCAAAACCGCCGACCGCACGCAAAGCGTTGGTGCGACACAACATGAACGCGCCGGAGACGAGGATGACGTCGCGGACACGATCAGTCGGCAAGTCGCGATATTCATAGTGAGCAAGCTGCGCGGCGCAGCGCTGTTTAAGCCAGGCGGGCGCAAATCCGCGCAGGAAGAACGTCCACACGCTAGGCATACGTTTCGACAGATAACCCGGCTTGCCGTCGCCATCACGCCCCACCGCGCCGACGAGCACAACGCTGGGTAGCGCGAGCGTTGCGACACCAGAGCGTAGCGCGTTCGCGTCCAGCGCTACATCAGGATTAAGCACGAGATGCGCGGGCGTCGCAGCGGCACGAATCGCAAGATTGTGCCCCGCGCCGTAGCCGACATTGCCGTGGCCAGACAGCACTTTTGCGTGCGGCCATCCGGTTCGAAGAGCAACGGCGTGCAACGCTTTCGCTTGAGTGCCGTGCTCGCTGTTATCAATCAAAGTCAGTTCGACATCAATCAACGTGGCTCGTTCGCTAGCCACCCGCAGCGTGCCTAAATTGAGCGCCAACTCAGCCTCATCGAGCCGATACACCACGATGCTGACCGAAAGCGGGTTCGCCATTGCGAACGAACCCGGCTGCGGCGTAGCATTTGAGACATTGGGCAAAGACATGATGGAGAAGTGTATGGCAACGACAGCAACCGAAAATTCCGCACCGCGCTACCGCGATGAGGACCTCATCAACTTCTGCGAAGCGCTGTACAAAGCGCGCGGCATGCGTGAGGACATTGCCGCGATTT
>JAYUWL010000156.1:0-13577 GCA_043753585.1 Burkholderiales bacterium
CGGCATGACTCAGGCCCATTCACCAAACGTGTATGTAAGGAACAAAGCACCATGACATCCGTTATGTCGCGCCTGCAACTATCCGGAAAAATCTTCGCCTTTTGCGGCATTTGGCTGGTTGCGCTGGGCTTGTACTTTCTGTTCCTGCGCCCCGCTTTGCTGCCGGAGGACCCGCGCTATATCGGCAGCTCGCTCGAGGCGATCCGATTGGCCGTGCCCGGTCTGGAGCGCTGGCTGCGCCACGTCTTCAACGTGATGGGTGGTTTCATGATCGCAACCGGTGTGATGACTACGCTCGCGGCGTGTCACTTGCCCGCACGGCGCGAGCTCACGATGTTTACGGCGCTGCTACTGGCCGGTACCGTGAGTGTGGGGTTGATGAGCGCGACCAATTTTTTCTTGAACTCGAACTTTCGATGGCTGCTAGTGCTACCGGTGCTGTTGTGGCTTGCTGGCCTGTTGTTTTACCTGCGTGAGCGCGCCATTTCAGCGCGGCAAATTGATCGCGTGGATAAGTTTTAATGAAAGCGAGAGCCGCCCAGATAACCATGCAGTCGTTTCAACCTGACCGATTGCGGCCCGTGCAAGTGGCGTGGTTGGCAGCGGCCATATTTGCGGTGTCGGCGGGCTTCGGTGCGCTTATGCCAGTGCTACCCGCCTGGCTGACCACGCTGATGCCCGGCGCGACTGCGGGCGATGTGGCGCGCCATGTCGGATTTTTGAGTGGTGCGTACGCCGTGGGGATGCTGCTTGGCGCACCGCTGTGGGGAGTTGTCGGTGACCACGGTGGGCACGGTCGAATCCTCATTCTGGGGTTGATCGGTTATGTCATAAGCTCACTGCTGCTGCTGATACCCGCATTGACGGCGTTGTGGGGCATGTATGCCTTGCGCGGCGCGACCGGATTTTTCGTTGCTGCGGTCATACCCGTAGCCGCAGCACTGGTTGCCGAACACACGCCCGAGGCGCAGCGCGCGCGGCGCTTCGCATGGCTCGGTGCCATGTCGTTACTGGGCTTTTTGTTCGGCCCAGCGCTGAGTGTTTTGGCTGAATGGATTGCATCATGGGCAGACGAAACAACGAATGCAGCGGTAGCCTCCGCACAAGGCGTGGTGGTGCTTTCTGCGGCACTCGGTGCGGCGATGATTCTGGGCGTGGCTGCCACTTTGCCTGCGTCGGCTAGGACCAGTGCATCAGTTCAGGCCGATACCGCGACTCCAGACCCACAAAGCAGGCTTCCGTTGTGGGCACTCAGTGGTGCGGTGGCGTTCGTGCTCGCCGCTTTTGAATTGGGCATCGTGTTGCAAGGGCAAGAACACAGCGGGGTGTCGTCACGCCAGATCGCCATGATGTTCGCCGAGTGCAGTCTGGTGATGCTCGCTGTCAACGCCGCGCTTTTCTTGACAAGGCTGCTGGAGAAGATTTCGGCGCGAACGCTGATGAGCGTGGGACTCATACTGGCGACGGTCGGTCTCGCTATGCTCGCGCTGCATCGCGATGACGGATGGATGTACGTCGGCATTGGGTTCGCCGCAGCGGGCACTGGCCTCGTGTTGCCAGTGATCGCCTACCTCGCCGCCGGTGCTTCGCAACACACGCTGGCGGCCACAATGGGTGGCCTTGCTGCCGCTGCCGGGCTCGGTCAGACGTTGGGATCACTTGCCGGTGGCTGGCTCTTTAGTGTCGTTGCCCGGCAGAGTTTCGCATGGCTGGCGCTGCCATTTGCGGCGTTGCTGGCGATGCTGATCCTGCGTCCCGGTTCGTGGTCGGTGATTCCTACCCAAGCCCCTCGCCGTCTTGCCGGCGTGACCGAACGGGATCACAACCAGGCTCATTGAGACAAAACAACAAAGCGAAGGCGGTGTAACCGACTCCCGATTTTTCTCCGTCGACATCGCGCTATGTGCAACAGCGCACAGACACCCCATTTAAACAGACGCAATCTTGGTGGTACCTGGTCGCCGATCAGCGCGAGCATGCCACTTACTGATTACTCACTCACCACAGAAAGAAAATCATTATGCACACTGAAATCCTGAAAGTAACCGGAATGACGTGCGGCGGCTGCGTCAGCACAATTGAGGGCGCGCTACGGGCAGTCCCTGGCGTCAGCAGCGCAAAGGTATCGTTGGCGAACCACGAGGCGAGCGTGCAATTTGACGAAGGACAGACTTCGCACGAACAATTGCAATCTGCTATTGAGAAAGCAGGGTACGGCGTGCAGACGGCCGGTCTCGCAGCAGCGGCTTCTGCTAAGGGCGGGTGCTGCGGTTAACCGGTGACGACCACCCATTCAGTCGTGAGCGCGACGACAGACTCGCTCTACGGCAGGAGCAAGGGAGTCGGTCGATTTTTTAGAGTCAGCCACTGGATGAAAGGCGTGCTGGCACCTGCTGCCACTATGGAAGGATCGCAACCCCAGGCGCATGGCCTGCGAGCACAGGCGGTGCGTATCCCGGCGGCTCGCGGCCTTAGTCTCTTTGCATGGTTTGTACCCGCTCTGGCTGCGGGGCCACGACCCACCGTCGTCTTGCTGCACGGCTGGTGCGGCAATGCGAGCAACCTGCTGCCCGCCGCACAGGCACTGCACCAGGCGGGCTTTGCCGTGCTGCTCATGGAGTCGCGCAATCATGGCCGCAGCGACCGCGATGATCACAGTTCGCTCCCACGTTTCGCTGAGGATCTGGACAGTGCGATTGACTGGTTGAAGACGCTTGGGCGCGTCGACCCGACGCGTATCGTGGCGCTTGGTCATTCCGTGGGCGCTGCTGCGGTGCTGCTGTCAGCGTCCCGTCGTCAGGATCTCGCCGCCGTGGTGAGCATTGCCGCGTTCGCACATCCAGAGCAATTGATGCGGCGCTGGTTTGCGTTGCGCTTTGTGCCCTACTGGCCGCTCGCCTGGATGATCAATCGCGCTCTTGAGCGTGTCATAGGGGCGAGGTTTGACGACATCGCGCCGGTCAATACGGTGGCGAAGGCGACGTGCCCCGTTCTCCTGGTTCACGGTCGGCAAGACACCGTCGTGCCCGTCACGGACGCCCACCGAATCAGAGCGCGCGGCTTTGAGCCGAACGTCACGCTGATCGAGCGCGACGGCACCCACGAAGCGTTCGACGATGCTGACGGTATCACTCGCAACATTCTTGAATTTGTCGAAAGCGTGTTGTGCGCACCTTGCGCCAAAGCTCTGGCTACATTCCCGCCGCCGGGTTTACAGCAGCAAAACGATGCAACAGCTTTGAGCTGAAAGTGCCATTTTATATGGGCTAAAAGTAACATTTAGCCAAATGTCGACTATAAGCCTAACGGGATGTTAACCCCAGGTAAAACGGCACTTTAGGAAAAAAGTTATGCACATCCGCTAAAGCCCGAGCTTTCCCACTTAGCCCAATCGTGAGAATCCAACAGCACCGCTCAATCCTCCCACGAAAAAAGTATCGGCCGCGTCGATTGCACGCGAAGCTTTTCGCGGTTAGCGCGTACCGTCGGCTACTTCTAGCGATGACGGTTGCAATCGATATAGATGAGATTGCCGAGTTCCATACCGCTGTCGGCGATCATGCCCGTCACCTGCGTGGTGCAAATCACTGAATTTGATATTTTCGTCACGATAGCGTTTTGCTGCCCCATGATGAAGCACCGCAGCATGACCGTCATGGACACAAAGAGCCAAACGTGTGTTGCAATTTGCACCCACGGCACTCAACGCGACAGCAGTACTGCCCGCCAACAGTCATCACGTCGTGCGGCTTGACACCCGCAACCGTAGCGCATTGCTAATCACCGACACCGAACTCAGGCTCATCGCCAGCGCCGCGATCATGGGCGACAGTAGCCATCCAGTGAACGGATACAACACACCCGCAGCTAGCGGAACGCCGAGCGCGTTGTAGACGAACGCGAACCAGAGGTTCTGCTTCATGTTGGCAATCGTCTCCTGAGAGATCGCGCGGGCCTGCACGATGCCTCTCAGGTCACCCTTGACCAGCGTCACCTGCGCACTGTTCATGGCCACATCGGTGCCTGTGCCCATTGCAATGCCAACATCGGCTTTGGCCAGCGCGGGTGCATCGTTAATGCCGTCGCCGGCCATTGCAACAATGCGGCCCTCGCGCTGCAACTTGTCGACCAACGCCAGTTTGTCGGCCGGCTTGACCTCCCCATGCACCTCGTCAATGCTCAATTGGGCCGCAACCGATTGCGCGGTGGTCAGGCCATCCCCGGTGGCCATAATCACCCGGATACCGAATTCCTTTAGTGCGGCTAATGCTTCAGCAGTGTTGGTCTTGATGGGATCCGATACTGCAAGCAATCCTGCCAGACTGTTGCCGACCGCAAGGTACATAACACTCGCACCCGCCGTACGCAGAGCTTCCGCTTGTAACTGCATGGAGTCGACTGGCACCGAAAGTTGCGTCATGAGTGCGGTGTTGCCCAATGCCAGTGCCTTGCCGCCAACGCTGCCACGAACGCCGATCCCGCTGCTGGATTCAAAGCCTTCGGCCTTTTCTAAAACAAGGCCGCGTTCACGGGCTGCCGCTACGATGGCATTTGCTAACGGATGTTCGCTGCCCTGGTCAAGGCTCGCAGATAATCGGAGCACATCATCCTCAGTAAATCCGGGCACTGCAACCACGCGATCAAAACGCGGTTTGCCCTCGGTCAGGGTGCCGGTTTTGTCCACGATCAACGTGTCTACTTTGCGGAAGTTCTCAATTGCGGCAGCATCTCGAAACAGCACACCCAGTGTCGCGGCTTTGCCGGTTGCCACCATGATTGACATCGGGGTTGCGAGACCCAGCGCACATGGGCATGCAATGATCAGTACCGCCACGGCGTTGATCAACCCATAAACCCAACTCGGCTCCGGTCCAAACACGCCCCACACGACAAAAGTGATCAGCGCAATGCCGACAACGGTCATCACGAAATATCCCGCCACCACGTCTGCCATGCGCTGCATTGGCGCTTTCGAGCGCTGCGCGTTGACGACCATTTGCACAATGCTCGCAAGCACGGTCTGCGAGCCGACTTTTTCCGCGCGCATCACCAATGCACCGTTGGTGTTGAGCGTCGCACCAATCAGCTTGTCTCCGACACGTTTAGTCACCGGCATCGGTTCGCCGGTAAGCATTGATTCGTCGACTGCACTTGCGCCTTCAGTGACGACACCGTCGACAGGAACCTTCTCACCGGGGCGAACGCGTAGCGTGTCATCAACATGAACGTGGGTGAGCGGAATATCCTCTTCCGCACCGTCAGCGCCAATGCGGCGAGCTGTTCTGGGTGACAGACCCAGCAAAGACTTGATAGCGGCGGAGGTTTGCGAACGCGCCTTGAGCTCGAGGATTTGCCCCAGCAATGACAGCGAAATGATCACCGCCGCCGCTTCGAAATACACCGACACCCGGCCCATCGAAACAAACGATGCGGGAAATGCACCGGGAGCAACAGTAGCGACGACGCTGTAGATAAAAGCTGCAGACGTACCCAAACCAATCAGCGTCCACATGTTGGGGCTTTTATTGGCCACGGAGGCAACCGCGCGCTGGACGAAAGGCCAACCCGCCCAAAACACGATTGGCACAGTCAATACGAGCTCAATCCAGCTCTGAGTCGCCATGGCGAACCATTGGAATCGGTGGCCGACCATAGCAAGCACGGTCACGACCACAGTCAATGGCAGCGTCCACAAAAATCTACGCTGGAAGTCGCGAAGTTCCGGATTTTCACCATCGTCTAACGTCGGCATTTCAGGCTCAAGTGCCATACCGCACTTGGGACACGCTCCCGGTTGATCCTGGCGTATTTCAGGATGCATCGGACAAGTGTAGATCACGCGAACCGCTGTTTTCGGTGCGTGCTCGTCCGCCGTCTGTGGTTCGGCCGATGGGACTTTCAGCGTGTCTGAAACAGGCATGAGATATTGCGCAGGATCGGCCGCAAACTTCGTTTTGCAGCCCGCGCTACAAAAATAGACGGGCTTGCCCGCATGCTGCAAAAAATGCGGCGACGCTGCGGTGACTGTCATTCCGCAGACGGGATCTTTCAGCGATTGCACGGACGGAGCGGGCTGCATCGCGGTTAGGCGGAGATTGTTGGCCGCATCATGCAGCTTCTGACATGCCGGCTTCCTCGCTAACACCGTATCCGGCTGCAAAAACCGCGGATTTCAGCAGTGCCTTCGAGGTCACGTAGTCGTCATAACAAACGGTGGCTTCATGCTGGTCAAGCGACACGCTAACTTCCTCTACGCCGTCCACCGCGTTCAACGCTTTTGTCACGATGCTAACGCAGCCACCGCATGACATTCCCGTTACTTTCAGGTGCTCGGTTCGCATGATTTTTCTTTCGTCAACGAATATTTATTGTGCGACTATCGTCAATATCGAGCGGTTGATATTTACGTCAACGAGTCAAAATGAAATGGAGCTACTTTTGTTTAGCCAGCCATTTGTCGAACTGAGCGATCTCTTTATTCTGCGCTGCGATGATCTGTTTTGCCATTGATTTCATGGCCGGAGACTTTCCATGCGCAAGCTGCATTTGTGCCATCTCTACGCCTTGCTGATGGTGCATCTTCATCATCATCGCAAAGTCTTTGTCGGTGTCGCCGGACATCGGCATCTTTTGCATGCCATCCATGCCTTTCATCATCGACTGTTTCATTCCATCCGAGCCCATCATGCCGTGCTGCATATCTTTCGACGGCATGGTCATGGCGGGTTCTTTGGGCGCGGGAGTTTGCGCGTTCGATGCTGCGGCCGAGAGCGCAATTAAAGGCGACAGAAGGAAAGGCGCAAGCAGCGCGACTCGATTAAGTTTTAACGGTGCGTTTTGCATGAGAGTTGCCTTTAATGATTTTGGATGCTTTCGAGTCAATAGCGACCCAAATAAAGTCTCTCGCGAAATCACGGGGCGCGTCTGTGCGTTAGCGCACGTCACTCCAACATGTGCTGTCCGCTACGACGCCGCGATGGCAACCGTTCTCTCATGCGCTCTGCTTTTGGGCGCTGCATATGACTTAAGCCACACTCGAAACTGCTGATCAAGCGTGGTGCAATCAGCGCTGGCACTCTGACGTGTGGCCTCAATCAGATAGTCGTCGGCAGTCAGGGTAACGTTTTTCACTGCAATCACCTTAAATCAAAAAAACTTCCCGTACACAGTCCGATTTCACGAATCAAGCTCGATCAAGCTGTCGGATAAGTTCCCGCCAAAAGAATGCTCTGATCCACTGTTTTGATGTTCGTATGCCCGCAAAACGCCATCGAAATATCAAGCTCCTTGTGGATACATTGCAGCGCTTTGGTAACACCCGCTTCGCCCATCGCACCGAGGCCGTAGACCATTGCGCGGCCGATGTAGGTGCCTTTGGCGCCCAGGGCTACCGCGCGCAGTACGTCCTGCCCGCTCCTGATGCCGCCGTCCATGTGGACTTCAATTTTGTCGCCCACGGCTTCGACAATCCGTGGCAATGCCCGGATGGAGGTTTCTGCGCCGTCTAGCTGGCGACCGCCGTGGTTCGAAACGACGATAGCGTCGGCCCCGCTCTTGATGGCGAGTCTGGCGTCTTCGACGTCCTGAATTCCTTTAAGAATGAGCGGGCCGTCCCATTGTTTGCGAACCCATGCGATGTCGGGCCACGACAGGCGAGGATCGAACTGCTCGTTGGTCCAGACGGCGAGCGAGCTCATGTCGCTGACTTCCTTGACGTGACCGACGAGGTTGCCGAAAGTGTGGCGACGGGTGCCCAACATGCCCAGGCACCAGCGCGGCTTGGTCATCAAGTTGATGACGTTGGCGACGGTCGGGCGCGGCGGCGCGGTGAGGCCGTTCTTCAGATCCTTGTGGCGCTGGCCGATGACTTGCAAGTCGAGCGTCAGCACCAGCGCGCTGCATTTAGCGGCCTTGGTGCGGGCGATCATGCGCACCATCGCATCGCGGTCGCGCATCATGTAGAGCTGAAACCAGAACGGCGCGCTGGTGTTCTCGGCGATGTCCTCGATTGAGCAGATGCTCATGGTCGAGAGCGTGAACGGAATGCCGAATTTCTCGGCCGCTTTCGCCGCGAGAATTTCACCGTCGGCATGCTGCATGCCGGCGAGGCCCACGGGCGCGATAGCTACGGGCATCTTCACGGGAACGCCAACCATCGTCGTCGCCGTCGTTCGGTTTTCCATGTTCACCGCGACGCGCTGGCGAAACTTTATGCCCTGAAAATCCGCCTCGTTGCCCCGATAGGTGCTCTCCGTCCACGAGCCCGAATCGGCGTAGTCGTAGAACATTTTCGGCACCCGCCTTTTGGCTAGCAATCGCAGGTCTTCGACGTTGGTGATAACGGGCATTTTTTCTCCTTTGGATTCAATTCAGGCGCACAGCAAATCGTAGCGTCAAACCGTCACTCCAGAAAAAATTCCTTCGCGAAATAATTTCATTTAACGACGGAAGCCGCGTCCAGCAAAGCGCATTTACGGCGCAACCATTGTGCGAAATACAGCGCCAGTGCGCTGGCGTTTTGCACCGAAAGGCTGTACCCATCGTGGGCCGCCGAGCGCACAGCGAAAAGATCAACGAGTTCGCCGCGGGCAATCCAGCGCAAAGCGAGCCAAATCCGTACCGGCGCGACGCCCTGCCCGCTGGCAGCGGCTTGGAGCGCAAGGCCAGGCGCGACATGATGAAACGTTACACGACTAGCGTCCAGCCAGAGAATCTCGGAATTATTCCGTTCGCACTGAACCCGTCGAAACGCACGGTAGTTGCTATCAATGAAATCAAGCGCTTGCAACCTAGCCTTCGACGGATGTAGGTCGAGCGAGCCCGTTACGCCACCAAAGCCGGAAACAATACGTCGGTAAAGCCAAACTTGGTCATGTCGACAATCCGTCGCGGGTAGAGCACCCCGTCAAGGTGATCGCATTCATGTTGTACGACTCTCGCGTGAAACCCGTCAACAGTGCGCTCGAATAGAGTTCCTGTCGCGTCCCGCCCCGAGTAGCGCAACCGCTCATAACGCGGCACCTCGCCGCGTAAACCCGGCACCGACAGGCAACCTTCCCACCCTGCGGACACCTCATCGCTCAGCGGCTCCAGCACGGGGTTACAGAGCACCGTGAAGGGGGTATCCGGCGCATCGGGATAGCGCGGATTTTTACCCGTGCCGCCGAAGATGACGACGCGCAGATCAACGCCGATTTGCGGGGCGGCGATGCCAGCACCGCTCGCGGCTTTCATGGTGTCCAGCAGGTCAGCGATTAGCTCGTGCATTTCGTCAGAGTCGAACATCGATTCCGGCACCGGTGGCGCGACGCGCAGCAAGCGCGCGTCACCCATTCTGAGAAGCTCACGAACTGCCACGGTTAAGGCCTGTCTTTGTAGACCAGCGCCAGCGCCGCAATGATTCGCTGTACGCGGCCAATGCTTGCGTCGAGCGTCGCGTCGATATTGGCGTGCGAAATCATGTTGATGCTATTTCCGCAACCCGCAGCCCAGTTCGAAACAACGCACAAATGGGCGTAGCGCAACGAGAGCTCCCGCGCCAGCGCCGCTTCCGGCATGCCGGTCATGCCGACGAGCGTTGCGCCGTCGCGCGCCATGCGGGCGATCTCCGCCGCGGTTTCCAGACGCGGGCCTTGCGTAGCGCCGTAAACGCCCGTCGCAACGACGGGTTCGCTCACCGCAGTAGCTGCCCGCCCAATAGCTTCGCGTAACTCATCGCTGTAGGGGCGCGTGAAATCCACATGCACGACATTGCGATCACTGCCATCGCAAAACGTGTGTTCGCGCCCGTAGGTGTAGTCGATGATTTGATCGGGCACCGCGATCACGCCGGGGCCGGTGTTGTCGGCGATGCCGCCAACCGCTGCAACCGCCAGCAAGTCGGTTGCTCCAGCCTGCTTAAGCGCCCAGACATTAGCGCGGTAATTGATGCGGTGCGGGGCGTGAATATGGCCCGGCCCGTGGCGGGCAATGAACAACATCGGCACGTCGTTCATTTCGCCAAAAGTGAGAGGGCCGGACGGCTCTCCAAACGGCGTTCGTGCGATCTCGCGACGAATCACATTCATTTGCCCGAGACCGGCGAGGCCGCTACCTCCGATGACTGCCAGCATGTTTGTTTGAGACCCTTACAGAAAATCGATTAAAACGTTATTCTCGCAGTATTGACACTCGCGCTCCGTCGCCACCTCCATGTATCTAACCCGCTTAATGCAACTGATGTCCGAGCGCGAAGCTTCGGATTTGTTTATCTCGGCAGGCGCGCCGATTCATTTAAAGATCAACAACGACACCCTGCCGGTAAGCACCCAGATCATCGACGCGCCCACTGCGCAAAAAATTGCGTACGAGGTGATGAACGAGGACGAAATCGCCCGATTCGAGCGCGACTGGGAAATGAACCTTTCGCACATTGAGCCTGAATACGGAAATTTTCGTATCAACGTGTTGCGCCAGCGGGGCACGGTTTCGATGGTGGTTCGCTACATCCGCAGCAGCGTTCCCGAATTCGCCTCGTTAAATTTGCCTTCGGTGCTGCTCGACCTGGCCGTGGAACGACGTGGGCTCATTCTCGTGGTTGGCTCGACCGGTTCGGGCAAGTCGACCTCTCTTGCATCGATGATCGACCACAGAAATACCAACACGACGGGACACATCCTCACCGTTGAAGACCCGATTGAGTATTTGATCCGGCACAAACGCTGCGTGGTGAATCAGCGTGAGGTCGGGCACGATACCAAGAGCTATGAAAACGCGCTGTCCAACGCACTGCGCGAAGCGCCCGATCTGCTGCTCATTGGCGAGGTACGTGATCGCTCCACCATGCAACATGCGCTGACGCATGCGCTCACCGGCAACCTGTGCCTGACTACACTGCACGCGACCAACAGCTACCACGCCCTTTCGCGCATCATCAACATGTACCCGCAAGACGCGCGCTCCGGCCTGCTGGCAGACCTCGCTTACGGGCTCAAAGCAATCATCGGGCAGCGCCTGGTTAAAACCAAGAACGGTAGCTTGCAGCCAGCCGTGGAGGTGCTGATCAACACGAAGCTGATCGCCGAGATGATTACTTCCGGCGAGATGCACAAAATCAAGGAGGCGATGGAGCAAAGTCTGACGCCGGGATCCTGTACGTTTGAGCAAGCGCTCAGCAAGATGTATCTCAACGGCGTCATCACCTACGAAGAAGCCTTGACCTCTGCCGATTCGCCGACCAATCTCGCGTGGCTCATCAATCAGTCGCAGCAGTCGGCCAGCACTAGCGGACAGCGAAAGGGTTCAAAAGCCGCCGCGAGCTTTGATGACTTCGAAATCACCCCGCAACCCGAACGTACACGATGATGGCAGGGGTAGCCGCGGGGATCTCTGGTTTGTCCCGGACCACGGCGCTTGCCGCTCAATTGATCGCTCAACCTTCGGTCACGCCGGATGACAGCAATTGCCAGCGCATTGTCGGCGCACGTCTGGCACGACTGGGGTTCCGACTGGAAACAGTACGTCGCAACGGCGTGACCAACCTGTGGGCTCGACGCGGCGACGCCCGCCCGCTGGTTTGCTTCGCCGGTCACACCGATGTCGTCCCCGCAGGGCCACGCGATCAGTGGCTTGCCGATCCGTTTACGCCCACTGTGAAGGACGGTTTGCTTTACGGTCGCGGGGCGTCAGACATGAAGACCTCGATCGCGGCGTTTGTGACTGCCGTGGAGGACTTTCTTGCTGTATATCCGAACCCTGCGGGATCAATCGCGCTCTGTTTGACGTCCGACGAGGAAGGCCCTTCGGTGGACGGCACCCGCCTGATGGTCGAGATGCTGCGCGAGCGCGGCGAGGCCATTGACTATTGCGTCATCGGCGAGCCGAGTTCGGTGGAAAAGCTCGGTGACATGATCAAAATTGGCCGACGTGGCACGCTTTCAGGCAAAGTTCGTGTGAACGGGATTCAGGGCCACATCGCGTACCCACACCTCGCCTCAAATCCGATTCATTCCGTAGCCCCGGCGTTAAACGCCCTGACTCACGAACATTGGGATCAGGGCAACGAGCACTTCCCGCCTACGAGCTTTCAGGTCTCAAATATCAACTCCGGCACCGGCGCCGGCAACGTCATCCCCGGCGCGCTTGAGATGTTGTTCAATTTTCGGTATTCAACCGAGAGCACGCATGAGACTTTGAAGTCGCGCTTCACCGCCATGATGTGTCGCCACAGTGTGCCCTGTGACATCGAATGGACGGGCCTCGGTTTGCCATTTTTGACCGAGCAGGGCGCGCTCGTCGCGACCGTGAAGCAGGCCATTGAAAAAGTCACAGGCATCGCGCCCGTACTCTCCTGCACGGGGGGCACCTCTGATGGTCGATTTATCGCAACATGGTGCCCGGAACTGGTTGAATTCGGGCCTACCAACGCAACCATTCACAAGATCAACGAATGCGTTGCCGTAAACGACATAGAACCCCTGCGTGAGGTTTATCTGCAAGTCTTGAAGTCATTGTTATCGTCATGAGTTTTTTAACACCCCTTACCTTCCCCAATGCAGTTCCGCAAGAGCTTGCCACCATCGGCGACTGGTGGCGCTTCGGCGTGAGCTCACTGGCGCGGGTTGATGCGCAATTCGGGCAAGGCACGACGGACGCAGGACAGGACGCCCTCTTCCTGATTCTCGGCACGCTCGATTTGCCGCTCGACAGTTTCAAACAAATGAGCAGCTATTCGCTCACCGGATTTGAGCGAAAGCAAGTGTTCAATGCGCTCAAGTATCGCGTGCTTGATCGGGTTCCCGCTGCTTATATTCTGGGCTTTGTCGAGCAGATGGGCTTGCGTTTCAAGGTCGATGAACGCGTCCTGATTCCGCGCTCGTTCATCGGTGAGCTGCTTGATGACAGCCTCTCTGACTGGATCGAAAATCCGGACGACGTGAGTGAAGTGCTTGATCTTTGCACCGGCTCGGGCTGCCTCGCAATACTTGCCGCCCATGCGTTCGCAAGCGCACATGTCACAGCTGCCGATATCTCGTCCGAGGCGCTGGCGGTGGCGCGTGAGAACGTTGCATTGCATCGAATGGACGAGGACATCAGCATCGTGCAAAGCGACCTGTTCGCTGCGCTTGGTAATCAGAAGTACGACCTGATCATCAGCAACCCGCCCTACGTCACCGACGCCAGTATGGCCGCGTTGCCGAGCGAATTTCGCTCTGAGCCCAAGCTCGCACTGGCGGCGGGTGCCGACGGCAATGACGTGGTACGGCGCGTGTTGGCCGACGCGAAAAATCATCTTTCCGGCAACGGTGTCCTGCTCGTTGACGTGGGCCACAATCGCGATGGGGTGGAGGATGCATTCCCGACCCTACCCTTCACCTGGCTTGCCACGACGGCGGCGGAAGCGGGCGTATTTCTGCTGCGCGCCGGGGATTTGCCTTGAAACAAACGCTCGCCCTGATTGGTGGCGGGCACGCCCATGTCGAGGTGTTGCGGCAACTGGCGCTGGCACCGCCGTTCGAAACTGATGTCGGGCTGTTCAACCCGGGGCCGAGTGTCTGGTATTCAGGCATGTTGCCGGGTGTCATCGCCGGTCATTACAC